>NZ_CP157675.1:4030549-4347659 GCF_040105105.1 Polaromonas hydrogenivorans | reverse complement strand
GACGATTTTTGTCCCGGATGCAAGTGCAAAGCAGCCGCTGGCCGCTTGTGGATATTGTTAATTTTGAACACCCGCAATTGTAGTCGGGGCGGTCAGTTATCCACACATCAGGGACTTCCGAACGGGCCTGCACCGGTAAAACCAGCAGGTAGCATCCATGCTGCCGGCCTGGGCGCTGAAAAATCGCCCGCCGATCAGGTGACATCAAGCAGGGCGGCGACATGACAGGTGAAAACATGTGGATAACTTTTTAACAACCCATGACTTATCCACAGGTTGTTGTCAAGAGTTGAAAGTTGTTCATAGCTGACAAGCTGCTTGTATGGCGCCGTGCCGCACAACTTGAAAAGAATTCCAAGTACTTGATTGGAAAGAGAAAAATAGAAGAAGTCCTGCGCCCGGAATTTCAGGCAAGACATGCCGGTTTGATCCAGCCTAACCTGATCATCATCCGCTTTGTTCATGAAATGAAATGAAAGGACGGGGAAGGGCGTGCCTTCCAGCAATTTCATTTCAGCCTTCGCGCCGATCCAGGCGTTTGCCTTGTTGCCAGTATTGAGAAATCTGTGATAATCACGGGTTTTCCCGATTCGTAGCGG
This sequence comes from Polaromonas hydrogenivorans, assembly GCF_040105105.1. Classification (GTDB taxonomy): domain Bacteria; phylum Pseudomonadota; class Gammaproteobacteria; order Burkholderiales; family Burkholderiaceae_C; genus Polaromonas; species Polaromonas hydrogenivorans. Next base: position 4,347,060 of record NZ_CP157675.1, on the reverse strand, counting down.
CTTGAGGCTGCCTGCGCAGCTTTGTGTGTGGATTCTAGGAATTCATTTGCCAGGATGCAGCAGACGTGTTGCCGGTTGTTGAGACTTGCCAGATTGGCCGTGGTTTCGTACAGCCACCAAGATCATTCGAATCGCCAAATGAAGCTTTACAGCTGACAGCCCAGTAACAAGCCCGCAAGGGCCAGTAGGATTTATCATGAAACGCACATACCAACCCTCCAAAGTCAAGCGCGCCCGTACCCACGGTTTCCTGACGCGCATGAAAACCCGTGGCGGCCGCGCAGTTATTGCTGCCCGCCGTGCCAAAGGCCGTAAACGCCTGGCTGTCTAAACTGGTTTTCTTTGCAGGTGATCTGGTAATTTGCCGCTCTTGAGCTGATGCTGGGCGCCAGTGCAGCGACTTAAAACCCGGGCGCAGTTTCAGGCCGTACTGGCTGGAAGTATTGTTGCAAAAACGCAACATTTCGCTTTGCATTGCAATAGGCTGGATGCCAAAGCCGTACCCGTTCGGGTTGGAAGCACGGCGGATTCAGCCATGTTGTTTCACCTGCACGACATGTGGATCGGTGCGATGGTTCCCAAACGCTGGGCCAAACGTGCCGTGACACGCAACGCCATCAAAAGACAGATTTATTCCGTGAGCGCTGATTTTTCTCAGCTGTATCCGCAGGCCGCATTTGTGGTTCGCTTGCGCAGCAGTTTTGCCCGCACGGAATTTGTCAGCGCCGTTTCTGATCAGCTCAAGCAGGCGGTCCGGGCTGAAGTTCAGGCCTTGATGCAAGCTGGAGCGAGAGCAGCATGAACCCAATTCTGACCACCCTGACGCGCCTGCCACAAATGATTCTGATCGGTGTGGTCAACGGCTACCGGCTGCTGATCAGTCCCGCGCTGGGTTCGAACTGTCGATTTGAGCCCAGCTGTTCTGCTTATTCCCTGCTGGCACTGAGCCAGCATGGCGCGGTCACGGGAAGCTACCTGACACTGCGCCGTCTTGTTCGTTGCCAGCCCTGGTGCGAAGGTGGCCATGACCCGGTGCCGCCGCCACAATCTGCTTCTTTTTTCAGCCGCCTGCTCACGCCTGCGGCTTCCATTCCTTCTAAAAAGACGCCGTCATGAACGACATCCGCCGCACCATCTTGTGGGTGATTTTTGGTTTTTCCATGGTCTTGTTGTGGGATCAGTGGCAGGTCTTCAATGGCCATAAAGCCACCTTTTTCCCGTCCAGCACACAGACTGCCAAAACGACTGCTTCCAATGCTGTGCCTTCGACCGGCAGTGCCGCAGTGCCATCGCCTTCCGCAGGCGTCATGCCTGGCTCCCCAGCTGCGGTACCGGCAGGTGCGCCATTGGCCACACCGTCCGTCGCCAAAGAGCAGCTGACGGTGAATACCGATGTACTTTCCCTGACCTTTGACAGCGAAGGCGGAACGCTGGTTCATACGGCTTTCAACAAATACAAGGACATGAGCCACAAGGATCAAGGATTTGTGCTGCTGGATCAAAGCACGAACCGTGTCTATGTGGCGCAGACCGGCCTGATTGCCGGCAGCAACGGTGGCACTTTCCCCACCCACAAAACCCTGATGACCATCGTGCCGGGCGAGCGCGTCCTCAAGGACGGTCAGAACGAGTTGCAGGTCAAATTCGAGTCGGCAGATATGGGCGGTGTAAAGCTGCTCAAAACCTACACTATCAAGCGCGGCGCCTATGACCTGGCTGTACGCCACGAGATCATCAACACCGGCACAACGCCAGTCGCCCCGCAGCTTTACCTGCAGCTGGTGCGTGACGGGAACAAGCCGCCTGGCGAATCATCGTTTTATTCCACCTTTACCGGCCCGGCCATTTACACCGAAGCCAAGAAATACCAGAAAGTTGAATTCAAGGACATTGAAAACAACAAGGTGGATGTTGAAAAGCAGGCCACCAATGGCTATGTGGCTATGGTGCAGCATTATTTTGCGTCGGCCTGGATCTTGCCTGATGGCCTGAAACGCGACCTGTTTTTACGCAAGGTGGACACCAATTTGTACGCAGTGGGCATGATCACGCCACTCGACCCGATTGCCCCTGGTGCGACGAAAACCGTTGACTCGAAATTTTTCGTCGGTCCTCAGGAAGAAAAAGTCCTCGAAGCCCTGGCCCCCGGCCTGGAACTGGTGAAGGACTACGGCTGGCTGACGATTCTGGCCAAGCCGCTGTACTGGTTGCTCGACAAACTGCACAGCTTCATTCAGAACTGGGGCTGGTCCATCGTGGCGCTGGTGCTGCTGCTGAAAATCGCTTTCTACTGGCTGAACGCCAAGGCGTATGCCAGCATGGCCAAGATGAAGGCCATCAATCCAAAAATCACTGAAATGCGTGAGCGCCTGAAAGACAAGCCGCAGGAAATGCAGCAGGCGATGATGAAAATCTACCGCGAGGAAAAGGTCAACCCGATGGGTGGCTGCTTCCCGATCATGATCCAGATTCCGGTGTTCATTGCGCTGTACTGGGTGCTGCTGTCCAGCGTCGAGATGCGGGGTGCGCCGTGGATCTTGTGGATCAGGGACTTGTCTTCGCCTGACCCGTATTTCATCCTGCCGGTCGTGATGGCATTGACCACCATGTTGCAGACGGCGCTCAACCCCGCACCACCTGACCCGATGCAGGCCAAGCTGATGTGGTTCATGCCGCTTATTTTCAGCGTGATGTTCTTCTTCTTCCCGGCCGGCCTGGTGCTGTACTGGATCACCAACAACATCCTGTCGATTACCCAGCAGTGGGTCATCAACACCCGGATGGGTGTACCGCCGCAGTTCAACCTGCCGAAGTTCAGATAACAAAAAGGGCCGCCAAGCGGCCCTTTACCATTGCGCATTGCGCATTGAGGCTTCATGCTAGCCCGTCATCATCACCCCATCGTTGCCATCGCCACTGCGCCCGGTCGTGGCGGAGTCGGCATTGTCCGCCTCTCCGGTCAGCGAATCGCCCCGGTTGTCCAGGCCCTCTGTGGACGTGAACTTTCTCCCCGCCAGGCGACTTACCTGCCTTTTCGTGATCTCAATGGGCAGGTCATCGATAAGGGGCTGGCGATTTTTTTCCCTTCTCCCCATTCCTATACAGGTGAAGACGTGCTGGAATTGCAGGCGCATGGTGGCCCGGTCGTGCTGCAGCTTCTGCTGGCGCGGTGTCTTGAAGCAGGCGCTGCGCTTGATCCGGCCACAGGTCAACCGGTGCTGGCCCAATTGCGGGTTGCCGAGCCGGGTGAATTCACCAAGCGGGCTTTTCTGAATGACAAGATCGACCTGGCGCAGGCCGAAGCCATCGCCGACCTGATTGATGCCAGCACCGAAACCGCTGCGCGTTCTGCGGCGCGCTCGATGTCGGGCGAGTTTTCGCAAGCTGTCAATATGCTGCTGGAGCAGTTGATTCATTTGCGCATGCTGGTTGAAGCCACGCTGGACTTTCCCGAAGAAGATATTGATTTTCTTCAGCAGGCCGATGCGCAAGGCCAGTTGCTGGACCTGCAGGCAACGCTGGCCAGCGTGCTGCAGCGTGCCACGCAGGGAGCAATTCTGCGTGAAGGCATCAAGGTCGTGATTGCCGGGCAGCCCAACGTCGGCAAAAGCTCGCTGCTCAATGCGCTGGCCGGCGCTGAACTGGCCATCGTGACACCCGTTGCCGGGACAACCCGCGACAAGGTTTCGCAGCTGATCCAGATTGAAGGCGTGCCGCTGCATGTGGTGGACACGGCAGGTTTGCGTGAGGCACTTGATGAAGTCGAGAAAATTGGCATCCAGCGGGCCTGGACCGAAATTGAAAGTGCCGATGCCGTGCTGTTTTTGCATGACCTGGCCCGTCAGGATATAGCTGAAAGCCCTCTTGATGCTATAAATTACATAGCTGATGATGCCCGTCTGCAAAGCGCATTGGCCTTAAAACTTCCAAAAAATACAGCCATTATCGATGTCTGGAATAAATCCGACATGGTCAGCCCGGAGTTGCTGCGTCAGGTAAACGGTGGCGTGCTGATTTCCGCCAAGACCGGGGCGGGTTTGCAGGCCCTGCGCGAGCAGTTGCTGAGGGTGGTTGGATGGCAAGCGGCTCCTGAAGGTGTTTTCATGGCACGCGAGCGTCATGTGAGCGCACTGCGCAGCGTACAAATTCAGCTGTTGACAGCCCAGGATCAACTGCAGGCCACTGTGCCCGCGCTGGATTTGCTGGCGGAAGATTTTCGCCAGGCGCAGTTACACCTGAGTTCAATTACGGGGGCTTTTAACGCCGACGATCTACTGGGAGAGATTTTTTCAAAGTTTTGTATCGGGAAATAGCGTGGGTTTTTCGGGAGAAATGGGTCGGTTTCTGATTGGATTGAGTTTGCCTACCCTCTTTATCTTCATAAAACCAAAACGTCAACGTATCCAATGTAAGTGAAAGTTTTATGGCTGCGTTTGTCGGTGGTGTGAAGGTATCTTTACTTCACTATGAATGCACTACTTCCAGGCGCTATCCGCTTTGATATTCAGACCCTGGCCCAGGCTGTTGCAAGCTGTAAGTCTAGTGATGCCTTGCATTGTCAGTTCAGCTTGCCGCACTGGACTATTTTGGGCGCTTTCCTGCAGCCCTTTCCCTTGAGCAAGGGTCAAATCCTGATAGAGCAGGGAGCCCGGGACTGCACCTTGTATTTCATTGAAAGCGGCACCTTGAGTGCTCATTCAGAGGATGAAAATGCACACATGCACCTGGCCCTGGTGGGCTCAGGCACTGTATTGGGCGAAGGTTCATTTTTCACGCATCAGCCGCGCAGGGCGACAGTCCATGCTTCAAGCCCATGCAAAATGTGGTGCCTCACGCCGATACGCTTCAAGGATCTGTCACGTCACCATAGTCCCATAGCGCTCGAATTGACGCTGGCGATGGGCTCCGTCATGGCCAAGCGCCTGAGCATTCCGCCAAAACGGGCCGCTGTGACTTGATCAGTCATCCGTGAAGCATGCACTGTTGAATTTCAGAGCCGGTCATTAAAATATGATACAAAGCGTTACTGGTTGACAGGAGTTAAACGAGATTGGGTAAAACAGCACCAACTCTGTCAGCGGTAAAAGCTAAATCAAGGCGCTTCTTTCAACAGCAGGTTTGACTACATGTTCTTTTTCAGCTGGTTTTCCGGCAAATCCCGCCAAGCAAAACACGCTTCAATGCCGAGAGGCAAGTTACCGCCTGCTGGAGCCCAGAGGGGCGAGCTTGACGATGGCAGTTCTAAAACAAAAAACCATGACAGCCGCGAACAGTTGTATGAAGCCATTCGCGAAGTCATGACCCATTCCGGGATTTTGTCCTCCAGCTATAAATTCAAAGTGCTTGACCTTGACCGTCGAAGCAGTAGCTATCTGGTCATGATTGATTTGACGAGCAGCAAGGGTGATGCCGTTCTGCAGCCCGCCGAACTGGAAACGCTGATTGTTCAGCGTGCCATGGTCCGTTACGAGATCGTCGTTTCGGCTGTTTACTGGCGGCTCAATGAAATAGCTGTCGTGAGCAAACTGTCACCACCTTCTGTGTCTGCCGTCTTTCCCCTGCCGACTCAACCGGTCAACAAGAAGGAGTTTCTCCAAGAACCCATTCAGGCAGATGAAGTCGCCGCCTTTCGACTTGCCCTGCTTGCCGCTTCTGCCCACAGTTCCCCAGTTTTACCCGAAAAGAATACCAAGGCCAGCAGCGGACTGCACCGTTCGGCCCACCTTCTAGATTTTGAAGATACTGAAGTCACTCAATCATTCTCTTACCCAGCCCTCAGCAATACGCAATATGGTGACCTGCATTGAGGATGGTTTTATGCAAGCCATTCGGGAGCATCTTTGACACTCGTTTGTGCATGATGGGGGTGACCTTCAGTCGCGCAAAAGTTTCTGCTCGGCCAGCGCCAGTGCTTCCGGTTTCCCCGACAGGACCAGCGTGTCGCCGCCTTCCAGGCTGGTTTCTTCAAGTGCCTTGAGCGTTTTTCCATTGCCCCGGCGCAGGCTGACCACTCGCACATCCACCGTGTGCAGCGCCAGTTCACCGAGCGTCTGGCCGACTGAACTGAGCCCGGGAACAAGTGTCACGGTGGACAAGCGTTCCTGCTCCAGCTCGTCTGCCGTGTCGTCGTCCGCACCGCGAAAATAGCCGCGCAGCAGGTTGTAGCGCGCATCGCGCTGGTCCTGCACCACGCGGATCACTCGGCGCATGGGCACACCCACCAGCGCCAGCGCATGGCTGGCCAGCATCAGACTGCCTTCAATCGCCTCGGGAACCACTTCAGTGGCGCCGCCAGCCTTGAGCTTTTCCAGATCACGGTCGTCCACGGTGCGAACAATGATCGGCACCGTGGGCGCATGGGTGCGTGTATTGGCGAGCACTTTCAAGGCGCTGGCGGTGTCCAGGTAGGTCACCACCACGGCGCTGGCCCGTGCCAAGCCAGCCGCTATCAGGGCCTGTAGCCGAACCGCGTCACCAAACACCACCGAGTTGCCTGCCGCTGCAGCCTGCCGTACCCGGTCAGGGTCCAGGTCCAGCGCGATATAGGGAATGCCTTCGCGCTCCAGCATGCGGCCCAGGTTCTGGCCACATCGGCCATAACCGCAAATGATGACGTGCTTGTTGACGCTCATTGATTTGCTGGCAATCGTTGTCATCTGAAGCGACTGTTGCAGCCATTCGCTTGAAACCAGCTTCATCACGATGCGGTTGGCATACATGATCATGAACGGCGTGGCCAGCATTGACAGCACCATGCTGGCCAGGATGGGATTCATCAGGGCCGGCGGCACCAGCTTGCTGCCTTGTGCCAGGGATAGCAGCACAAAGCCAAACTCGCCGGCCTGCGCCAGGTACAGGCCGGTGCGCAGGGATACACCGGCCGTCGCTCCGAGGACTCGTGCCAGGGCAGTCACCAGGATCAGCTTGAACAATACTGGCAGCGTCAAGAGCAGTAGCACCAGCGCCCAGTGATCCACAACCTCATGCCAGTCGAGCATCATGCCGACGCTGATGAAAAAAAGCCCCAGCAGTACATCGTGAAAAGGCCTGATGTCGGTTTCGACCTGGTGTTTGTACTGGGTTTCGGAAATCAGCATGCCGGCGATGAAAGCGCCTAGGGCCAGGCTCAAACCGGCCAGCTCGGTCAGCCAGGCCAGCGCCAGCGTTACCAGCAGCAAATTCAGCACAAACAGCTCTTCACTCTTGCGTCTTGCCACGATCGTGAGCCACCAGCGCATGACGCGCTGCCCTCCGGTCAGCAGCAGGCCCAGCAGCACGGCCGCTTTCAGGGCGGCAATGCCCAATGCCATGAACAACTCGTCAGCCGGTGAGCCCAAGGCAGGAATCAGCACCAGCAACGGCACCACGGCCAGATCCTGGAGTAGCAGGATGCCCATGATGCGCTTGCCGTGCTCGGAGGCCAGTTCCAGCCGCTCAGCCAATAGTTTGACCACAATGGCAGTGCTGCTCATGGCCATTGCGCCTGACAGGGCCAGGGCGGTTTGCCACTGCATGTTCCATAGAGCAGGTGCCACGACAGCCAGAAAAAGTGAACCCAGGGTCACCAGCACCATGGTGAGGGCCACCTGGAGAAGACCAAGCCCGAACACATGGCGGCGCATCGAGCGCAGCTTGGGAAGGTTGAATTCCAGCCCGATCACAAACATCAAAAACACCACACCGAATTCGCCCAGATGGCGCACTCCGTCGGAATTTTGCGCCAGCGCCAGCGCGTGCGGACCAATCACCACGCCGACAGACAAATAACCCAGCATGGGCGGCAACTTAAATGAGCGGCAAATGACTACCCCCAGCACTGAGGCCAGTAGATATAAAAGGGTTAGCTCAAGTGCGCTCATCTTTTGATGGTAGCTGATGGATTTCCAGCGTCAGGCCGGTTTTCAGGTTTCTGGAAGGCCGGCTTCTATAGGCATCGATAGAATGCAGCCATGGTGCGACTCGTCGCGAAACTCTGATTTATTCAGAATGAAGAAAGAAAGTGGCTTTCTCCTCTGGAGATTGCCATTTAAGTCCCTGTAAAGGGCATATTTAGACTTGGGTTTAACCCAAGTCAGACGGTAGCAATACCGTCTGAAAATAAAATGTGCTGCAAATGCAGGGATAGATTCGTCTAAAAAATGACTGTTAAACAACAAAATTCAAAAGATTTTGGCTGTTTTACAAAATTTTACAAAGACGAACTCATCATAAAAGTTGAGCACAACCAGCTTGATAGACCTTGTTTTATTACGAAACCACTTCCGGAACGAAGTGACCTCAACTGCACGTGCGTCGCGAGTAATTGCGGGGTGCGAAGCTGTGGATAAACATTCTGCGTAAAGGGTTCAAATCCATGCGCATGTTCGGCCTGTGAAGGTCGTCCATCCTGACTGAACAAGAGGTCAGGGGAGTGCTGAGGTAAAGGGTACGGGAAACATATGTGAACGTTCGACTGAACCGTCGTCAGCATTAAACAGCTTACGCTTGTCTCCCGATGCAAATCGGGGAGCTGTAGCCAAAGAAGGCATCACGTAGGCCGCGGCATGTCATGGACTGCAGCGGGTTCCCCAACACGTGCGGCGGATAGAACGTCCCTAACCCCATCGCTGGCTTGCCAGCCAGTCGGGTCTATCAGGAAACGAGGTAAACCCCATGTACCGCCTGGCGTCTGCGCAAGCAGTCGCCAGGCAACCGAAGCGCAAGCAACGGCCATGGTGCAGGGGGCAGAGGAAGTAGCAAAAAGCGAATGGCCGTCTGTAATCGACGGCATAGAGGCTCAAGATTTACCTTGCTGTGAAAGCAGGCTGACTTGCTACAGGTGCAACGGCGCAATGCCGCTGCGGACTTTAAAACGACCTACGGGGTGCATGCCCCTCGTGGGTCGCATTCCGTTTTGGGGTCACCAAACCGGAGAAAGTATGGAAAACATTTCGGAAGTGGGTGGGAACACTCACGACTTCGATGCTGCGTCTCCGGGCAAACCCAGTAACTGGCACTCCATTGATTGGGGTCTGGTAATGAAGTTTGTCGGGAAGGCGCAGATGCGTATCGCGCAGGCAGAGAAAGAACAGGATCATCGAAAAGTCTCACGACTTCAGAGAAGTCTCGTTCGTTCCTGGCAAGCCAAGGCATTGGCCGTCAGGAAAGTTACGACAAATCAAGGGAAGCGGACGAGTGGCATCGACCGCGAACTATGGGACACGCCGGAAATCAAATGGGACGCAGTGTGTCGATTGAACCGTGAATGCTACAGAGCCTCACCGCTCAGGCGCGTTTATATCCCGAAGTCAAATGGAAAGGAGCGCCCTCTGGGCATCCCAACCATGTTCGACAGGGCAATGCAGGCTCTGCATTTGCTCGGGCTGGAACCCATCGTGGAAGGAAACTCCGATCCGAACTCTTACGGGTTTAGAAAAGAGCGATCCACTCATGATGCGCGCAGCCAGTTGTTTGTATGCTTATCCAAAAAAGCTTCGGCCCAATGGGTACTGGATGCGGATATCAAGGGATTCTTCGACAACATCAACCATGAATGGTTGATGAACAACGTACCCATGGACAAGCGCATCTTGGCGCAGTGGCTGAAGTCAGGTGTCGTTGACAAAGGACACTTCAGGCAAACCGAAATGGGCACCCCACAAGGGGGCATCATTTCGCCTACGCTGGCCAATATCACCCTTAACGGGCTGGAAAGCGGGCTGCATAAGCACCTCAGGCAAAAGCTGGGAGCAAAACGAGCTGAGAGCGCAAAAGTCAACGTAGTGCGCTATGCGGACGATTTTGTTGTGACTGGAAACTCGCAAGAGCTGCTGGAAACGACTGTCAAACCCTGGGTGGTCGAGTTCCTGCGCAAGCGGGGACTTGTACTGTCCGAGGAGAAGACAAAGATCGGACACATCGAGCAAGGCTTTGATTTCCTTGGATGGAATTTCCGAAAATACGGAGAAAAGATGTTGATCAAGCCAAGCCAGAAAAACGTGAAAGCGTTCTACGGCAAGGTTGCGGAAATCATTGCCACCTCACTGTCAATGCCAACGGAAACGCTGATACACCGCCTGAATCCGCTTTTGCAGGGCTGGGCAACGTATCACAGAGGGGTGGTGGCGAAAGCGACCTTCTCCAAGCTAGACCACCTCATTTACTGGCGGTTGATGCGTTGGGGGCTACGCCGCCATCCCAGAAAAAGCGCCAAGTGGGTACTGGAGCACTACTGGAAGCGTCCTAATGGACGCTGGGACTTCATATCCAAGGAAAATGGGTGTGATGAAACGTCAGACCCGCCGGCGCTAATCAAGCTGGCGGACACACCGATTGTTCGGCACGTCAAGATCAAGGGGGAATACAACCCCTTCGACAAGGAATGGCTTGTTTACGGTGAACAGCTACGGGAAAAGCGGATGTCGCAAGTCATTCGTGATGCCCAGCGCTTGAGGCTGTGGATAAGTCAAAACGGGGACTGTGCCTTGTGCAAGGTGCCAATCGATGACCTTGAGGACTGCGACGACCACCATATCGTCTATCGGCAGTTCGGGGGCAGCGATGCATTGAAAAATAGGGTGTTGCTACACCGTGTATGTCATGTGCGTGTCCACGCCCTGGGTTTGGAGGTAACCAAGCCGGTCCCTGCACGGGGACTTTAATCTGACGCGATAGACTAGGGGATGCACCTTATTAAATCTATCGAATCAGTGGTTGTGCTTGAGCCGTATGCGTTGAAAGACGCACGTACGGTTCTTAGGGGGGAGGGGTTTCAGCAATGAAACCCTTCCTACCCTCCAGTTTTGATGCCGCGAATATTAATGCCGGGCAGGCCCTGAGCCTTGCCAGGAAGACGTTTGAAATTGAAGCCGGTGCCGTACTGGACTTGGCGAGCCGGATTGGAGACGAGTTTGTTCAAGCCGTCGGACTGATGTTCGCCTGTCCCGGCCGGGTGGTCGTCATGGGCATGGGAAAAAGCGGGCATATCGGCCGCAAGATTGCCGCCACGCTGGCTTCTACCGGCACACCCGCCATGTTTGTGCATCCGGCTGAAGCCAGTCATGGCGATCTGGGAATGATCCAGGCGGTCGATGTGGTGCTCGCCATTTCCAACAGCGGCGAAAGCGAGGAACTGGTCGCAATTCTTCCTGTTTTAATCCGTCTGGGTGTCGCTCTCATCGCCATGACTGGAGGCGCTCAATCCACTCTGGCCAAACAGGCCCATGTCACGCTCGATACCAGTGTCGCCAGAGAGGCGTGTCCACTGAATCTGGCGCCGACGTCCAGTACCACCGTGCAACTGGCAATGGGCGATGCACTCGCAGTTGCGCTGCTCGATGCGCGCGGTTTCCGGGAAGAGGATTTTGCCCGTTCGCATCCTGGTGGTGCGCTTGGCCGCAAGCTGCTCACGCATGTCAGTGATGTGATGCGCAGCGGCAATGCCGTGCCGCAAGTGATGCCGCAAACCTCTTTTACGGAACTCATGCGCGAGATGAGCGCCAAGGGCCTGGGTGCCTCTGCCGTGGTGGATGGCAAGCAGCGCGTGCTGGGAATTTTCACTGACGGCGACTTGCGCCGGCTGGTCGAAAAAGGCGTGGACCTGCGCAGCCTCACCGCCGCTGACGTGATGCATGCTCGTCCGCATACCGTTAGGATCAATTCTCTCGCCGTCGAAGCCGTGGCGCTGATGGAGCAGTACCAGATCAATAGCGTGCTGGTGGTCGATGAGGCCGGAGCGCTGTGCGGTGCCCTTAACACCAACGACCTGATGCGCGCCAAGGTAATTTGATATGACACTCCTTTCCTCTTCAAGGTCAGCGCCTTTCCTGAATTTTCCACCTGAACTGCTGTTGCGTGCGCAAAGCGTCAAGGTTGCTTTTTTTGATGTGGATGGCGTGCTGACCGATGGCGGGCTGTATTTTTCGGAGTATCCCGATGGTCATGAACACGCCGGGAGGCTGAATGGTTTTAGGTCGTCCGGCGAGATCATCAAACGCTTCAATACACTCGACGGCCATGGTTTGAAGCTGCTGCAAAAGGCCGGTATCACCCCTGTCGTCATTACCGGCCGTGACAGCTCAGTGCTGCGCGCGCGGCTTCAGGCGCTGGGCATTACCCATTCACACTTTGGCACCGAGGACAAGCGTCCTGCTGCCGAACAGACCTTGCAAGCCTTGGGTCTGGACTGGAATGCTGCGGCAGCGATGGGCGATGACTGGCCTGATTTGCCAGTCATGAGCCGCTCGGCATTAAGTTGTGCGCCCGCTAATGCGCATCTGGAAGTCAGGGCACGAGCCCATCATGTGACACAAGCTTGCGGTGGTCAGGGCGCAGCCCGTGAATTTTGTGATGTGTTGCTTGTCGCCAGCGGGCACTATGCTACTTTGCTGCGCGAGTATGTCCCATGACGAGCAGTCTTCCTGAGCAGCTTAAAGGCCCCGGTAGCGCATCAACACGACACAAAAGCGGATGGCGAAAATTTCTGACTCTCTGGGACAGAACGGCTATTTATATGCCGCTGCTGATGATGGGCACACTGGCTTTGGGAACCTATTGGCTGGTGCGCAATACGCCGACGTTCAATGCACCTGAGTCGGTCAGGGAAGTAAGCCACGAGGTGGATTACTTCATGCAAAATTTCACCATCAAAACTTTTGACGAAGGCGGCAAGCTTAAAAGCGAAATTGCAGGCACGGAGGCGCGGCATTTTGTCGATACCGATATTCTGGAAATTGACCAGGCCAGGATTCACAGCATCAATATCAATGGACAACTTACCACGGCTACTGCCAACCGGGCCTATTCCAACGGCGATGGCTCGGAAGTTCAACTGACTGGCAATGCGCGGGTGGTACGTGAAGCCAGCCTGAACGAACAAGGCAAGGAGGCGCCACGGCTTGAGTTTCGGGGTGAGTTTCTTCACGCCTTTTTGAATGAGGAGCGTGTCCAGTCGCATAAGCCTGTACTCCTGATTCGTGGAGCGGACCAGTTCACTGGGAATGTCTTCGCTTACAACAACCTCGACCAGGTGGCCGTACTGACGGGGCGCGTTCGTGGCGTATTGATGCCGAAATCATCAGTTCGTCCCGCAGCTTCCAGCTCTGTGCCTCTAAGATAGGCGCGCCTGCAAGCCGTTCATCAAAAATCTGGTTTCTGTGCTCAAAAACGCAAAAGGCTTCAAAACCGAAGTTTTGAAGCCTTTTTAAGCACTCTTCAATCAAAGACTAAAGAGGCTATTTTAAGCGGGCCAGTTAGCCTGCAGCGAAAGAGCAGGGCTTAGTAGCCGCCGCGTCCACCACCGCCGCCGCCACCGGAGCGTCCGCCGCCAGCGCCGCCGCCGCCGTACGGGCTACGGAAACCACCGTCGCTGCCGCCGCCGGAAGAGCGTCCACCGCCACCGCCGCCGTATCCGCCGCCACCACCGCCAGCACCACCACCGTAGCCGCCACCGCCGCCACCGAAGCCGCCGGTACGTGGAGGACGTGCCTCCATCGGACGGGCTTCATTCACGACAACGCTACGGCCGCCCAAAGGCTGACCGTTCATGCCGTTGATGGCAGCTTGTGCTTCTGCATCGCTGGCCATTTCGACAAAGCCAAAGCCCTTGGAGCGACCGGTGTCGCGTTCCATCATGACTTTAGCGCTGGTGACAGCGCCGAATTGACCAAAAGATTGTTGCAGGTCTTCGTCACGCACCGAGTAAGGCAGGTTGCCGACGTATAGTTTGTTGCCCATGAAGGGACTCCTCTAAAACACAAAAATAAAAGCGATGGGGTCCCGAAAGCACAACAAATCTTAAACGTACCGCTGTAGCGCGCGAAACTGACCGATCACCTAACATGCGCGAATTTTTGGATTCGCACACGCATATTATGCTCTACTTCTTGAAATCCAAGGCACCTAGTACTTTTACCTAGATGTTCCCGGCAGCACCAGCAGGTGCGACATAGCCGGCGTCCTAGGTGATTTTTGGCACTGGCGTGGATAGCCGCAAGCTGCGGCTCTTCCATTCTGAAATAGCCGGGATAACAACAGTGAATCACCAGTTGACTTCGTGCTCGGGCGTTGCGCCAATGCGATGAATGGAGCGGTCAGCCCCTTCAAACTCCTCTTCCTGGGTCAGGCGAAGTCCCAGCGTGAGCTTCAGCGCACCATAGACCACAAAGCCCATCAGTGCGGCCCATGTGATGCCCATGGCAGTTCCGATGAGTTGCGCGCCAACGCTGACGCCACCCAGGCCGCCCAAGGCCTTGCTGCCAAAAATGCCCGCAGCGATCCCGCCCCAGGTGCCGCAAAGCCCGTGCAGCGGCCAGACGCCCAATACATCGTCAATCTTCCATTTGTTCTGGGTCAGCGTGAACATCACGACAAACACCGCACCAGCCACACCGCCGACGACCAGCGCGCCCAGCGGATGCATCACGTCGGAACCTGCGCACACCGCCACCAGCCCCGCCAGCGGCCCGTTATGCACAAAACCGGGATCGTTCTTGCCAAAGGCCAGCGCGGCCAGCGTACCGCCCACCATTGCCATCAGCGAATTCACCGCGACCAGGCCTGAAATCTTGTCGAGCGTTTGCGCGCTCATCACGTTGAAGCCGAACCAGCCGACAACCAATATCCACGCTCCCAGCGCCAGGAAGGGAATGCTCGACGGCGGGTGCGCCGACATCGCGCCATCCTTGCGGTAACGGTTGCTGCGTGCACCGAGCAGGATCACGGCGGGAAGCGCCAGCCAGCCGCCCAGGGCATGAACCACGATGGAGCCGGCAAAATCATGGAACTCGGCACCGGTCAGCGATTCAATCCAGGCCTGCACGCCAAAGTGATGATTCCAGGCGATGCCTTCGAAAAACGGATAGACAAATCCAACGATGATGGCCGTCGCAATCAGTTGGGGATAAAAGCGCGCACGCTCGGCAATGCCACCCGAAATAATCGCCGGAATGGCCGCCGCGAAGGTCAGCAAAAAGAAAAACCGGACCAGTTCATAGCCATTTTTCGCCGCCAGTTCTTCGGCGCCCACAAAAAAATGGGTGCCATAGGCCACACCGTAACCGACGGCAAAATAGACCACGGTCGAGACCGAAAAGTCCACCAGTATCTTGACCAGCGCATTGACCTGGTTCTTTTTGCGCACGGTGCCCAGTTCCAGAAAGGCAAAACCCGCATGCATCGCCAGCACCATGATGCCGCCCAACAGAATGAACAAGGCATCTGCGCCCTGTTTTAGTGCTTCCATAACGCTCTTTCTTCAATGAAATGTGATTTATTGGTGCGTTTTAAGGCAAACGCGAAAAATTGCACCAAAATAAAGCAAGAAATGCGCCGTGAAAATGAACCTTAGCGGTGTGAAGCTGCCAGTCTTGAAGCCAGCCCTCTGGATTCGCCTGGCTTTAGCCGCTTCTATAATGTCCGCTGTCATTGGGGAGTAGCCGCCCTTCTTTAGTGAGAGGGGTTTGCGTCAACAGACTTGTCTGGCCTTGCAACAGGGCCGGCATGGCGCAAACAGTTTTTCAAGCCTGGCGAGACCTTTGACTGCACAGCCTCCAGAACTTTTTAAAGCTTCAGGCCGGGGATGTCGTGCAGTCATTGGTTTTTTAAACCGGCTTGAGCTGTTTTTTCATGGAAGCTTTCCTCGTCTCCACCGGCATCGTCGCCCTCGCCGAAATGGGCGACAAAACCCAACTTCTTGCGCTGGTGCTGGCCGCGCGATTTCGACGGCCCTGGCCCATCGTCTTCGGCATCCTGGTGGCCACCATCGCCAACCATGCCATGGCCGGCGCGCTGGGCGCCTGGGTCACCACCTTTCTGGGTCCGCAAACCCTGCGCTGGATTCTGGGCGTTTCCTTTATCGCCATGGCGGTATGGATGCTGATTCCGGACAAGCTCGATGACGAAGATATCGACAAAAAACCGCCCCGCTTCGGCGTGTTCGGCACCACGGTACTGGTGTTTTTTCTGGCCGAAATGGGCGACAAGACCCAGATCGCGACCGTGATGCTGGCCGCCCGCTACGACGCCTACTTCTGGGTCGTGGCCGGCACCACGCTGGGCATGATGCTGGCCAATGCGCCTGTGGTCTGGCTCGGCAGCCGTTTCATGCACCTGATCCCGCTGCGCGTGGTGCATATCGTGTCGGCGCTCGTCTTTGCCGGACTGGGCCTGATGGCGCTGGTCGTGACTGTGTAGCTTGCTATACTGACAAAGCGCCGATTTGCTCAGCTTGCGGGCGCGTAAAAAGTACCGCTAAAGACGACTCTGCACGAACCCGGACTCGCTTTCAGCGATGCCGGGTTTTCTTTTTGCTCCATCGTTTTCCTATCGTGGATCCATCAACAGTGCCTATTGACCCCCTCCTCGTCGCCTCGCCAGCGTCCATGCACTTTGCCGACGTCCTGCCGTTGCGCAGTGGCGCCTCGATTCGCGCCTATGACCTGAGCTATGAAACCTATGGCCAGCTCAATGCCGACAAGTCCAACGCGGTGCTGATCTGCCATGCGCTGAACGCATCGCACCATGTGGCCGGCGTTTACCTGGACGAATCCGGCCAGGTCATGAGCAAGTCTGAAGGCTGGTGGGACACCATGATCGGCCCCGGCAAGCCGGTCGATACCAACCGTTTTTTTGTCATTGGCGTGAACAACCTCGGCTCGTGCTTCGGCTCGACCGGGCCGATGCAGACCAACCCCGACACGAATGAGGTGTACGGCGCCGATTTCCCGGTCGTCACGGTGCAGGACTGGGTTGATGCGCAGGCGAGGTTGCTCGATGCGCTGGGCATCCAGACGCTGGCCGCCGTCATGGGCGGCAGCCTGGGCGGCATGCAGGCGCTGAGCTGGACGCTGCAATACCCCGGGCGCGTTCGCCATGCGGTGGTGGTGGCCAGCGCGCCCAACCTGACCGCCGAGAACATCGCCTTCAACGAAGTCGCACGCCGCGCCATCGTCACCGACCCCGACTTTCACGGCGGACATTTTTACAAACACGGCGTGCTGCCCAAGCGCGGCCTGCGCATTGCCCGCATGATCGGCCACATCACCTACCTGAGCGACGACGTGATGAACGAGAAGTTCGGACGCCAGTTGCGCGACGCCACAGGCATCAAGTTTTCAACCCAGGACGTCGAGTTCCAGATCGAAAGCTACCTGCGCTACCAGGGCGACAAGTTCGCCGAATACTTCGATGCCAACACCTATCTCTTGATCACGCGCGCGCTCGACTACTTCGACCCGGCCGGTGAATTCGGCGGCGACCTGAGCCGCGCCCTGGCCCAGGCCAGCGCCAAGTTCTTGCTGGTCAGCTTCACCACCGACTGGCGGTTTTCCCCGGCGCGCAGCCGCGAAATCGTCAAGGCCCTGCTCGACAACCAGGTTGATGTGAGCTACGCCGAAATCGACGCACCCCATGGCCATGATGCCTTTTTGCTCGATGACGCACGCTACATGGGCGTGGTTCGCTCCTATTTTGAGAGCAAGGTGAGTGTATGACCGGAACGACTCAAATCAACCTGCCGCCTTCGCCGGACCAGTTGTCGATTGCCCGGCTGGTGCCCAAGGGCTCGCGGGTGCTGGACCTGGGCTGCGGCACCGGCGCGCTGCTCGACTACCTGATCAGGGAGCGCGGCTGCTCGGGCTATGGCGTCGAGATTGACGATGCCAACGTGCAGGCCTGCGTGGCGCGCGGCGTCAACGTGATCCAGTTCAATCTTGAGGACGGCCTGGCGCTGTTCGGCGACAGCTCCTTCGACGTGGTGTTGCAGATCGACACGCTGCAGCATTTGCGCAATGCCGAAATCATGCTGCGCGAAACCGCCCGCGTCGGCCGCATCGGCATCGTCGCCTTTCCCAACTTCGGCCACTGGCCGAACCGGCTGGCCGTGCTGCGCGGCCGCATGCCGGTGACCAAGGTGCTGCCCTACCAGTGGTACGACACGCCCAATATCCGCGTCGGGACGCTGCGCGATTTTGCCGCGCTGGCGAGCCAGAACCGGCTGCAGATTCTTGATTCGTTCGGCTTGCAGGACGGGCGCGAAATCCGCTTCTGGCCGAATGCGCGCGCCAGCCGGGCGGTGTTCAAGCTGCAGCGGGCCTGAGGTGAGCGCCCGGGGGCCGGCGGCTGTCTCCTTCCGCGAGGCCTTGCGTTTCTGGCTGCAGCTCGGCTTCATCAGCTTTGGCGGGCCGGCCGGGCAGATTGCCATCATGCACCGCGAGCTGGTCGAGCGCCGCCGCTGGGTGTCTGAAAAGCGCTTTCTGCATGCGCTCAACTTTTGCATGGTGCTGCCCGGCCCCGAGGCGCAGCAGCTGGCGACCTACCTGGGCTGGCTGATGCACCGGACCTGGGGCGGCGTGGTGGCGGGCAGCCTGTTTTTTCTGCCTTCGCTGGCGCTGCTGATAGGGCTGAGCTGGATTTACATGGCTTTTGGCCAGCAGCCGCTGGTGGCCGGGATTTTTTACGGCATCAAGCCGGCGGTGGCGGCGATTGTGCTGCACGCCCTGCACCGCATTGCCAGCAAATCATTGGGAAATCCACTGCTGGCGCCCGTTCCATGGGCGATAGCAGCTATTAGTTTCATAGCGATTTGGGCCTTGAAGCTGCCCTTTCCGCTGGTCGTGCTGGGTGCCATGCTGACGGGCGCCGTTCTGGCGCGCGTGGCGTCGGGCAGCCTGGCGCACGGCAAGGGCCATGCGGCGGCGACGCAAGGCGTTCGCGTCGCGGCCCTGATTGACGACGACACGCCCACGCCGCCGCATGCGCTGTTCAGCCTGCCCCGGCTGGCATGGGTGCTGCTGGCCGGCGCCGTGCTCTGGCTGGCGCCGATGGCGGCGCTGTTGCTGGCCTATGGCTGGAATGGCACGCTGACGCAGATCGGCTGGTTTTTCACCAAGGCCGCGCTGCTGACCTTTGGCGGAGCCTACGCCGTGCTGCCTTACGTGAACCAGATGGCGGTCGGGCATTACCACTGGCTCAGCACGGCGCAAATGATGGATGGCCTGGCGCTGGGCGAAACCACGCCCGGCCCGCTCATCATGGTGGTGGCGTTTGTCGGCTTTGTCGGCGGCTGGGCCAAACAGGTGCTGGGGCCGGATGCGCTGTTTCTGGGCGCGGCACTGGCCGCCTGCGTGGCGACATGGTTCACCTTTTTGCCCTCGTTCATCTTCATCCTGGCGGGCGGGCCGTGGGTCGAATCGACGCGCGGCAACCTCAAGCTGACCGCGCCGCTGGCCGCCGTGACCGCAGCCGTGGTCGGTGTGATCGCCAATCTTGCTCTGTTTTTCATAGCTGCTATCGCTTATCCATCAAGCGCAAATGGCTTTTTTGAGGCTAAACCTGACTGGGTGGCGCTGACGCTGGCGGTATTGGCTGCCCTGGCCCTGTGGCGCCTAAAGTGGGGCGTGATCCCGGTCATCGCCGCCTCGGCGGTCGCCGGGCTGCTGCTGCGCTGGTTCGGCCTGGCCTGAGCGACCGGCGCCGCAATAGCTGGCGGGCGCGCAGTATCCTCAAACTCTTGCCATGAAACCTTCAGCCGCCAGCGCCGCCATTCCCTTCACAACCCTCATGCGGCGGCTGGCCGAGCGCCTGTTTGGCGGCTGGGTGCGCCAGCTCACGCCGGCCACGCTGCGCGCCGACGCCATGGCCGGCCTGCTGGGCGCGGTGCTGGTGCTGCCGCAAGGCATTGCCTTTGCCACGCTGGCCGGGCTGCCGCCCGAATATGGGCTGTACACCGCCATCGTTCCGTGCATCATCGCCGCGCTGTTCGGCTCCAGCTGGCATGTCATGTCCGGCCCGACCAACGCCAACTCGCTGGCGCTGTTTGCCATGCTCTCGCCGCTGGCGATGGCCTTCAGCCCGATGTACATCCAGCTGGCGCTGGCCGTCACCGTGATGGTCGGCGTGCTGCAGTGGCTGATTGGCGCACTGCGGCTGGGCGTGCTGGCCAATTTCATCTCGCCCGCCGTGCTGTTTGGCTTTACCTCGGGTGCGGCGCTGCTGATCGCGGTGCATGCGCTGCCGGATTTTCTGGGCCTGGCTGCCGCGCCTGAACACAGCGCGGCGGGCGTGCTGGCGCATGTTCTCACGCAGCTGCCGCACGCCAATCCGGCGGCGCTGGCCGTGGCTGGCGTCACGCTGGCGGTGGCCCTGGGGCTGCGCCGGTTTCGCCGCAACTGGCCTTACATGCTGATCGGGCTGGCCGTGGCCACCGCGCTGGCGTGGGCGTGGAGCCGGTGGACGGCGGGCAGCGCCACGCCTTCGTCGGCGCTGCGCCTAGTGGGCACCATCGCCACGCCGTGGCCGCGCTTCGAGGTGCCGCGCATCAGCTGGGCGCAGGCGTCCGACCTGGTCGGCCTGGCCTTTGCGCTGACCATCGTCGCGCTGGGTCAGGACATTTCGATTGCCAAGACGGTGGCGCTGCGCTCGGGCCAGCGCATCGACGCCAACCGCGAATTCCGGGGCCAGGGCTTGTCCAACATCATTGGCGGATTTTTCTCCAGCTACGTGTCCTGCGGCTCGATGAACCGCTCCATGCCGAATCTCGAAGCCGGCGCCCGCACGCCGCTGTCGTCGGTGTTTTCGGCGCTGCTGCTGCTCGGGCTGGTGGCGGTCAGCGCGCCGGTGCTGGCACAGATTCCGATGGCCGCGCTGGCGGGGCTGCTGGTGCTGGTGGCGCTGGCCCTGCTCGACCTGAAGCGCTGGCGCCAGCTGTTCGCCTTGAGCCGAACCGATTTCGGGGTGGCGCTGGCCACGCTGGTGGCCACCGTCACGATCCGGCTGGAAATGGCGATCTTGCTTGGCATGCTGCTGTCGCTGATGTCGTTTTTGTACCGCACCTCGCGCCCCGCCATGCGGACGATGGGTTTTGACAGCCGGGGGCTGGACCGGCAGTTCGTGGTGATTGACACGCCTGACGACCCCGACGAGCCGCCGCACCAGACGCTCCCAGAATGCCCGCAGCTTAAATTGCTGCGCATGGAGGGCGAGGTGTATTTCGGCGCGACCCAGCATGTGGCCGACATCCTGCACGCGCTGCGCAGCCAGCCGAATCCGCAAAAGCACCTGCTGGTGATGGCCAAGAGCATGAACTTCATCGACCTGGCCGGCGCCGAGCTGTGGGAGGCCGAGCTTAGCGCGCGCCGCGCGATGGGCGGCAACCTGTACTTTCACCGGCCGCGCCCCGAAGTGATCCGCATGTGGCGCAAGACCGGCTTCACCGACGTGCTCGGGCCTGAACACCAGTTTCCCGACAAGTTCACCGCCATTTCCCATATCTTCAGCAAGCTCGACCCCGAGATTTGCCGCCATTGCAGCGCCCGGATTTTCTGGGAATGCAAAACCGCACCCGGCGCCGATGACCCTGCAAACCAGCCCAAAACCTGAACCGCCATGCCCCAATTCGCCGCCAACCTGAACTGGCTCTACACCGAGCTGCCTTTTGCCGAACGCTTTGAAGCCGCCGCCCGCGATGGGTTCAGGGCCGTGGAACTGATGTCGCCCTACAGCTGGCCGGTGGCCGAACTCAAGGCGCTGCTGGCGGCGAACGCCCTTGAACTGGTGCTGCTGAACGCGCCGCCCGGCGGGACGGACGCCGCCAGCATCGAGGTGGCATGGGCCTTACCCGGCTGCCGGGGAACGGCTTGCCTGCCCGGCCATGAAGCCGAATTTCATGCCGGAATTGCCCTGGCGCTGGACTATGCGCAGCAACTGGACTGCCCGCGCATCCACGTCATGGCGGGCCTGTTGCCCGAATTGCCGGATGTCGTGACGCGCGAAGCGGCGCAGGCGACCTACGTCGCCAACCTGCGCCGGGCGGCTGCCCAAGCCTCACTGGCGGGCGTGAACGTGCTGATCGAGCCCATCAACACCCGCGACATGCCCGGCTATTTCCTGAACCGGCAAGACCACGCGCACGCCATCCTGGATGAAGTCGGCGCGGAAAATCTCAAGGTGCAGATGGACCTGTACCACTGCCAAGTGGTCGAGGGCGACCTGGCGATGAAACTGCGCCGCTACCTGCCGACGGGGCATATCGGCCACATCCAGATTGCCGGCGCGCCGGGGCGCAACGAGCCGGATGTGGGGGAGATCAACTACCCCTATCTGTTTGCGCTGCTCGACGAGCTGGGCTACGGCGGCTGGGTGGGCTGCGAGTACAAGCCGGTGCGTGGCCTGGCGTCCGGCGCGACTTCGGACGGGCTGGGCTGGCTCGCACAGGCCAGTCGAGGCATGCCGGCGTTTTAAACCTTAACCCGTCAACCCGCGCGCCGAAACGTCAGGTTGATGCGCTGGCGTCCGAGGCGCGGATGCTCGCCGTCGGCCAGTGGCGCCACGCCATGAAACGCCAGCCGCGACGGCCCGCCCCACACCGCCACGTCGCCGTGCGCTAGCCGCAAGCGGGCGGGGCGGTCGCTGCGCTGCAAGCCGCCAAACAAAAAAACCGCCGGCAGGCCCAGCGACACCGAGACGATGGGCGCGCTCAGGTCGCTTTCGTCGCTGTCCTGGTGCAGCGACAGGCGCGCGCCGGGTTCGTAGCGGTTGATCAGGCAGGCGTCGGGCGCGAAGCCCTCAAAACCCGCCTCGGCCGCCGCCCGCATCGCCAGATCGGCAAAGCAGGCTGGCATGGGCGGCCAGGGCTGGCCCGAGAGCGGGTCGGTATTGCTGTAGCGGTAGCCCGCGCGGCTTGAGGTCCAGCCCAGCGCGCCGCAGTTGCTCATCCCGACCGACATGACGCGCCCGCCCGGCGTCATGAGATGGCGCAAGGGCGCGGCCGCGATGACCTGTTGCGCGGCCTGAAGCAGCGCTTCGGCCTGGTCCAAGGCAAAGCCGCGCAGCAGCACGGCACCCGGCGCGATGGGCTCTGGCGCGCCATGAGGCGCGGGCGGTTCGTCGAAAAGGCTGTAGGTCAAAAATACTTCATTTCCTGGCTATTTTCATGACCAAATAAGCCATTAGCGCAATGAACACGGGCGCAGGCAGCTATTAAATGCATAGTGCCATCGGATGCTGACACCCTCCATTTCACAATATCGGTTTCAACAGTCACCTTCAATCCAACCATTTCATAGTCATGAGCGCATTCACCATCATTAAAGCCACACCCAGCGATGCCCGGTCCGTCGGTCACCTCTTCGACCAGTATCGCCAGTTCTACGACCAGCCGGCTGACCTTGCGACTGCCACGGCGTTTATTCAGGAGCGCATGGAACGCAATGAGTCCGTGATTCTTTATGCCCGCGACCCTGCTGGAAAACCTCTGGGCTTCTGCCAGTTGTACCCAACTTTCTGCTCCGTGGCGGCGGCAAGGATTTATGCGCTTTACGATTTGTTTGTGTTGCCTGAATTCCGAAAGGCCGGCTTGGGCAAGGCTCTGATGCTCGCCGCGCATGATGAGGCCCGCGTCAGCGGTATCGCACGAATGGACCTCAGCACCGCAAAAACCAATGTAAAAGCACAAGCACTTTACGAATCCCTCGGCTGGAAACGCGATGAGGTTTTTCTGGCCTACCATTGGGAGCCAACAGGCCCGCTACCTTCGCAAGTCGCTCAAGGTAAGGGTGAGGCGCCCGAAAACATCCCGTCTTCAAACGTCATCACACAAAAGGAATGAATCCAATGCTCGACAAGATAAAAGGCTTCGGTGCGCAAGTGGCCACCAAGGCCAATGATGCCGTCGAGGGCATCGCAACGTCCGTCAAGGACGGCGTTGAGTCCCTGGCAAATACCGCGACCACCGCCACCGGGGCACTCAATGAACGAGCCGTGCGCGCCTCGACGGCGCAAATGTGCCGCATTCTTGAAATTGCCCTGGAAGAACTCAAGGGCCGGCCGCTGTCAAGCCGACCTGTCTCGCTGACGGCCACGGTCAATATCGGCATCGCCGCGCTTGAAATGCAAATCCATCTGGAGCCCTCCGAAAAGCCCAAGGAAGACGAAGGTGAGGGCGAGGCGGATTCGGCAGCCTTGCCAACGGCCGTTTAAAGGCAGGGCTCCGTCAACTGCTCAAACAGCGGGATTTCCTGGAGCGTTCCGGTTCATGTTGTCCATGGGCTGTCTGCCCACAGCCTGTTTCGTTGCATTTAAACAACTCACGCACCGGCCTGCTGCTGTCCAGCGTTCCCACGCAGCAAAAACCATTGCCAAACCGGCGCCTGCCCGCTGAAAATCAGCCCACACATTCAAGCCCCGCCTACAGCAAGCCATCCGGCTGGTTCGGGCACCTGGAGATCACCGTTATGTCTGTCAATTCCATGTCATCCCCTCTCTGAGCGCAGTTCATCCGCCCCGGCTGGACTGTGTTTCATACACGTTCCAGCCACGGCACCAAGCGCGACTGCATTCACTGCACGCCTAAAAAGCCCTGGCCACTTTTGCCGGGGCTTTTTGTTTTGTGGAGTGCACATGAGTGCTAAAAAGAAATCGCGGGCCTTTGCCGAGGGCAAGGTCAAGCAACTGCGCCGCATGCGCCAGCCGCTGGTCCTGCTGCTGCCGGCCAGCACGCCGCGCAACCCGGTCGCCATCGCCCTGCAGCAGCGCCGCGCCTCCGGCGCGGCCGGCAAACATATCCGCAGCCGGGGCGCCCAGCGCCGCGCCGACAACGTGGCCCTGCGCCGCGCGCTGCACCAGAACCTGACGAAAGACAACGAATGAATTCCCTGACTTTTATACCTGTGGCCACGGGCACGAGCGTCCTCCCGGCGCTTGTGCCGTGCCCCAGCCGCCAAGCCCTTGAAGCGGCGCCCCGGCAACTGGCCCAGCGCCAGCAAGCCCTGGCCGAGATCGCCGCGCAGCTCAAGACCGAGCTGTTCGGCATTGACGACATCATCGACCGGGTGGTCGATGCGGTGCGTGCCTGGTATGTGCTGCCACCGCTCATCACGCGCCCGGTCATCGTCTGCCTGTGGGGCCTGACGGGCACAGGAAAGACCCAGCTGACGCGCCGCCTGGCGCAGCTGCTGGGCTTTTACGACCGTTTCATCGAGGTACAGATGGACGGCTTCAGCCACGGGTCGAGCTTTCGCACGTCTTCCATCTCCGGCATGCTGGGCGACTCGGGCATCCAGGAGGGCGAGCCCGGCATCCTGGTGCTCGACGAGTTCCAGCGCTTTCGCACGGTGGGCAAAAAAGGCGACGACCTGAAAGTCGAGCGCTACCAGGACGTGTGGGCGCTGCTGTCCGACGGACGCCTGCCGCCCGCGCTCCACGCCCTGGGTAACATCGAGCGAAAAATTGCCGATGCCCGCTATGAAGCCGAGCGCGAAGAAAAAGACGAGAAAGCCGGGGACGTGTCCGCCGGCAAGCTGCCCCACAAGTTCCTGCTCGACCCCTGGGACGCGCAGGAACTCAAGCGCATGCTCAAGCTGCACGCACCGCTGATGGAGATCATGCAGTGGTCGCCCGCGCACATCGAGGGCCTGCTGCTGGCGTTTCAGCAATCGCACGAAAACTGGGAAACCGACTACAGCCGGCTGCTGGTGTTTGTCTGCGGCAACCTGGACGAGATGTACCGCGAAACCGCCAGCCGGGTCGAAGACTGCGACACCGACGCCGACATTTTTCACCAGCTCACCCGCAAGCTCTCGCTCATCGACGTGAAAAAAGCGCTGGGCCAGCGCTTCAAGCCCGAGCAGATTGCGCGCCTGGGCAACCTGCACATCATCTATCCCTCGTTCAGCCGGGCCACCTATGAACGGCTGATTGGCCAGCTGGCCGGGCGCTATGCGCAAGACATTGCCCGCAGCGCTGGCGTGCAGCTGGCCATCGGGCAGGATGTGCTGGAGGAAATCTACCAAAACGCGGTGTTTCCGGCGCAGGGGACGCGGCCTTTGTTCTCATCGGTGCATGCGATTTTGAGCGCCAGCCTGGTCCGCGCCGCCCTCTGGGCGCTGGAGCAGTCCATCCCCCCGGAGACGGTGCTGCAGGTTTCGCTGGACGACGGCAAGCAGCATTTTTGCGTCAGCGCCACAACGGCGGGCGGCGTGCAGCGCCAGAAGTTTGCGGTGACGCTGGAGCTCAACCGGCTCAAGCAGCGCGCCAATGCCGACTTCCGCGCCCTGCTGGCGGTGCATGAGGCCGGGCATGGGCTGGTTTACAGCCTGCTGTTCAAGCGCTCGCCGCAGGAAATCAAGATCAACATCGCTTCCTTCGAGGGCGGCTACAACAGCTTTTCCAGCCTGAAGGCCCGCACCCGCCAGAACTGCCTGGACATGATCTGCGTCGGCCTGGCCGGGCGCCAAGCCGAGGAAATGGTGTTTGGCGAGATGGCCTGCACCACCGGGGCCGAGCAGGACTACAAGCAGGTGACCGAAGAGGCGGCCCGCTACATCCGCCACTACGGCTTTGGCGAACGCATCAGCCGCACCGACGTGACCGGCGACATGGACCACCACATCAACACCGACATCGCGCCGAGCAACGCGGCGATTGAAGCGCTGTTGCAGGAACAGCAGGCCCGCACCCGCGCACTGCTGGCGCGGCACCACAAGGCGCTGACGGCGATTGCCGGCGCGCTGCAGGCCCACGGCTTTATTGTTAAGGAAGACATGGCCAGCCTGATGGCCGCGCATGGCGTGGCGCTGGCGCCCGCAGCAGATGCCGATGAGCCGCTGATTCTGGAGCCGTTTGCCGAGCGGCTTGAGCGCTTTGCACAGGAAGGGCGCGAGAGGGCGGGCAGGGCGCTTCCATGCGCTGGAGCACGGTGGCCGGGGTAAAGGCGCTTTTTTCAGGACGTTTTTTCAAATTTCCATGATGAAAAACACCTTTTGCGCACTATCCACGGGCGCAAGAAGCTATTAAATAAATAGCAAAAATCGCCTGTTTAGCTCGCCAGTTCCGCCAAAATCGGGCAATCCGGTCGGCTGTCCCCGGAACAGCAATGCGCCAACTGCGCCAGCGTTTGCCGCATCGCCTGCATCTCGGCGATGCGCCGCTCCAGGTCGGCGACATGCGCCTGGGCGATGCGTTTCACGTCGGCGCTGGCGCGCTGCTGGTTTTGCCACAGCTTGAGCAGCTCGGCAATCTCGGCCATGCTGAAACCGAGCGTTCGGGCGCGGCGGATGAAGCGCAGGGTGTGGACTTGCTTGTCGCCATACTGCCGGTAGCCCGCGTCGGTGCGCTGCACGGCCGGCAGCAGGCCGAGCGATTCGTAGTGGCGGATCATCTTGGCCGACACGCCCGACTGGCTGGCGGCCTGGCCGATGTTGAAGGGGCCGCTTCCGATAACAGGGGCATTCATTTCGAACTTCCTTTCCAGCGGCGCAGCAGCAGCGCGTTCATCACCACGCTGAAGCTGCTGAAGGCCATGGCCGCGCCGGCAATCACCGGGCTCAGCAGGCCAAAGGCGGCCAGCGGAATGCCGACCACGTTGTAGAAAAACGCCCAGAACAGGTTTTGCCGGATCTTGGCATGCGTACGGCGCGAAATGTCGATGGCGTCGGCGACCAGCGCCGGGTTGCCGCGCATCAGCGTGATGCCGGCGGCCTGCATCGCCACGTCGGTGCCGGTGGACATGGCAATGCCGACATCGGCCGCCGCCAGCGCGGGCGCGTCGTTGATGCCGTCGCCGACCATCGCCACGCGGCCGCCCTGATCGTTTACCTGATCCTTGAGCTGGCCGATGATGTCAGCCTTGTTTTCCGGCAGCACCTGGAAATGCACGATGTCGATGCCGAGCTGTTTCGCCACGGCTCTGGCACTGCCCTGGTTGTCCCCGGTGACCAGCGCGGTCTGGATGCCCAGCGCGTGCAGGCTGGCGACGGCCGGGGCGGCCGTGGGCTTGAGCGTGTCGCCGAACGCCAGCAGCGCCAGCAGCTGCGGCGCGCCCGTCACATCGGCCAGCCATGACACGGTGCGGCCTTCGGCTTCCAGCGCCTCGGCGCGCGCTGCAAAGGCGCCGAGGTCCACGCCGAGTTCCTGCATGAAGCGCGGGCTGCCCAGTCGCAGTTCATGGCCCTCGACCACGGCCGACATGCCGCGCCCGGCCACGGCGCGCACCTGCGATGCGGCCGGCACGCCGAGTTGCTCCCGCGCGGCGAGTTGCGTGACCGCCCTGGCCAGCGGATGCTCGCTGCCCGACTGGATGGCGGCGGCCCAGGCCAGCGCCGCATCGCGTGAAACCCCTAGAGGCTCCAGCGCGACCAGCTCGGGCTTGCCTTCGGTCAGCGTGCCGGTCTTGTCGAAGGCGACGATCTTCACCTGGTGCGCCACTTCCAGCGCTTCGGCGTCCTTGATCAGGATGCCATGCCGCGCTGCCACGCCGGTGCCGGCCATGATGGCCGTGGGCGTGGCCAGCCCCAGCGCGCAGGGGCAGGCAATCACCAGCACGGCGACGGCGTTGAGGATGGCGGTTTCCCAGTGGCCTTCTCCTGATCCAGCCAGACCCCAGCCCAGCAGGGTGACGAAGGCGATGACGATGACCACCGGAACGAACACGCTGCTGACCTGATCGACCAGCCGCTGAATCGGCGCTTTTTTGGCCTGCGCCGACTCGACCATGCGCACGATGCGCGCCAGCGTCGATTCGGCACCGACCGCCGTGGTGCGCACCACGATCAGCCCTTCGGCATTGATGGCGCCGCCGGTCACCCGGTCGCCGGCGTGCTTGTTGACCGGCAGGCTTTCTCCGGTGATCAGCGATTCATCGACCTCGGTTGCGCCTTCCATGATCTCGCCATCGACCGCGATGCGTTCGCCGGGGCGCACCACGACCAGGTCGCCGACCCGCACACTGGCAATCGGAACTTCCTGATCCTGTCCGTCCCGACGCAGGCGTGCGGTTTCCGGCCGCAGCGCATTGAGCGCCCGGATGGCTTCGGTGGTCTGGCGCTTGGCGCGCGCTTCCAGCCATTTGCCCAGCAGCACCAGCGTGATGACGACGGCCGACGCTTCAAAGTAAAGATGCCCGGTCTCGCCATGGCCGTGTTCGCCGTGACGCAGCAGCAGGTAAACGCTCAGCCCGTAGGCTGCCGACGTGCCGACTGCCACCAGCAAATCCATGTTGCCGGCGCCGGCCCGAACGGCTTTCCAGGCGGCCTTGTAAAAGCGCGCGCCCAGCCAGAACTGCACTGGCGTGGCGAGCAGCAGCTGCAGCCATCCGTCCAGCATCCAGGTTTGGCCAAACAGCATGCCGAACATCGGCAGCGCCAGCGGCGCCGACAGCGCGGCGGCCACGACGATGGGCCACCAGGGGGCGCCGGGCTGCGGGGACTGGCCCTGGCTGGCGCCCGGCTCCTGAAGCGCCTCCGCCCGGTAGCCGGCTTTATCGACGGCGGCAATCAGCTGGGGCAGGGTGGCCGCGCCGCCCGCCACGGTCACT
This sequence comes from Polaromonas hydrogenivorans, assembly GCF_040105105.1. Lineage (GTDB taxonomy): Bacteria > Pseudomonadota > Gammaproteobacteria > Burkholderiales > Burkholderiaceae_C > Polaromonas > Polaromonas hydrogenivorans. Next base: position 4,317,776 of record NZ_CP157675.1, on the reverse strand, counting down.
TCGGCGGTTTCAAGCGCCAGGTTGACTTCGGCCGACAGCACGCCCGGCACCTGCTTGAGCGCCTTTTCCACGCGCGAGACGCACGAGGCGCAGGTCATGTCGCCAATTTTGAGCCGCAGCGATTGCTCGGTCACGGCATAGCCGGCTTTTTCAACTGCCGCCCTGAGGGTGTTCAGGCTGACGTTCGGGCTGGCCCTGACGCTGGCCTGTTCGGTGGCGAAATTGACGCTGGCTTCCTCGACGCCCGGCGTGCCGGCCAGGGCTTTTTCAACCCGGGCCACGCAGGACGCGCAGGTCATGCCTTCCACTGCAAAGCGCCACTCCTTGAGGGTGGAGGTGGAAGCGGCCAGGCGGGCGGGCAAGGTGTGGGTGGCGCTCATGCGTGTTCTCCTGAGGGGGCATCGCTGGATATGACGATTGAGGCGAGTGTGAACCTTGCCATCATGGCAGGGTCAAGCGCTGGCTGAAAATAAGCAGGGCTATTTTCGGGATTTGTGCAAACCCTGTTGACTTTGCCACCGTGGGAAGGTTCAGACTGCAGGCCGTCCTCATCTTTTCACCTTTCAAGGAGACTTCATGGAATTCGAGATTCCCGACATGAGCTGCGGCCACTGCGCCGGCGTCATCACCAAGACCGTCAAGCAGCTCGATGCCGGCGCGACGGTCAACATTGACCTGCCGGCTAAAAAGGTCACGGTCCAGACCACGCAAGACCGGCAAACCGTTGCAGACGCATTGACCGAGGCGGGTTATCCGACGCACTGAGGGCGGCGCATCGGGGCCAGGGCCGCCTCTATAGAATGATTCCTCCTTCTACTTCCTTGAGCGCCTGTGTCCGACCGTCTTGCTGTTTTGCCCCAATACCTGTTGCCCAAGCAGGCGCTCACTCACTTCGCCGGTTTTGTCGCGTCGCGTGAACGCGGCTGGGTGACCACCGAAATCATCCGCCGCTTTGTCGCCAAATACCGGGTCAACATGGAAGAAGCGCTCGACTCAGACATCGCCAGCTACCTCACCTTCAACGACTTTTTCACCCGCGCGCTCAAGCCCGGCGCGCGGCCGCTGGCCGAGGCCGCGCTGGTCTGCCCGGTCGATGGCGCGATCAGCCAGTTTGGCGCCATTGAGCACGACCAGATATTCCAGGCCAAGGGCCACAACTATTCCACCACCGCGCTGGTCGGCGGCGATGCGGCGCTGGCAGCGCACTACCAAAACGGCAGCTTCGCCACGATCTACCTCAGCCCCAAGGACTACCACCGCATTCACATGCCGTGCGATGGGCGCCTGACGCGAATGATTTACGTGCCGGGCGAGCTGTTCTCCGTCAACCCGGTCACGGCGCGCGGCGTGCCGGGGCTGTTTGCGCGCAACGAACGCGTGGTCTGCGTGTTCGAGTCGGCGCGCGGGCCGTTCGTGCTGGCGCTGGTCGGCGCGACGATTGTCGGCAGCATGGCCACGGTCTGGCACGGCGTGGTGAATCCGCCGCGCGGCAAGGCGGTGCGCGAGTGGCGCTACCCGGCGTCTGGCCAGCCCGAAGTCGTGCTGAAGCAGGGCGAGGAAATGGGCCGGTTTTTGCTGGGCTCGACCGTCGTGCTGCTGTTCCCCAAGGGGCCGCTGCGCTTCAACCCCGACTGGGCGCCGGGCCGCGCGGTGCGGTTGGGCGAGGCGATGGCGGATTACGCGGCAGGTTCGCAGGGCTGAGCACCGGGTAAAGTTCGGAAACATCCAGAAAGACGCTCATGCACCCGCTGATGATTCTGTCGCATTGGCGGTCGTACCGTCTGCTCGTTTATGCTGAACTCTTTTTTGCGACGGGTATGAAACGAGATGCTGGCAACCAAAGGGATGCGATTTCCAATTGACGTGATTCTGGTGTGTATCCGTTGCTACGCAGCCTATCCGTTGAGCTATCGCCACCTGGAGGAAATGATTGCCAAGAACGAGGCGTGTGTGTAGACCACTCTTCGATCAATCGCTGGGCAATCCGGTTTCTACCCTTGCTTGAAAAAGTGTTCCCCAGGCACAAGCGTCCTGTAGGCGTGAGTTGGCGGATCCATGCGCTTCTTTGACAAGGCCATGAAGGCCAAAGGTGTTCCCGAGAAGGTCACGATGGACAAGAGCGGCGCCAACAAAGCGGCGATGGATGAGATCAATGCCCGAGGTGAAACACAGGTCATCGTGCGACAAGTGAAGTATCCCAACAACATCGTGGAGCAGGGTCATCGGGCCATCAAACGGGTCACCAAACCGATGCTGAACTTCAAGTCATTTCGAGCCGCCAAAAATGTCCTGGCCGGCATCGAATTGATGCACATGATCCGCAAAGGTCAGCTACTGCTGGAAGGCTGTATCGAGTTGTCTTTTGCCGACCAGTTTTATGCGTTGGCAGGAAAAATCCGTCCCGTTTGAGGAACTGGCATCTGCTCCTCTCCCAAACACGTTTATCAACTGGCAACGCGACAGAACCCTGACGGCCAAGGCATGCATGTCTTCGAGCCGAACTATCAGAAAGCGTAAAGTGCGCGGACACCTATGGTTTGTAGCTTTGGACCGCTCTGCACCTTAATATCTTTGGCGTACTGCAGCTGAAGTTGAACCTGCTTGGTAACAAAAGATGCCCATGTCAGGGTCAAATTCGTATCATTTTTTTTGTCGGCAAAAGTGACGCCATTCAGGGTTTCCTTGGCGCCTGTCGCGTAGCGCAAGGATGCGCCCAGATGGGTAGCGTCACTCAGGTGGTGTCGCAGGTGGATGATTGCGCGCACCATGGGGTCCTTCTCGGATTTGGTGTCCCTGCGATCCTGATAAAACTCCGCCTGACCGATCAGGTCAATCGTCCATTTCGGTGCGAAGGTTTTGATGTAGCCCACCTGGAAATCGGCGGCCCAGCGGTTGTCGCTGATGGCAAATCCCTTGGTCTTTTCGGCACCTGTTGGTGCTGTGACGAAGAGCGTATAGCCCAGATGCTCACCACCCGGAAGATCTGCAATTGTCCACAAGGTTGCGCCGAAGACGATGTCGCCGATTCCGGTGCTTTTCTGGCCCGTTAGCCCGACTTCCTGCTGGCCGTATGGAATGATGATCTGCGGATCAATGGTGTAGTTGCCCAACTTCGTAAAGTGTACATACCTGAACAGGCCGAGGTTCAGCTTCAAGTCCAGATCCTTGGGCAAGCCTACCTTGTTGCCATTGGCGTAAACCTCGTTGGCAGTGATTCTTTGTCCATAAACAAGCGCAAGGTCGGTCCCTGGCGGGAGTGCGGTGTAATCGCCAGGGTCCGGCGCAGCTGCGGCCTGAACAGCGGCCGATCCGGCAACAGCCAGGATTGCACTGGCAAATTTGATGAGGTTTTTCGTGTTCATGTTGTTTCCACTATTTTTGGCTAAAGGCGGTTCGCGGCTTGCTGAAACAGCTCTCGATTTTTTCTGCGAAAGGGGGTCACTTCAGGGGCGGCGGTCAGCCGGCCCTGGGAAATTCGCGTAACGGCTACGCAGCCGCTTTGATCATGTCAGCGGCCTTCTCCGCAATCATGATCACCGGTGCGTTGGTGTTGCCGGACGACACAGCCGGCATGATCGAAGCATCGACCACACGAAGACCACTCACCCCGTGAACCTTGAGTTCATGGTTGACCACCGACATGACCGACTGGCCCATCGCGCAGGTTCCCACCTGGTGGTGATAAGAGACAACAGCGCTTCGGCAGTAGTCAGCCAGGTCCTGATCGGATGTTTTCTCCGGTCCCGGATAAACTTCTCTGCCCCGCCATTCGGCAAGTGCTGGCTGATCGGCCACCTTGCGCATCATCTTGATGCAGGTCACCAAGGTTCTGACGTCGTAATCCGTGGCCAACACATTGGGATCGATGTGGAGCGGGTCATCGACCTTGGCACCGGTGAGGCGAAGTTCGCCCCGGCTTGTCGGCGTGACACCGGCAGCGTTAAGGGTGAATGCATTGGACGGGCCTTGCTGTCCAGGCACGTAATACCCCACATTGAAGAACAGAGGCTGCATGTCGGGGCCGGGCAACTTGTCATCAGACTTCGCAAACATCTGTCCATGGAGCACCGTGATGGTCGGATCTTCAGGCGCGGGAATCGGTTTTTTACCTTCGTAGATAACTGGCAGCAAGGTGTGGTCGTGCAAATTCTTTCCAACACCTGGCAAATGATGCACGACAGGAATCCCGAACTGTGAAAGCTGCTTGCTGTCGCCGATCCCGGAAAGCATCAGTATCTTGGGTGACTCCAGCGTTCCGCCGCTCAGGATCACTTCCTTGCGCACCGAAACCTTGTGCACTTTTCCATCCTGTTCATACACCACGCCATTGCAGCGTTTTCCCGCGAAAGTCACCTTGTGCACGCGCGCATTGGTAATCACCGACAAATTACCCCGGTCCAGCGCCGGGCGCAGGAAAGCGACCGCCGTGCTGTGGCGCTTGCCATCCTTGGTATTCAGATGATTGAAGCCTGCGCCCAGAATCTCAGCTCCGTTGTGGTCCGTGTTCAAGGGATGACCAGCCTGCACTGCAGCATCGACCATGGCTTTGGTCACGATGTGCGGTGTGTATTGGGTTGTGACATGCAGGGGGCCGCCCTGGCCGTGAAACTCATTCGCTCCTTGGTCGTAATCTTCAGATTTCTTGAAGTAGGGCAGCACGCTTTTGTAGTCCCAGCCTTTGTTGCCGGCTTTAGCCCAGCCGTCATACACCGAGGAATGCCCCCGCACGTAGATCATGCCGTTCAGCGAACTGCTGCCGCCCAATGTTTTGCCGCGCGGCCAGAAGAGGGAACGGTTGTGGGCATGCTTTTGCGGAGCCGTGTCGTAGGCCCAGTCATAGGAAGATTTCCACAGCTCGATCAGCCGAATCGGTGTGGATATTTTTTCCGAGTTGTCTGGACCTCCCGCTTCGATCAGCAGGACGCGAACCTTCGGGTTGTCGGTGAGGCGGTTCGCCAGCACGCAGCCTGCTGACCCGGCACCAACGATGACGTAGTCAAAGCTTCCGCTTTTATCTTCTGCAGCATTGATTTTGGCGCCCACCATGAGGCCGCCGACCATCAGCGTTCCGCTGGCGATGCCTGCAGACTTGATGAACCGGCGTCGTGTAAACGGCGCCTCGTTTTTCGTGATTTTTGATTGCTCTTGCTTTGTCATTTTGTCTCCAATGGGTAATTCTGAAATGAATGGCTTGAAAGTTCGGTGAGTGCTGGTCTCCTTGCTGGATCAGGAAAAAATGACTTGCTGCGCGGTGTATTCCTGCAGGCCTTCTTCCGCAAACTCAACCCCGAAGCCTGATGATTTCGTGCCGCCAAACGGGGCATTGGGCTGAATGGCGCCATGTTTATTGATCCAAACGGACCCACACTCCATCTGGCCAGCGACATGCTTGGCATGCTCAATATCGCGTGACCATACGGATCCCCCCAAGCCGTTCTGGCTGTCGTTGGCGGCCTTGATCACCTCTTCAACATCGCGATAACGGATCACAGGTAACGCCGGGCCGAACTGCTCGTCGTCCACCAACGCGTCGCCGTTCTTCAGGCCTGCAATGATGGTCGCCGGGAAGAACAGCCCGTCGCCGGCTTCGCCGCCCAGCAGCAGTTCACCCTTTTTCCGCGCGTCGGTCACGAGGCTGGCCACCTTGTCGAACTGCATGCGGTTTTGCACCGGTCCCAGCATGTTCTGCTCGGACATGCCGTCGCCCATGGGGACCGACTTGGCAAAGGCAACAAGATGTTCGCAAACATCGTCATGAATGCTCTCATGCACATAGAGCCGCTTCATCGCTGCGCAGGTCTGGCCGTTGTTGATGAAGCTACCCCAGAAGAGGCCCTCGGCGATGGCTTTGGGATCGCAGTCAGGCAGGACAATTCCAGCGTCATTGCCACCCAGCTCAAGAGTCAGGCGTTTCATCGTCGTGGCAGCGGACTGCATCACTTTCCGGCCTGTCGCACAGGAGCCGGTAAAGACGATTTTGCGAATACCGGGATGCGCCGCCATGGCTGCGCCAATGCTGCCCGAGTGGTCATCACCCGTCACGCAGTTGATCACGCCGGCAGGCAAGACTTCATTGAAGAGTTCGATCAAACGCAAGGTCGCCAGCGGCGTGTACGGCGAGGGCTTGAGCACTACGGTATTGCCGGTTCGAAGCGCCGGCAGGACGTGCCAGATGGCAATCATGACGGGAAAGTTCCATGGTGTGATCGAGCCCACAACGCCGAGCGGCTTGCGGTGTAGTTCCACCCGGCCTTGTCCGTTGTCCTGCAGAACCTTCATGGGCAGGGACAAGCCGGACGTGTAGTTTGCCCATGCGCCGGCACCCCCCATTTCCCAGCGTGAACCGAGACCGTTGAGCGGTTTTCCCTGCTCCAGGGTGATCAGCGTCGCAAGCTCTTCGGAGTGAGCATTGATTTTTGTAGCGACGGCCAGGCAGGCGGCCTGCAATTCATCATCGGATTTTCTGGACCAACTCGTGAACGCTTTTTGCGCGGCGGAAACTGCCGAGTCCAGGTCGGAATTTGACGCATTTGGTGCTGTGCCGATGACCTGGCCAGTGGATGGATTTTTTACCTCGAAGGTGGTGGTACCCGGAACGGCGCGGCCTCCGATAGTCATTTTCGCAACGTACATCAGGGACTTTCTGTGTCGGTAATCGTTTAAAGGTAGCTGGCACTTCAACAGTGAAGAGTGACCACACTTTAGGATTCCGGTCCCCTGACGTCTTGGAGCAAAACGTCATTCGTGATGGACTAGAGCGTCAGCAAGGGTTTACGATATGTCCCGGCGTGACACCGTACTTTTTGCGAAATTCGCGGTAGAAAAATGACAGGTCATTAAAGCCGCAACTGTAGGCGACAGAGGAGACGTAGTGGGTATGCAAAGAACCGACCTGAAGGTTCAGGCGGTCATGCGACGCATTCAGGCGGGCATTGAGTATCCGGCGGCTTGGGGTTTCTCCCAGGCGCTGAAACAGGCGCTGAAGGGACCGCAGGGGCACATTCAATGTTGCAGCCAGGCCCATAGCGTTAAATGATGGGTCTTGATACTGCAGTGAGATTTGCTGTAACGCGGCGCTCAACAGGGACTCATTGCTTCTAAGCCTCGGGGACACCCCATGACCACTGCGCTCAAACAGGGAGGACCCGAACACACCCATGAATGCTTCTTTCAAATGGCCGCTTTCATGGTTTTTAGGTTCCAGCATCTTTACCAAAATTGCCCGCATCGCAAGGCCCAACGCGTCTTGTTTCAGGAGGCCGAGACCGCTTTGAATTTTGGAGCCAAACCGAAGATGCATTTCTTCCCTCGGCAAGTGCACCGAAATCTGCTGTGAATGCAGTCCTGCAAAAATGAAGTCAGACGGCTTGGTCGAGTCGATAAGCGCAACATCCCCTGGATTCATCTGAAACTGTGTGCTCTCTTGGCACATGACAGCTTGGCCATGATCTTGGAAAATAAGGAAATAATTTTCTCCGGGGTCGCGCCTGATGCACTGCGCGTCGCGGCTGATGCGGTGGATATTCTGGCTGATGGTGACAGCGTCCTGCCCTGAAAGCCGCGTAGGTTTAGTACCACCGCGAACAAAGTGCTGCCCATCCATCGGAACAACCACGAATCGACCGCAGGTTTTGAGCAAACGGTCCGTCATGACTTCCAGCGGAAGTACGTCGTCGATTAGCGGGCTCAGAGCCTCCAAAGTCCAACTGATTGGCTTTGGGCAAACTGCAGGTTTAGCCAACGTGGCGAAGCCTGAGTTACATGATTCAATTTCCGCTAGTGCCAAAGTAGGAAGCACTACGGCATCGGCATCGTAAGGCGCAATGAGTTTCAAAACTTGTCTCCTTTTCACATGACGTTCGCGCGTGTTCTGTTGCGTTGCCGGCTGATGAACGTGTTTCAGGCGGGAACGAATGCCATTTCTTTAGATGGGATGTGTTTTTCTTGCCAACGCATAGAACTGGTCTAAAGTTGACCGCTCATTGCCGTCCCCCAGCGAAAGACTTTGTCAAGCACGGGAAGAAACTGGGTCGACCAGCGATTGATCGAAGAATAGTCGGCAATCACGCTTCTCTCTTGGCAATTATTTCCTTCCTTGCCTATCCGGTTTGTTGCCAAGCCGGGTCGCTGCCCCACAACGATGGGGAAATTGCGCCCACGAGCGGCGCTTCGTGCCACTTTTGCTGGCAGACGTGTGATGCCGCCCCCACTTGGGAATCGAAAATATCCAAAATGCTGTGGCATTGGCAACAAACCGGATAGGCAAGTTTCCTTCAAATGGCGGTAGCTCAACGGATACGTTGCATACCAACGGATGCCCAGATATTCAAGCGGAAATTCATCCTCGATTCGGCGGTAGTACCGTCACAGCACACCTGCCCGGAATCAGGGCGCTGAAGGTCCAAGGTGTCGCCTTGCCTCATCAGAACTCTCGAAGATGTGGGGTGCCACGCCACGCCGGCTCAACGCGTCGCCGAGCTTGCTGCGAAGAAAGGCGCTGGTCGTGTAGCGCGACACCCGGCTGTAGTGGCGGGCCGCCACCTCATGCGCCATTTCGATATAAGCCTCCAGCGCATCGGGCAGTACGGTGAAGTTGTCGTAGTCGACGATCGCCGGAACCTTGCGGCCGAGGGCCTGCAGGCGCTGCTCGAGATGCGCCCTGATCTCCTGCACGTCGGCCTCGCTGCGTACCGTCCAGCCTTCGAAATTGGCAAAGAACAGGCCTTGCTGGGCATCGAAGGTGAAGCGCTGCGTCAGCGGCAGGCGCAGCATGTCATTGCGCAGCCGCATGGGCTCCGGGCTGAAGATGCGCGCGTCCATCAGTCGCGGCGGCGCCTTGATAATGGGCGCGAATTCCATTTGCGCGAGTACGTCGCGCGCCAGGTCGATGCCTGGCGCGATCTCCGTCAGCTCCAGCCCGGCTTCGCTCAGGCGGAACACGCAGCGCTCTGTGATGAAGAGCACCGGCTGACCGCGCCGAACCGCCAAAGGGCCGCTGAACGTGCGGTGCTCGACCTCTCGAACGAACTTGGCCGTCTTGCCGTCGTGCACGATGTGCAAGGCGCCGCCGCGAACATCGAACTGCAGCTTGCCGGCGTTGAAGGTGCCGACGAACACCACCTTCTTGGCGTTCTGGCTGATGTTGATGAAGCCGCCGGCGCCCGCCAGGCGCGGGCCGAACTTGCTGACGTTGAGGTTGCCCTGCATGTCGGCCTGCGCCAGCCCGAGGAAGGCGATGTCGAGCCCGCCGCCGTCGTAGAAGTCGAACTGGTAGGGCTGGTCGATGATGGCCTGGGTGTTGATGGCGGCGCCGAAGTTCGCGCCACCGGCCGGCACCCCGCCCATCACGCCGGGCTCGGCAGTCAGGGTCAGCAGGTCGATGACTTTTTCTTCGTTGGCGACGTTGGCGATGCCTTCGGGCATGCCAATCCCGAGATTGACCACGCTGTTGGCCTGCAGTTCGAGCGCCGCCCGGCGGGCGATGATTTTTCGCGCGTCCAGCGCCATGACTTCGACGTCGCTGGCCGGCACGCGCATCTCTCCGCTGTAGCCGGCATGGTAGGCCGTGCCGAAGGTCTGCCAATGGTTCTCGGGACGGGCGACGACGACGCAATCGACCAGCACGCCAGGCACCTTGACCTGGCGGGGGTTGAGCATGCCGCGTTCGGTGATCCGTTCGACCTGCGCGATGACGATGCCTCCACTGTTGTGCGCTGCGGTGGCGATCGACAGGTTCTCCAGCGTCAAGGCCTCGCGCTCCATCGTCAGGTTGCCGTCGGGGTCGGCGGTGGTGGCGCGGATGATGGCGACGTGGATGGGAAACGCCTTGTAGAACAGGCTTTCGCGGCCGCCCAGGTGGCTCACTTCGACCAGGTCTTCGGTGGTTCGCGCGTTGACCTTGCCGCCGCCCAGGCGCGGATCGACGAAGGTGCCCAGCCCGACATGGCTCAGGTGTCCGGGCCGGCCTCCCGCGATGTCGCGAAACAGGCAGGAGATGACGCCTTGGGGCAGGTTGTAGGCCTCGATGCGCCCCTCGACCGCCAGCCGGCCCAGCTTGGGCACCAGTCCCCAGTGCCCGCCAATGACCCGGCTCACCAGTCCTTCGTGCGCCAGGTGGTTCAAGCCCTTGTCGTGACCGTCGCCCTGGCCCGCCGCATAGACCAGGGTCAGATGGCGCGGCGCGCCGCTCGCCATGAAGCGTTCTTCGAGCGCAATGGCGATCTCCTCGGCAAAGCCGATGCCGACGAAACCCGACGTGGCGACCGTGTCGCCGTCGCGGATCAGCGCGACGGCGTCGGCGGCCGAGACGATCTTGCCCTGATCGCTCTGGCCGGGGGTGCGGGGTTGCAGGGGGTCCATGTCAAGCCCTCAGCGTGCTGTCCAGCCGCCTTCGATCGGCAGCGCGGCGCCGGTGATCGAGGCGGCCGCGTCCGAGCACAGGAACAATACCAGCTTGCCCAGTTCCTCCAGCTCGACGAAGCGCTTGTTCGGCTGCGAGGCCAGGATCACTTCGCGGATCACGCGTTCCTCGGGCATGTTGTGCGCCCTGGCCTGGTCCTTGATCTGGGCGTCGACCAGCGGTGTGCGCACATAGCCCGGGCAGACGGCGTTCACGGTGATGCCGGTCTCGGCCACCTCCAGGGCCACGGCCTTGGTCAGTCCGACCACGCCATGCTTGGCTGCAACGTAAGCCGACTTGAACGGCGAGGCCACCAGCCCATGCGCAGAAGCGATGTTGACGATGCGTCCCTGGTTGCGGCGCTTCATCCCCGGCAGCACCGCCTTGATGGTATGAAAGTTCGACGACAGGTTGATGCCGATGATCTGGTCCCACTTGGCATCGGGGAACTCATCCACTGGCGCGACATGCTGCACACCGGCGTTGTTGACCAGGATGTCCACGCCGCCGAAAGCTTCCTCGGCCTGCGCCACCATCTGTGCGATCTCGGCTGGCTGACTCATGTCGGCTGCGCTGTAGGCTACCAGCACACCGGTCTCATCGGCGAGTTGCCGGCACAGCGCTTCGATCGCCTCGGGGTTGCCGAAGCCGTTGAGCATCACGTTCGTGCCGGCGCCCGCCAGTGCCTGCGCAATGGCCAGGCCGATGCCGCTGGTCGAGCCCGTCACGATGGCGCCTTGTTTCTTGGTCATGGTTTTCTTTCAGTGAGAGGGAACAGATGGCATTCGCTTCAGGCCCGTGCCGGCAGCACGGTATTTGGGATACCGCTGCTCGATGGCGTCGGCAAAACGCAAAGGTGAGCGGATGTGCACCCGTATTTGCTCAGCCATCGTGCTGTCGCCCTTCAAAATGGCATCGATGACCAGCTGGTGCTGATCGATGATTGGACTTGTCGTTACGCTAAGATAATTGGCAAAACATGAGGCCATGCAATAGTCACCTTCTGTTTGTACAGCGTTTAAATCTTTAATCGGTGACGCGTATTTCCCTTGGATAGATGCTCATTACGCAGCGTCGGCCTGGGCCTCTGGCGCGGCGCGCTGAAAGGCTGGCAGCTTCATGCAGGCTTCACCAATGCGGCGCAGGGTCGGGTAGGCAGCCAGCGAAACCCCAAAGCGCTCGGCGTTGTAGATCTGCGGTACCAGACAGCAATCGGCCAGCGTCGGCGTGTCGCCATGGCAGTACCGGCCGGTGGCCGCGCTTTCGCTGAGCATGGATTCGACCACCGTAAAGCCCAGCGCCACCCAGTGCGCGTACCAGGTGCTTTTGGCCTGTGCGCTGGCGCCCAGGGTTGCCTCCAGGTGCTGCAAGACGCGCAGGTTGTTCAGCGGGTGAATCTCGCACGCGATGGTCTGGGCGATGGCGCGCACCCGCGCCCGCCCGGCCGCATCCGGCGGCAGCAAGGCCGGCGCGGGATGCACCTCGTCGAGGTATTCAATGATGGGCAGCGACTGCGTGAGCGTGACCTCACCGTCCACCAGCACTGGGACGAGCTCGGCAGGGTTGAGCGTGGCAAAAGCGGCTGAATGCTGCTCACCTCCGCCGCGCACCAGATGCACGGGAACAGACTCGTAGGCCAAGCCTTTTAACGCCAGCGCGATGCGCACGCGGTACGAGGCCGAGCTGCGAAAGTAGGTATGGAGCACCAGCATGGCAGGCAGGCTCCGCTCAAGCGTTGACGGAGGGCAGAACGGTACCGACGCACTCGCCAAAGCCGATGCGCGCAGCGCCGGGCTTTTCGCACCAGCCGCGCAGCAGCACCGCGTCACCATCCTCCAGATAGGTCCGGGTCTGGCCGTTGGGCAGCGTGAGCGGCTGCTTGCCGCCCACGGTCAGCTCGATCAGCGCGCCGGCCTCGTCCAGCGTCGGGCCCGACAGCGTGCCGGTACCCAGCAGGTCGCCGGGCTGCAGGTTGCAGCCGTTGACCGTGTGGTGCGCCACCATCTGGGCCACGGTCCAGTACGCGTGCCGGTAGCTGGTGCGCGTCAGGCGCGCGGCCCCCTGGCCCTCATCGCGCATCGCCTGCGTCTGCAGCAGCACTTCGAGCTGCACGTCAATCGCGCCCTGCGCCCAATTGGCGGGCGCATCCAGGTAGGGCAGCGGCTGCGGATCGCCTTCGGGACGCGTGAACGGCACGCGGTACGGGCCCAAGGCTTCAAGCGTCACGATCCACGGGGAAATGGTGGTGGCGAAGTTCTTGGACAGGAACGGTCCCAGCGGCTGGTACTCCCAGGCCTGGATGTCCCGGGCCGACCAGTCGTTGAGCAGGCACAGCCCGAACACGCTGGCCTCGGCGTCGGTGATGGCGATGGGCTCACCCAGCGCATTGCCGCTGCCGACAAAAACGCCCAGCTCCAGTTCGTAGTCCAGCCGCTTGCACGGGCCGAACGAAGGCTCGGTCGCGCCCGGCGGCAGGGTTTGCCCGACCGGCCGGGCAAAGGTCTGCCCAGACACGCCGATGCTCGACGCCCGCCCGTGGTAGCCAATCGGAATCCACTTGAAATTGGGCAGCAGCGGGTTGTCGGGGCGGAACTGGCGCCCGATGTTGGTGGCGTGATAGACCGAGGTATAAAAATCGGTGTAGTCGCCGATGCGCGCCGGCACGGTGTATTCAACATCAGACTGCGGCACCAGGCAGGCGGCCAACTGAGCTTCTTCGGCCGCGCCGGTGCGTAGCGAGCGCGACAGGGCCAGGCGCAGCGCCGACCATGCCGGCTGGCCCAGCGCCATCAAGGCGTTGAGGGTCTCGCCGGCGGCAGCTTGCAGAGCGCCAGCCGCATCGCCCGTGAAGGCGCCGCTGGCAGCAGCCGCCGCCAGGTCAAGGATCTGCTCGCCGATGGCCACGCCACCGCGAAATGCCTCGGCACTGCCCTGGCGGCGAAAGACGGCGAAGGGCAGGTTCTGGATCGGGAAGTCGCTACTGGCCTGGTTGGCGGAAGCGACCCAGCTGCGCAGCGCCGGATCATGGGTTTCGTTCAGGGTGTTCATGGCTTGAATAGGTCCTTGAGGCCGGCCCAGCAGTCGGCGTAATCAGCGTCCAGCGCTGGGCTTTGCAGCGCGTACGCCGTGGGAATGAAGCGGTAGCGGCTCTCGAACATGAAGGCCAGCGTGTTGTCCAGCTTTTGCGGTTTGAGATCGGCCTGGCTGGCCTTGTCGAAGGCCTCCTCATCCGGGCCGTGCGGCACCATGCAGTTGTGCAAGCTGGCGCCGCCGGGCTTGAAGCCGCCGGGCTTGGCATCGTATTCGCCATGGACCAGGCCCATGAATTCGCTCATCAGGTTGCGGTGGTACCACGGCGGGCGGAAGGTGTCCTCCATCACCAGCCAGCGCGGCGGGAAGATCACGAAGTCGCAGTTGGCCGTGCCCGGCGTGTCTGACGGCGAGGTCAGCACGGTGAAGATCGACGGGTCCGGATGGTCGAAGCTGATCGAGCCGATGGTCATGAAGTTGGCGGTGTCGTACTTCACCGGCGCGAGGTTGCCGTGCCAGGCCACCACGTTGAAGGGCGACTGCTTCAGCGGTGCGCGCCAAAGGCGGCCGCTGGATTTCTTGACCATCTCGTACTCGCCGCCCGCCTCCTCGAAGGCGGCGACCGGCGCCAGGAAATCACGCGCATTGGCGAGTCCGTTCGAGCCGATGGGGCCGAGTTCGGGCAGTCGGAACTGCGCGCCGTAGTTCTCGCACAGGTAGCCGCGCGACAGGCCATCGGGCAAGGCCACCTTGAACACCACGCCGCGCGGCAGCAGCGCGATCTCGCCGGGCTTGACATCGAGCACGCCCATCTCGGTGGTGATCAGCAGGCGGCCCTGCTGCGGCACGATGAGCATTTCGCCGTCGGCGTTGACGATGGCGCGGCGCTCCATCGAGCGGCTGGCGACATAGACATGGGCAGCGATGCCGGTTTGCGCCTCCGCATCCCCGTTGGCCGCCAGCGTACGGATGCCATCGACAAAATCGGCATCGGCATCGGCGTTGTCTGGCGGAATCGGCTTCCAGCGCATGGGCTCGGGCGGCAGCGCGATGGTGCGGTCGCCGCCTGTGGTCCAGTGCGGCTGCGCGTAAGGCTGGTAGCGGCCGGACACGACGGAGGGCTGGCGCCGGTACAGCCAGGAGCGACGGTTTTCGTGGCGCGGCGCGGTGAAAGCCGAGCCCGAAAGCAGTTCGGGGTACAGGTCAAGGGGCGCGCGCTGCGGGCTGTTGCGGCCCTGCGGCAGGGCGCCTGGCAAGGCCTCGCTGGCGTACTCGTTGCCAAAGCCGCTCTGGTAGCGCGGCTCGGCGTAAGTTTCGTGGGTCATGGCATTCTCGCGATGTTGCTTTTGCTATTTAATTAATAGCTGCTTGCGCTTATGGAGCGTGCGCAAGAAGGCTATTTCATTGATATTTCAGTCGATCTTGATGTTGTTGTCGCGGATCAGCTTGCCCCAGCGCTCGCGCTCGCGCTTGACGTAGCTGGCCATTTGCGCGGGCGTGCCGGGCATGCCCTCGACACCCAGCGCCATGAAGCGGGCCTTGACCGGGGTCGAATTGAGCGACTCGACCAGTGCCTTGTTGAGCTTTGCAATGGTCTCGGGCGGCGTGCCGGCGGGCACCGAAAGTCCCTGCCATGCATAGGCCTCAAAGCCGGTCAGACCCTGCTCGGAAAGCGTTGGCACGTCGGGCAGCGTGGCGATGCGCTGGGCGCTTGCCACGCCGATGGCCTTGACCTTGCCGGCCAGCACGAACTGGTTGCCGCTGGCGGTATCGACCAGCATGAACGGCACGCTGCCGCCCAGAATGTCCTGCATGGCCGGCGCCGCGCCGCGGTAGGCGATATGCGTCATGTTCAGGCCGGTCTTCTCGCGCAGCAGTTCGGCGGCCAGGTGGTGCGGGCTGCCGGTGCCGGCCGAGGCGTAATTGACGCCTTTGGGCTGCGCCTTGGCCCAGGCCAAGAACTCCTTGAAGTTCTTCACCGGCACGTTCGCGCCGACCACCAGCACCAGCGGAAAGCGCGCCAGCATGCCGACTGGCGCCAGGTCTTTCTCGGCGTTGTAGTTGAGCTTGGAAAACAGGAAGGGATTGGCGGCGAGCGTGGCAAAGTCAGCCGTGAGCATGATATGGCCATAGTCCTTCGAGCGCACCACGTAGTCGGCCGCGATGTTGGTTGCAGCACCCGGCTTGTTGGTGATGATCATGCTCTGGCCGAGTGCCTTGGACATGGTTTCAGCCGTGGCCCGCGCCACCGAGTCCGAACCGCCGCCGGCCGCATAGCCAACCACCCATTCGATGGGTTTGGCGTCCTGCGCGCTGGCGGCCAGCGGCAGCAGGGCCAGCGCAAGGCCGGCTTGGCAAAGCGCGCGGCGGTAGGTATTTTGCAAAGTCATGGCGTGTCTCCGAAATGTTGTTGAATGAAAAGGCGGGCGGGGAAAGAAAGATTTCAGCCGGGCGCTTGGGCAGCGGCCAGTGCCTCGCGCAGCACGGCCAGCGAGCCGATGTGGTTGGCCAGCAGCAGCACCAGGCGCGCATTGAGCGCATGGCTGTCGGCGCTGGACAGGCCCTGGTGGGCGTCGATCAGCGCTTCATAAAAATCGTCGGCGGCGTCGAGGTTCGGGGTGGTGATGAGTTGTGGCATGGCAGGCTCCTTCAGGCCTTGGCGAGCGCGTGGTCAATGGCGGCGCGAACAGCGCCGGCTCCAGCCTGGCGCCAGCGCGCACAGACATGCTGGTCGGGCCTGAACAGGTAAACCGTGCCGGGCTTGGCGTCGTAGCGCTGCAGGACCAGCGCATGGGCACTGTGCGCTTCAATACCGACGACATGCAGTTGCGAAATACTGCCGCGCAGCGCATCCGCTAGGGCCGCGTCGCCGAACACCAGCGCGGTGAAACCGGTGGGGCTCAACGCGCGCAGCAGCCAGCCGCTCGTGCCGTCGGCCAGAACGAGGGGCGCATCGGCCGCTGCGGCGCCCGGCACCATGGCGCCCTTGAAATCATCGGCGTCAAGCGTGTTGAGCGGCGAGCCATGCAGTGTGGCGGGCACCGACAGACGCCCGCTGTTGACCAGGACGCGGGCAAAGGCATGCTGCTTGGCCAGCGCCAGCACCGCATCGCGAAACAGCCGGCTGATCTCGCTTTTGGGCGTGATGAAGTCGGTGGCCCGCGTGGAGTTGAGGATGTTCTCGTCGGCCGCGTATTCGCGCTCGCTCGCATAGCTGTCAAGCAGGGCGTCGGGGGCATCGCCGCGCAGCACGGCGGCGAGTTTCCAGGCCAGGTTCTCCGCATCCTGCACGCCCGAATTCGCGCCGCGCGCGCCGAACGGCGACACGCCATGCGCCGAGTCGCCGGCGAACAGCACCCGGCCATGGCGAAAGCGGTCCATGCGCAGGCAGGCGAAGGTATAGACGCTGGCCCACTCCAGCTCGAACTGCGCATCGTCTCCGAGCAGCGCCTTCACGCGCGGGATGATGTTCTCGGGCTTTTTCTCTTCCTCGGGGTCGGCGTCCCAGCCGAGCTGGAAATCAATGCGCCAGACGTTGTCGGGCTGCATGTGCAGCAGCACGCTCTGGTTCGGGTGGAACTCGGGGTCGAACCAGAACCAGCGCTCGGCTGGCCGGTCCAGCTTCATCTTCACATCGGCAATCAGGAAGCGGTCGCGGAAGGTGCGGCCATGGCTTTCCTGCCCGATCAACTGGCGCAGGCTGGAGCGCGAACCGTCGCAGGCGGCGACGTAGCCGGCTTCGATCTGGTAGTCGCCATCGGGCGTTTGCACCGTCAGCAACGCATGGCCTTCGCGCTGCTCGATGCCGGCCACCTTGTTTTTCCAGCGCAGGTCGATCAGCGGCAACTGCGCCGCGCGCTCGGCCAGGTAGCCTTCGACGTAATACTGCTGCAGGTTGATGAAGGCGGGCCGCTCATGGCCGGGCTCGGGCAGCAGGTTGAAGCTGTAGATTTCCTCGTTCTTGAAGAACACCCGGCCCACGTTCCACGACACGCCCTTGTCCACCATGCGCGGGCCGCAGCCCAGGCGGTCGAACACCTCCAGCGTGCGCTTGGCAAAGCAGATGGCGCGCGAGCCGGTGGACAGCGTGCAGTCGTTGTCCAGCAGCAGCACGGGTACACCTTGCTGCGCCAGGTCGATGGCCAGGGCCAGTCCCACGGGGCCGGCGCCGACCACGACCACCGGATGGCGCACGGGCCGGGCGCTGTCCTGGTCGGCATGGCGCTCGTAGTCGAACGCCAGCTTCTGGTAGTTCACTTCGCCGGCGTCGGTGTTTTGAAGCTCTTTTAATTTCATTTTTGTCTCCTCTTGCCTGGTGCTGGTCAGCCTTCCAGCGTCTGCCACATCTGCGTGTCACGCTCGGCGGTCCAGATGCGCGGGTCGGGGTACTGGGTCGCCTCGTCGTAGCAGCGCGTCACGTCAAACGGCATGCAGTGGTCGAAGATGACCCACTGGCCATACTTGGGCTTGAGCCTGGCGTAAGTGTCCTTGTAGACGGCGTTCAGGTCCTTGCCGGCTTTCACGCCCTCTTGCACGCTGGCGTAAACGTCGGCGATGAAGCCGCGCGTGCCAGCCAGGCCCTGGGCCACCTGCTCAGGGGTGGTGAGCGCGGCGCCCCGGCCCGGCACCAGCGCAGCTGGTTTGAGCGCGGCGAGGTTGTCAAGTGTCTGCGGCCAGTCCTTGAAGTAGGCATCACCCGCATAAGGCGTGGCGTCGAACTCGACCAGATCGCCGGACAGCAGCGTGCGCTCCTGCGGCAGCCACACGACCGTGTCGCCCTTGGTGTGGCCGCGGCCGAGCTGCAACAGCTGCACTTCGAGCTTGCCCAGCCACAGCGTCATCTTGCCGGTAAACGTCATGGTGGGCCAGGTCATGCCGGGCGGCACGCTCTCGACGTTCTGGAACAGGCGCGGAAAGCGGCCGATCTCGCTGGCCTTGTCCTGCTCGCCGCGCTCGACGATCAGGTCGTAGGTGTCCTGGCTGGCCAGGATCTGCTCGGGCTGGTAGGCCGCCGCGCCCAGCACGCGCACCGCGTGGTAGTGGGTCAGCACGACGTACTTGATGGGCTTGTCGGTCACTTCGCGGATGCGGCGCACCACATCGGCCGCC
Source organism: Polaromonas hydrogenivorans (assembly GCF_040105105.1). Taxonomy (GTDB): domain Bacteria; phylum Pseudomonadota; class Gammaproteobacteria; order Burkholderiales; family Burkholderiaceae_C; genus Polaromonas; species Polaromonas hydrogenivorans. The sequence goes on along the minus strand of NZ_CP157675.1, from coordinate 4,299,238 downwards.
ATCGCCGGAGTGGCCTGGGTGTCGGCCACCAGCACAGCGTCGTCGCCGATGATGATGCCGGTGTTGGGATCGCCTTCGGCGGTGTAGGCCCAGGCGTGCTCCGAGATCTGGCTGAAGGTGACTTTCTTTTCTTCCAGGTCGGCTTGGGAAGCGAATTTTTTGACGGTACTCATAGGGGTCTCCAGTTTTGTAGGTGGGTTAAAAGTTCGTCTATTGCAAATCGGTTTGTTAATTCTATGCATAAGTTTGTCATTGTCAAACTTATTTGTAGAATGATTGCAGCTGTAACCAACGCTCACCTTTGCCACCTCACCGGAGAAACCCAAGCATGCGCATAGACGAAAACGATTCCCCGGACGAGCCCAAGGAACAGCGGTCCGTGCAGTCGATCGAGATCGGCGGGCGGCTGCTGCTGGCGCTGGCCGAGCAGTCAACCCCGATGACGCTCAAGGACCTGGCGGCCCAGGCCGGCCTGTCGGCGTCGCGCGCGCACCCCTACCTGGTGAGCTTTGGCCGGCTGCGGCTGATCGAGCAGGATGCGGTGACGGGCCGCTACGCGCTGGGTGCGGCCGCGCTGCAGGTAGGCCTGAGTTGCCTGCACCAGCTCGACCCCTTGAAGGTCGCCACGCCGATTGCCGAGGCGCTGGCGCTTGGCATTGACCAGACCGTGGCCATCGCGGTGTGGGCCAATTTCGGCCCCACCATCGTGCGCTACATCGAGGCCAGCCAGCCACTGCATGTCAGCATGCGCATGGGCACCGTGATGTCCATCCTCGGCACGGCCACCGGGCGGGCCTTTGCCGCCACGCTGCCCCGGCAGCAGCTGGAGCAGGCCATGCTGGGCGCTTTGGGCGATGAGCCACGACGGCTTGATCGCAGCACCGTCAAGGACGTGGCGCAGGAAATCCAGGCGATTCAGGCCGAACTGCGCCAGCATGGCGTGGTGCGGGCTGCAGGCCGGCCGATTCCCGGTGTGAACGCTTTCAGCGCCGCAGCCTTTGATCACGAGGGCAAGGCTGCGCTGGTGATCACGGCATTGGGCCATGAGGATAATTTTCCGGCGGACTGGGACTCCGACGTGGCCCGCGCCGTGCGCCAGGCGGCAGCCGATGTGTCGCTGCGGCTGGGTTACCGGCCCAAGGAGGCCATCGCGCTTTAGTCCTGCAAGCCATGGCGCATTGCCGCTGTATCGGCTGTGTGCCATGGCTTGCCTGAATCAGGAAAAAATCACTTGCTGGTCGGTGTATTCCTGCATTCCGTCTTCGGCAAACTCAACGCCGAAGCCCGAGGATTTTGTGCCACCGAACGGGGCGTTGGGCTGGACCGCGCCGTGCTTGTTAATCCACACAGACCCGCATTCCATCTGGCCAGCCACCTGCCTGGCATGGTCGATGTCGCGTGACCAGACCGAGCCACCCAAGCCGTTCTGGCTGTCATTTGCAGCGCGTATGGCATCGTTGACATCCCGATAGCGGATCACCGGCAAGGCGGGGCCGAACTGCTCCTCGTCAACCAGCGCATCACCATTCTTCAGGCCTGCAACGATGGTGGCGGGAAAGAACAGGCCGCTTCCCGGCTCGCCGCCCAACAGCAGTTCGCCTTTTTCTCGCGCATCAGCGACCAGTCGGGCTACCTTGTCGAACTGCATGCGGTTCTGCACCGGACCCAGCATGCTTTGCTCGGCCATGCCATCGCCCATGGGAACCGACCTGGCGAAGGCCACCAGATGCTCGCAGACATCGTCGTGAATGCTCTCATGCACATAGAGCCGCTTCATTGCCGCGCAGGTCTGGCCGTTGTTGATGAAGCTGCCCCAGAAGAGGCCCTCAGCGATGGCTTTGGGGTCGCAATCGGGCAAAACGATGCCCGCATCATTGCCTCCCAGCTCAAGCGTCAGCCGTTTCATGGTCAGGGCTGCGGATTGCATGACCTTTTGCCCGGTAGCGCAGGAACCGGTGAAAACGATTTTGCGGATGCCCGAATGCGCGGCCATGGCCGCCCCAATGCTTCCCGCCTGGTCGTCGCCGGTCACACAGTTGATCACCCCCGCAGGCAGCACTTCATTGAGCAGTTCGACCATGCGCAAGGTTGCCAAAGGCGTATTGGGCGAAGGTTTGATCACCACCGTGTTGCCGGTACGAAGCGCAGGCATGACGTGCCAGATGGCAATCATGACCGGGAAATTCCAGGGCGTGATGGAGCCGACAACGCCAAGGGGTTTTCGGTGCAGTTCCACGCGGCCTTGCGCGTTGTCCTGCAATACCTTCATGGGCAGCGAAAGACCGCATGTGTAGCTGGCCCATGCGCTGGCTCCTCCCATCTCCCAGCGTGAACCCAGCCCATTGAGCGGTTTTCCCTGCTCCTGGGTGATAAGTACTGCCAGTTCTTCGGAATGAGCGGCGATTTTTTCCGCAGCTGCCTGGCAGGCGAGCTGAAGTTCAGCGTCTGACTTTTTCGACCAGCTTGTGAACGCTGCTTGTGCCGCTGCGACTGCCGAATCCAGATCTGCAGGGGTCGCGTTGGGTGCGGTGCCGATGACCTCGCCTGTGGAGGGATTTCTCACCTCGAAGCTTGCGGCGCTCTGGCTTTGAACTGCGTGGCCGCCAATTGTCATGGTTGCGTTGTACATGGCTGAAACTTTTTTTGTCAAAAATTGAATTGGGACTTGATCAAAAACTGTACTTCAGGCCGACAACTGCGGTGCTTTTACCCAAGTTATCAAATCCGCCCACCTTGTAAAAGCCATCCTTGGCATTCGTGCCAATGGCCGACAGGGAGGCTGACAGCCCGTTGCCAAAGTCTTTGGACAAGGTCAGCGAGTAGTCGGTGTAGTCACCGGCGTCAGGCTGTGGGGCGGTCACATTGGGAATCGTCTGACGACCTGCGTGCGGTATGAGTGTGAAGCCGTTGCCCAAATCAATGTTGGCGGCGACTTCAAAATATTTGCTACCGGCGCTATTCGGGTTCGCAACGGAATTGCCCGTGCTTTGGCTGTACTTGGCAGTGACGATGCCGTAAGTCAGGGCTCCGTAGATTTCGGTCGTGTTCGCATCCACTGTGACTTTCGATGCCGTGTTGCCGGGATACTGGTAGGTGATGACGCCAAGATCAAACGCGAGGTCTTTGGTGATTGAGCCTTTGTAGCCGGCGTACAGATCAACTTCAAGTGAGCCTTTGGTAGCCACCGCAGGTGTGGCTGCATTGCCCACGTAATCCTTGATCCAGTTGACATTCGAGCCCCAGGCACCGAGGTAAAAGCCGCTCTTGTGCGCAAAATCAACACCGGCCTGAAGGGCTGGCTTGAAAGTGGTTTGAGACAGCCCACGGATACGGTAGTCGCTGACAACGCCTGCGTTGTATGACAAGGTGTAGTCAGGCGCGGGCGCTGTGGTTTGAGCCATGGTGGCGGTGCCAACAAACAGTAGGCTCAAAACGAGTGTGGAGGATGTTTTCAGTTTCATATCGAGTTTTTTAGGAGAGTTAAGGGAGGAGTGCTTTACGTGCTGCGCCAGAGTTGCCGGTAATTGGCTTGACCGTCTGATCAGGCGCAGGCGTCACCGGCCTGCAGCCTCTGCCGTTAGGCTGAGCCCCCTCGGTGCCAACAGCCTTTGTTTCCAATCTGGTGCGGGCGCTTAGGGTTATTTGCTCGGCTGGTTCAGCCCGAGCGTCGGCGTCTCGTTGAAGTAGTTCCAGGGCTTGAGCAGCGCATGAACCCATTCGGTCGGCATGATCGGCCACTCTTCAGCGCGCGCAATGTGTGTGGTGCCCGTCGTCAGCCAGACTACGTTGTCGGTGTTGACAATGGACTGGTCATCGTCAGTGAACTGGCCCAGGCCGGTGTCGGTGCTGGAGCGGTTGGGGTACTTGCCTTCGGGGAAGCGCTCGTCGGGGTTGTAGCGGGTTACCCAGAGCTGGCGGTCCATGAAGCTCAGCCGGTGATATATCCACTCGTCCTTGCCAAAGTTGGCCCCTTTGGCAATGGGGTGGGTTCCTCCGGCGTAAGGGATGAGCTGATACGAAATGGGGTTACCGACCTTGTTGCTCTTGCTTGGGTTGCTGAGCAGGCGGATGGTGGACGGGTCGAACTTTTGCGCAGCCTGCTTTTCGGTGGCGACGGTGCGCTGCACCGTCTGCATGGTGCTGGTGCGCGGACCGCCGGCGGTGTTGGCGGCGACGATAGGGTCCACTTCGGTCAGCGAGTTGTTTTCGCCGTCCACGTCCAGGTCGAGCCGGAAGTTGTAGATGTGCTGGTGGGTGGTGCCCACGAGGTTGTGGTCCAGCAGGGTGCCGTAGCGAGTGTCTTCGGCGGCGGTGGCGTCTTGCATGGTGCGCGACTTCACGCCTTTGATGGCCTCGATGCCGGTGGCACCCGCGTCGATGCCGATGGTGCCGTTTTCAGCGAAAACCCAGTCAAAGATGTAGTCGTAATTGCCCACGGTGCTGATCCAGCGCACCACCAGTTCGCGCCGCTCGACGCTGATGTTGGGCTGGCCCATTTCCTGATGCTTGAATTCAGGCCCTGCGTAGCGTTCAAACACGGCGATGGCGTTGGGCATGCTGGCGGGTGCGCCTGTGTAGTCAGCCAGGGTAGCGTCCAGCAGCACGGCATTGTCAGGCGCGTCCTTGCCGCGCTGGATGGGTGATGTCAGCGTGCCCATGCCATATTCGCCTGAATCCAGATAGGCCTTGAAGTACCAGCCCACGTCCGGGTCGCCGTAGGGCACGATCATGCCGCCCAGCGAGCCTTCGTACATCACCTTGCGTTTGGTGCCTTTGTCGTTGTAGGTGACGGTGGAGAGCATCAGCCCCACGCGCGAATCCAGCCGCACATGGAAGTCCCAGTTGCGCCAATGCAAGGTGTTGCCAGTGATGGTGTAGTTTTTGCCCTCGGGCTCGGTGATGTCCAGCGGCTTGGGTGGGGCGGTCGGCGTGCGGTCACGGCCATCGTAGGCGGTGGGCTTGAGCGGCACGGGGATGACGCCCTGGTCTTCAATCTTGAGCAGCTTTTTGTGCTCAATGTCCACTACCGCCACCAGGTTCTCGATGGGGTGCGCCCAGTAGTTGCCGTCTCCCACGTCCAGGTAGCTCACTACCTTGAGCAGGCGCTCTTCCTGGCGCAGCGTGTCTTTGCCGTCAAAGTAGCCCACCGTCAGAGGGGTCGCCACGACTTTTTTCACGTCGGTAATGCCCCGTTTGGCCAGTGCCTGGGCATATTCGGGGCTGGCTTCAATGACAGCCTGCACAGTGGCGAAGTCGTCGAGCAGAACCATGCCGTGCGCGCCTTCAATTTCCTTCCACCCCGACACCGTGCGCGTTGCGAGGTCGGCGATGCCTTCGATCAGCTTTTTGCCGTTCAGGATCACAAAGGCGGCCTGTCGAGGGGCCTGGACAGGCTGGCCGGTGAGGGCAAAGTTCCACACCTGGTCCTTGGGCGGGGCCTTGAGCGTGATCTCGGTGAAGCGAAAGCTGGGCTGATAGCGGCCAGCGGCTTTGAGGATGTCAACCGTCGCCTTGATTTCGTCGGCGGTCAGCGGATTGAGCGGGCTGGGCGTGCGTTCGACCACGAAGGTTTTGTCCAGTCCGGACTGGAACACCTGGTTGATGAAGTCGCGCGAGACGTAGGCAGTGCCGTGCCGCAGCACCAAGGGCATGTCGAGTTTCAGAGGCTGGCCGTTGACCAGCGCGGTTTTGGCGCCGGGCTTGACGCGCACCGTCGTGCTGTTGCGCGAGAGGGTGTACACATTGGCGAACCCGTCCCAGCGCACCGTAGCGCCAAAGTCCTCCAGCGTTTTTTTCAGCGGCACCATCTCGGCCGCGCCGCCGTGCGCTTGCGCCGGGGGTGCCCACAGGGTGGCGGTGCCCAAAGCGATGGCAAGCGCCATGCTGAGTGCACCGATCCTGTGCGTGCTGGGGCGTGTGCTGCTTCTGAACATAACTGTCTCCTTATCCATTATCCAAAGTGTGTGAGATGCCCCATTGCAGGGTAAACCGGCGAAGGATCGCCTGATTCAGACGCCTCATCGGGATAGATGACAGCTTAGGAGTGTTGGACTGGCAAGACTTTGTTGTGTCTGCCAGATGGATGTGCGCGGCTGCCAGATAGCAGCATGCAGCATCGCAGGTTCAGGTAGGGTGCAGGTAACGCCTGCGATATTCCCCAGGCGGCATGCCAAAGCGTGTCTTGAACGCAGACGAGAAGTGGCTGGAGTCGGCAAAGCCCCAGCTGTAACCCAGGGAGGACAGTTTTTCGCTGCCAGAAGGGTGGCGCAAAGCCTCGGCGCACAAGTCTAGGCGGCGGTGCTTGATGTACTGCGCCACCACCAGTCCCTGCCGGGAAAACACCCGGTACAGGCCCCGTACCGATACGCCGATGGACTGGGCGATCCACTCCGGCGACAGGTCTTCGCTGGCCAGGTGGAGCTCGATGAATTCGCAGGCCTTGCGGAACATGCGCTCATGGGTGTCGTCCTGTGCGTCGGCCAGGCCAATTGCCGGCTTGAGCAAAGTGATCAGCGCGTCAAGAATGGCCTCGCTTTCCTGCTGGCCCAGGCCTTTCTTCGATTGTTGCGAGGCAGCGAGCATCAGTCGGCCGGCAATGATGCCCAAGGGGGAAGTAGCCGGGAGCCGCTGCGCACATGCGACGCGGGTCTGGTGCATATTGCGCTCGACCATTTGCCGAGGAAGGATGAGCGAGATCTGGCGCGACTGGTCACCCAGCAGCGCGCTACAGGGACGGGCGGCGTCCAGGATCGTGAGATCGCCCCTGTCCAGACGAGCGCGCTGGTCGCCTTGCTCGACTGCGGCTTGCCCGCGCAGCTGGAGTATTGCAAAGTATTTCTGGTCGTCGCTGCGGCCCACATCCTTCTGAGTCCGGTACAGGCGGGTCTGGATGGCGTCCACAACACTTAGCCGCACGGCGCTACCCTGGTAGTCGTCAAGCGCGCCGATAAATGTATCGCCCAGCATGGTGGCGCTGAATGCACCGCAAGCCTTGTTGATGCGCGCAAGCCATTCATCGAATCCTACGCGCTGGTCTTGAAAAGGACTGTCTACTAACGCAAGAGGCGTGTTGACGGAATATTTCACCTAGCTTCGCTCCTTGGGTTCCATATTAAGCCTGACTCCAGTGGTTGTATATCGATTTTTCGTGCAAGCACTGGGCTTTCGACGCAAGTTGCATGCCGTTTCGGTAGAGGCCGTGCGGCGCCTGTACGGGCGGCTGCTACTGGCGCTGGCCGAGCAGTCAACCCCGATGACGCTCAAGGATCTGGCGGCCCAGGCCGGCCTGCCGGCGTCGCGCGCGCACCCCTACCTGGTGAGCTTTGGCCGGCTGCGGCTGATCGAGCAGGATCGAAGCCCGAGGATTTGGTGCCACTTCGACCGCCTGAGCGAAGCGCCAGACGCGGGCTCAAAGGCTGAGCGCTTTCCCCAGTACATCTGTTGACGGACCCTGCGAGGTTATTGGCGCAGGCGTACAGTGGCCTCCTGCGCCAAAAGCCCCTTCCTTTTCCACTTCCGGAGTCCCGCCATGAACGCCCCCCTGCACCGCGAAATTCCCGCCGGCATCCTGAACGCCGCCCAGACGCTGTCCCAGGTCACCACGCAGTGGGACGGCGACATCGTCAAGCAGCTGACCGACTACATCGCGATTCCCGCGAAGTCGCCGACATTCGACCCCGACTGGGCGCAGCACGGCTTTATCGACACCGTCATGCGCAATGCCGCGACATGGGTGGAAGCGCAAAAGGTCGAGGGCTTGACGCTGGAGATCGTCCGGCTTGAAGGCCGCACGCCGGTGCTGTTCTTTGAAATCCCGGCCACGCGCGCCGGCTCGACGCAGACCGTCTTGATGTACGGCCACCTCGACAAGCAGCCCGAGTTCACCGGCTGGCGCAGCGACCTCGGGCCATGGACGCCCAAGTACGAAAACGGCAGGCTCTACGGCCGGGGCGGCGCCGACGACGGCTACGCGGTCTATGCCAGCATCGCCGCCGTGCAGGCGCTGAAAAGCCAGAACATCGAGCATCCGCGTATCGTCGGCCTGATCGAGACGTGCGAGGAAAGCGGCTCGTATGACCTGCTGCCCTACGTCAACGCGCTGAAGGATCGGCTCGGCGAGGTCGCGCTGGTGGTCTGCCTGGACTCGGGCGCGGGCAACTACGACCAGCTCTGGCTGACCACCAGCCTGCGCGGCAACGGCGGCGGCGTGCTCAAGGTCGAGGTGCTGACCGAAGGCGTGCATTCGGGCGACGCCAGCGGCCTGGTGCCGTCGAGCTTTCGCATCATGCGCCAGGTGCTCGACCGGCTCGAAGACAGCGCCACCGGCCGCCTCTTGCCGCAAAGCTTTCATTGCGAAGTGCCCGCCGACCGGCTGGCGCAGGCGCGGGCCACGGCGGCGATTCTGGGCGACGAGCTGTACAAGCGCTTCCCGTGGGCGCATTACGACTGCGAAGGCTCGACCAGTTTCACGCTGCCCACCACCACTGACCCGGTCGAGGCGCTGCTCAACCGCACCTGGCGGCCCACGCTCAGCGTGACCGGCGCGGAGGGTTTTCCGTCGTTCCGCGACGCGGGCAACGTGCTGCGCCCCTACAGCGCCTTCAAGCTGTCACTGCGCTTTCCGCCGCTGATCGACGCCAGCGCGGCGGTGCAGGAACTGAAAAAGCTGCTCGAAGACAACGCGCCCTATCAGGCCAAGGTCACGTTCGAGGGCGGAGGCGGCGCGAACGGCTGGAACGCGCCTGCTACCCAGCCGTGGTTTGAAGACGCGCTGAACGACGCGTCGCGGAACTTCTTCGGCGCGCCCTGCGGCACCATCGGCCAGGGCGGCACGATTCCCTTGATGAGCCTGCTGAGCCAGGGCTTTCCCAAGGCGCAGATGATGGTCTGCGGCGTCCTCGGCCCGCAGAGCAATGCGCACGGGCCGAACGAGTTCTTGCATGTGCCGTATGCCAAGAAGCTGACGGCGGCCGTGGCGCAGGTGATTGCGCGGGTGCCGGGCTGAAAACCCCTTGCAGTCAGCAAATTATTGATGAAAAGTGCTGTTTGCGCAGACCAGACATGCGCAAGCAGCTATCGAAAATATAGCAAACAAGATGCCGTGCTGGCCTTGCGCTGCCTGCTGGTTACGCGCCGTCCGGCTTGATCTGGGCGCGGGCGATGACGGCCTTCCAGCGCGCCTGTTCGGTCTTGATGAAGGCATCGAACTCGGCCCCGGTGCTGCCGACGGCCAGCGCGGTTTCCTGCGCCAGTTTTTCCTTGACCTGAGCGCTGCGCGAGGCCTTGATCGCCTCGGCCTCTAACCTGGCGATATTGGCCTTGGGCCACTTGCTCGGCGCCATCAGTCCATACCACTGCGTCATCTCGAAGCCCTTGAAGCCTTGCTCGGCGACCGTGGGAACGTCGGGGAGTTGAGGCAGTCGCTGCGCGGTGCCGGTGGCGATGCAGCGCAGCTTGCCGGCCTTGATGAAGGCCAGCAGGGCCGGCGCGCCCACCGAGGCGGCCTGCAGCCGTCCGCCCATCAGGTCGGTCAGCATCGGGCCGGTTCCCCGGTACGGCACATGCACCATGAAGATTTCGCTCACCATCTTCAGGTACTCGAAGGCCAGGTGCCCGGCGCTGCCGTTGCCGGCCGAGCCGTAGTTCAGCTGGCCGGGCTTGCTTTTGGCGTAGGCGATGAACTCTTTCAAATTCTTGACAGGAAGGTCGGGATGCACCACATACAGGCTGGGCACCTTGGAGACCAGCGTGATCGGCACGAAGTCCTTGTTGGCGTCGTAAGGCAGCTTGGGGAAGATGTAGGGGTTCACGGCCAGGGTGCCGATATGCCCCAGGATCAGGGTGTGGTCGTCGGTGCTGTTGGCCACTTCCTGCATCGCGATGTTGCCGGCGGCGCCGGGTTTGTTGTCCACGAACACGTTTTGGCCGATGGTCTTGGCCATCTCGCTGGCGACGGCGCGGGCGACGATCTCGGAACTTCCGCCGGGTGCAAACGGCACGACCAGCCGCAACGGCTTGCTCGGCCAGGCCGCCTGGGCATGCGAGTGGGGCAGCCACAGGGCGGAGGCTGCTGCGGCGCCGGCCTTGATCAGATGGCGGCGGTTCAGGTTCAGGTTGTTCATGGCGTGTCTCCTTGAATTGACTTGCAAAAAATCTCCGGCTGGCCGCTGCCCGATGCCGGAGGGGGCTGGTTTAGTCCAGCGAGATGCCGCTGGCCTTGACCACGTGCGCCCACAGCGCCGTCTGCTCACGCACGAAGCGCTGGGCCGTGTCGGGCCCGCCCTGTTGAATCTCCCCGCCAAGCTGGGCAATGCGGGCTTTGACATCGGGTGCATCCAGCGCTTTTTTCAGCGCGGCCGACAGCTTGCTCACTACCGCTTCCGGCGTGCCTGCCGGAGCAAAGACGGCGTTCCATTCGTACACCTCCGCACCGCTGATGCCAGCCTCGGCCAGCGTGGGCACGTCGGGCAGGATGGGCGAGCGCCTGGCGGAGGTGACGGCGAGCGCGCGCAGCTTGCCGCCCTGGATATGCGGCAGCGTCGAGGCGAGGTTGCCAAAGAACAAGGGCACCTGACCGCCAATGACGTCGTTCAATGCCGGACCGCCGCCTTTGTAGGGGATATGCACCATGTCCACTTTGGCGGCCGATGCAAACAGGGCGCCCGCCAGGTGCTGGGCCGAGCCGTTGCCCGATGAGGCGAAAGACACGGCGCCCGGCTTGGCCCGGGCCGCTGCCATCAGTTCGCCGACATTTTTTGCCGGAAACTGCGCGTTGACCAGCACCACGTTCGGGAACAGCGCAATCACGCCGATGGTGCGAAACGCCTTGTCCGCGTCGTAGGGCAGCTTGCGGTACAGCGACGGGTTCACCGCGAACGACGACGCATCGAGCATCAGGGTGTGCCCGTCGGGCACGGCCTTGGCCACCGAGGCGGCGCCGATCTGCCCGCCCGCGCCCGGCTTGTTTTCCACGATCACGTTCTGGCCGAGGGCTTCGCCCAGCCTGGGCGCAATCAGCCGGGCCATGGCATCGGCGCCCCCGCCCGGCGGATAGGTCACCACCAGCGTGATGGGTTTGCTGGGCCAGGGCAGGGCTGCCTGGGCGCTTGCCAGCAAGGGTGCTGACAGCAGGCTGGCCGCCAGCCAATACCCGAGCGCGGCGGATCGTGTCGCGTTTGCTGCGAATAAATCGAGCGCTTTCATGAAAGTCTCCGGTGCCTTGCGGGGGTCTTGTGGGGTTACGGGGGCAGTCAGGATTTCAGCGGCTAACTGACTTAACGGACTTGCGCCGTGTACTGGAAGGCAAACGCATCGCCCAGCGTGGTGCGCAGCTCGATGCAGCGCCCTGCCAGGTCGAATGCAGCTCGCTGCACCTGCACGCAAGGGTGCGCTGTCTCCAGCTGGAGCCGCTGCGCCTGTTCGGCGCTGAGCAGGCCAAAGCTGAGCTGGTCTTGCGCACGGTGGACCGTGACGCCGCACACGCGCTGGTACATGGGGTACAGAAGATCGTCCCAGTCCTCGGTGCTAGACACTGCCAGCGCGGAAAATACCGGCAGCGGCAGCGTGATGTGCTCCAGCAGGCAAGGCCGGCCGTCCAGGCTGCGCAGCCGCTCCAGCGTCAATACGCTTGCGCCCGCCGGCAAGCCCAGCGCGTCGGCCTCATTCACGCTGGCCAATGCCACTGACCGCGCCAGGATGCTTGACTGGGGCGTTGCCTGCAATTCCCCAGCGTTGCGGAAACGAAAAAAGCGCAGCATCGACGCGCCGCCCAGCCCGGCGCGCACAAAGGTGCCGCGCCCATGGCGGCGCTCCAGCAGGCCCTCGGCCACCAGCAGGGCCAAGGCCTGGCGCAGCGTGCCCAAGGCGACGCCGTGCTCCTTGGCCAGCAGCGCTTCGGGCGGCAAGGCGGTGCCTGGAATCCATTCGCCCTGCGTGATGCGGGCGCGCAGGCTGCTGGCCAGCCAGCCGTAGCGGCTCTGGCCCGGTGCCGGCTGATCGCCACTGGCTGGAAGTGGCGTTGAAGTTAAATCTTGAATCAACATATAGTCCTCTAGATGTCTATAATGTAGACCATGTTTTCTGATTTGTCAAAAACCGCCGTCGATACGCATTTCCATGTCTTCAAGGCGGGCATCGCCCAGGCCGGAGCGCGCTACGCGCCGGCTTATGACGCACCGTTTTCAAGCTGGCAAGCCCAGGCCAGGCCGCTGGGCGTGGGTCGCGGCGTACTGGTCCAGACCAGTTTCATGGGCAGCGACAACACCCAGCTGGTTACTGAACTGGACCGATGGCCAGGCATCTTGCGGGGCGTCGCGGTGCTTGAGCCGGATGCGACACCTCAAACGCTGCAGCCATTGCACCGGGCCGGCGTGCGCGGAATCCGGCTGAACCTGGCTGGCGTTTCGCATGCATTGAGCGAATGGGCGAGGGCCGCCCCGCTGTGGGATGCACTGGGGTCGCTGGGCTGGCATCTGGAGCTGCACACCGACATCGGCCGCTTGCCGGAGGTGCTTGCGCAGCTGCCCGGCGAGATGCCGTTGGTCATTGACCACATGGGAAAGCCTGAGGCGATCTCGGCTGATGACGCAACGGTGCGGGCCTTGACTGACCGCGCCCGGCGCAGCAACGTGCATCTCAAGCTCAGTGGCGCCTACCGGCTGGGCGGATTGAATCCTGGCGAACTGTCGCGCCTGTGGCTCGGCGAGCTGGGCGCCGGCCGCCTGCTGTGGGGCAGCGACTGGCCTTGCACGAACCACGAATCGCTGGCGGACTATCCCATGCTGCTGAAGTCGCTGCACGGGTGGCTGGGCGATGAAGCTGTCATCGAGGCGGTACTGTCCACCAACCCCCGGCGCCTGTATTGGGCTGATTGATGTGATCTGCCGGCACAGTCGCCGGTCCGTTCCTGGTGGCGATGAAGGTGATGTTGTTCGTCAGAGCCCCTGGCGGTTCATCAGCGCGTCAGCGTCAGCAGCGACAGGCAGGCCAGCGGCGCGGTTTCGGCGCGCAGCACGCGCGGCCCGAGCGTGACGGGGCTGAAGCCGCAGGCGATGGCGGCGGCTTCCTCGGCCGGGCTCAGGCCGCCTTCCGGGCCATTGAGAAACGTGAAGGAGGTCAGTGCGGTGCTGGCGACGGCTTGGGCCAGCGGGCGGCTGCCGTCCTGCAGCGACAGCAGCAGCCGCATGCCGGTGTTGGCGGTGTTGGCGGTGGCATCGGTTTCCACCGTGCTTTTCTTCAGCCATTCGCCCAGCGTGGCCACCTCGTGGATCAGCGGCACCCGGTTGCGTCCGCACTGTTCGCTCGATGCGATGGCAATGCCGCGCCAGTGCGCGACCTTCTTGTCGGCGCGCTCGGCTTTCAGGCGCAGCACGCTGCGCTCGCTCATCACCGGCTGGATGCTGGCCGCGCCGAGTTCGGTGGCTTTTTCGATCAGCCAATCCATGCGGTCGTTGGCCGGCATGCCGACGACCAGGTGGATGGCGCGCGCCGCCTCGCGGGCGGTGGCGGTCCAGGCGCCAATGGTCACGTCCACGTCGCTGCGGCCCATGCGCTCGACGGTGGCGTCGAATTCGCCTTCGCTGCCGGGTTCGCCATTGCCCCGGCCATTGAAGAGCGTGATGCGCTCGCCCGGCTGCAGGCGCAGCACCTGCACATGGCGGGCGGTCTGCTCGGGCAGGCTGATGGACGTTCCGGCGGCGAGTGCCACGTCGGCATAAAAGCGCGCGCTCACGGTGTTGCAGCCGGTTGAGGAACAACGAGGTTTACTATCAAAATAGTAGCTGATTGCGCCCGTCCAGCATGCGCAAAAGGCATTTTTGGCATCAAAATGTGTACCCCACGCGGGTTTCGTTGCCTTCGATCTCGTCGAGCAGCACCATCAGCGGCCCGAGCTGGCGGTATCTGGCGCAGGTCGCGCGGGCGTACCGGATGAAGCGCGGCGTGTCGGCCAGGTACTTGGGCTTGCCGTCGCGCAGCGTCAGGCGCGCAAAAATCCCGAGCACCTTGAGGTGGCGCTGCAGGCCCATCCATTCGACCGCGCGGTAAAACTCGCCGAAATCGTCGCCGACCGGCAGGCCGGCCTTGCGCGCCCTTTGCCAGTAGCGCACGGTGATGTCGAGCACGAACTCCTCTTCCCAGCTTAAAAACGCATCGCGCATCAGGCTGGCGATGTCGTAGGTGATCGGACCATAGACCGCGTCCTGGAAGTCGAGCACGCCCAGGTCGCCGTTCTGATCGACCATCAGGTTGCGCGGCATGAAGTCGCGGTGCACATAGACGCGCGCGCCGTCGAGCGACTGCAGGTTGCTGGCCTTGATCTGCGCAAACAGCGGCTCCAGCTTGCTGGTCAAGCCTGCGTCCAGCGCAAACCCCCGGTGCTTGCCGACATACCACTCGGGGAACAGCGCCAGTTCGCGCGACAGCAGCGCGTCGTCGTAGGGCGGCAGCACGCCGGGTTTGGACGCCAGCTGCCACTGCACCAGCACGTCCACCGCCTGCATGTAGAGGTCAAAGTGCGCTGGCGTTGCCTCGACGCGGGCATCGACGGCGGCGGGCGGCGCGATCACGTCGAGCATGGTCTGCGCGCCCAGGTCGCTCAGCAGCATGAAGCCCAGCGGCTGGTCCCAGGCCAGCACGCGCGGCGCGCTCAGGCCGGCGTCCGCCATCAGGCCGGCCACCTTGACGAAAGGCGCGCAGTCTTCCTGGGCCGGCGGCGCATCCATGATGATGAAGCTGGCCGTGCCAGCGGCCGCGTCAATGCGGAAATAGCGCCGAAAGCTGGCATCGGCCGAGGCCAGCCGGACGGTATCGGTTTGCAGGGCGTGTTGCGGCGCCACGGCGGCCAGCCAGTGGGCAAAGGCGCTGGCGCGCGCGGGGTCGAGCCAGTCGGGAGGGGAAGCGGTCATTTTGTCAAAGCCCTTGGTCAGTGCGGCAGCCCGGCAGAGGCCGGTAAGAGGGTCATGGATAATCAGCCCTGATTTTACAAACGGGTTTATCTCATACAAACGATGCGCCGCGCATCCCACTCCTCCTTTATTCTTTCCCCGGTGGCCCGTGCTGTCTCCCGGCTGGCGATGCTCGCCACGCTGGGGCTGGCCGCCGCCGGAGCAGGCCATGCGCAGGCGCCGGCCGGGGCCGAAAGCGCCGTTCCGGCCTCTCCGCTGACGCTCAAAAGCACGCCCATGCTGGCCGAGGGCGTTTCGAAAGCGCCGGAAGATGAAGGCCCGACGTTTGTCTTCGGCGACCGGATTTCAGGCCGGCCGGACCTGGAAACGGTGATCGAGGGCAATGCCGAACTGCGCCGTGGCGCCACGTCCATGCGCGCCGACCGCATCGAGTACTACCAGCCCGATGACCAGCTCAAGAGCACGGGCCATGTCCGCATCAACAACGCCGGCAACCGCTTTGAAGGCCCTGAGCTGCAGCTCAAGCTGGACCGTTTTGAAGGCTTTTTCACCACGCCGCGCTATTCTTTCCTGCAAAACGGCGGCAACGGCCAGGCCGAGCGGGTCGATTTCATCGACGACAAGCACCTGACCGCGCACCGCGCCACCTACACCACCTGCGAGCGCAACAACGAGGAAAGCTGGAAGCCCGCCTGGGAGCTGACCGCCACGCGCGTTGACTTTGACCTGGACCAGGAAGTCGGCGTGGCCACCGGCGCCGTCGTGCGCTTCAAGGACGTGCCGATCCTGGCCTTTCCCAAGGTCAGCTTTCCGCTCAGCGACAAGCGCAAGTCGGGCTTGCTGCCGCCCACGCTGGGCCTGGGTTCGCTCAACGGCCTTGAAATCCGCCAGCCGTATTACTTTGACATCGCGCCGAACCGGGATGCGACCTTTTCGCCCGCTGTCATGAGCAAGCGCGGCGTCGATCTGGCCGGCGAATTCCGCTACCTGGAGCCCACCTACAAGGGCCAGCTGAGCGCCAATGTGCTGCCTGGCGACAAGCTGCGGGGCCGTGACCGCTGGTCGTATTCGCTGCAGCATGTCGGTGCCATCGACACCGGCGTGTCGGCCATCGGCGGGGTGGGGCTGAACCTGAACCTGAACAAGGTCAGCGACAACGACTACTGGCGCGATTTTCCGGTCGCCACGGGCCAGGTCACGCAGCGGCTGCTGACCCAGGATGCGTCGCTGAGCTGGAGCAAGGGCTATTTTTCCTCGTCGGTGCGGGCGCTCAAGTGGCAGACGCTGCAGGATGTCAGCTCGCCGATCATCCCGCCCTATGACCGCCTGCCGCAACTGACCGCGGCCTATACCCGTTTCGATGCCCCGCTGCTCGGGCTGGGCAACGGGTTCGACTGGTCGGCCGAGGCTGATTTCACCCGTTTTTCGGCCGACCCGGCCTTGACCAAGCAGCCCAACGGCAGCCGCGCCTTCAGCCGGCTGCAGGTCAGCCGTCCGTGGCTGGCGCCGTGGGGCTACATCACACCCAAGGTGCAGCTGCATGCCAGCAGCTACCAGTTCGACTCGCCGCTGGCCAATGGCGCCACGTCGGCCTCGCGCGTGGTGCCGACCTTCAGCCTGGACGGCGGCCTGCAGTTCGAGCGCGATGCCAGCTACTTTGGCCGCAGCTTCACGCAGACGCTGGAGCCGCGCGCTTTTTATGTGCGCACGCCTTACCGCGACCAAAGCTTTCTGCCCAATTACGACTCGGGCGTCAACAGCTTCAACTTCGCCACCGTCTTCACCGAAAACGCCTTTGTCGGCAACGACCGCATCTCGGACGCCAATTTGCTGACCCTGGGCGTGACCTCGCGCCTGCTGGACCCGGCCACCGGCGCCGAGGCGGTGCGGCTGGGCATTGCCCAGCGCCTGCGCTTTGACGACCAGCGCGTCAGCCTGCCGGCGCTCGGCACCACGCCCGTGCCCGGCGCCTTGCCGGTGACCGACCGCGTCAGCGACCTGCTGGTGGGCGCATCGGTCAACTGGGTGCCGCAGTGGACGTTCGACAGCACGGTCCAGTACAACCCCAAGATCAGGCAGTCCGAGCTGGCCTCCATCGGCGTGCGCTACAACCCGGGCAACTACCGCACCGTCAGCGCCGCATTTCGCCGCCAGCGCAACATCAGCGAGCAGATCGACGTCGGCTGGCAGTGGCCCATCAACGACCTGTGGGGCGACAAGGGCCAGGACCTGGGCGCCGGACGCGGCCAGGGCGGCGGGCGCTACTACAGCGTGGGCCGGCTGAACTACAGCACGCTGGAGAAAAAGCTGGTCGATGCGGTGGTCGGCATTGAGTACGATGGCTGCTGCTGGATTGGCCGCGTGGTGCTGCAGCGCTCGCAAAACAGCACCGCGACCGCCAGCACCCGAATCCTGTTCCAGCTTGAAATGGTCGGTTTTTCGCGCATCGGCTCCAGCCCGCTCGAAACGCTCAAGACCAACGTCCCACGCTACCAGTACTTGCGTGACAAAATCAGCCCTCCCAGCCGCTTTACCACTTATGACTAAACACCGCTTTTTGACTGTCCGGCCGCTGGCCGCCGCGCTGGCGCTCGTGCTGGCGCTGCCCCTGGCCGCCGTGCAGGCCCAGCTCGCCCGGCCTTCGGCCACGCCGCGCCTGGTGGTGCCGGCCGCGCCGGCGGGCAATGTCGCGCCACGCGCAGGCGCCCAGCAGCAGGCCGACTTCATCGTGGTGGTGGTCAATTCCGAGCCGATCACCAACAATGAAGTGCGCACCAAGCTGATGCGGACCGAGCAGCAACTGAAGCAGCAGGGCATCGCCCTGCCGCCGCGCAGCGAGCTGCTGCCGCAGCTGCTGGAGCGCATGATCAGCGACAAGGCGCAGCTGCAGGCCGCGCAGGCAACGGGCCTGAAGATCGACGACAACGCCGTCGAGGGCGCGGTCCAGACGGTCGCCCGCCAGAACCAGATCACGGTCGATGAGTTGCGCCGCCGCCTGAAGGCCGACGGCATCGACTATGCCCAGTTCCGCTCGGAGATTCGTGACGAACTCTTGATCAGCCGGCTGCGCCAGCGCGAAGTCGAGTCGCGCATCAACGTCAGCGAGATGGAAATCGACGACTACCTGCGCAGCCAGGAAGGCAAGCCGGGCGCGGCCGGTGCGGCCCCGGCGGCGCTCAACCTGGCTGAAATCCTGGTGGCGGTGCCTGAAAATGCCACGCCCGACCAGGTCGCCAGCCTGCAGGCCAAGGCCCAGCAGGTGCTGGAGCGCGCCCGCTCCGGTGCCGACTTCGCCGCGCTGGCGACCGAGGCTTCGGCGGCGGCTTCGCGCAGCAATGGCGGCCAGATCGGCCTGCGCAGCGCCGACCGCTATCCGCCGCTGTTTGTCGAGGCGACGCAAAGCCTGCCCGCGGGCGGCCTGGCCGGTCCGGTGCGCAGCGCCGCCGGGTTTCACATCCTGAAGGTGATCGAGAAGCGGCAGGGCGGTTTGCCCGATGCGGTCATCACGCAAACCCATGCCCGCCACATCCTGCTGCGGCTGACGCCCCAGCTCACCGAAGCCGCCGCCGTGGAAAAACTCGCCGGCTTCAAGAAGCGCATCGTGGCCGGCCAGGCCGACTTTGCAGCCCTGGCGCGCGAAAACAGCCAGGATGCCTCGGCCAAGCAGGGCGGCGACCTGGGCTGGGTGCCTGGCGGCGCTTTCGTGCCGGAATTTGAAAAGGTCATGAACGCGCTGGCGCCCAACCAGATCTCCGACCCGCTGGTGTCGCGCTTCGGCGTTCACCTGGTGCAGGTGCTGGAACGCCGCGAGGCACCGGTTTCGCCGCGTGACCAGCGCGAGATGGTGCGCGGCCAGCTGCGCGAGAAAAAGCAGAACGAAGCCTATGTGCGCTGGGCCGAGGACATCCGCGGCCGCGCCTACGTGGAATTCCGCGAGCAACCCCAGTGAAGCACATTGCACGCAAACGCTTCGGCCAGCATTTCCTGACCGACCGGCTGATCATCGAAGGCATCGTGGAGGCGATTGCGCCTTTGCCCGGTCAGCCGATGGTCGAGATCGGGCCTGGCCTGGCCGCGATGACGCGGCCGCTGGTCGAGCGCCTCGGGCACCTGACGGTGATCGAGCTGGACCGCGACCTGGCGCGCCAGCTGCGCTCGCATCCGCAACTGACGGTCATCGAATCCGATGTGCTGCGGGTGGATTTCATGCAGCTGGCCGAGCAGGTCCAGTCCGCCTGCACGTTGCGCGGCGCTGCCCCGCAAACCCCCCGGCCTTGCAAATTGCGCGTGGTCGGCAATCTGCCCTACAACATCTCCACGCCCATCCTGTTTCACCTGCTTGATGCGGTCGAGGTGATTGAAGACCAGCATTTCATGCTGCAAAAGGAAGTCATCGACCGCATGGTCGCGTCGCCCTCGACCAGTGACTACGGCCGCCTGAGCGTGATGCTGCAGTGGCGCTATGCCATGGAAAATGTCTTGTATGTGCCGCCGCAGAGCTTTGACCCGCCGCCGCGCGTGGACAGCGCCATCGTGCGCATGGTGCCGCATGCCGATCCGGCCAGGCTGGACGTCAAGCTGCTCAGCGAGCTGGTGCGGGTCGCCTTCAGCCAGCGCCGCAAACTGCTGCGCCACACGCTGGGCCAATGGCTGGAGCAACATGCGTTTTCTGGCGAGTTCGACGTCAAGCGGCGCGCCGAAGAAGTTCCGGTGGCCGAGTACCTGGCGCTGGCGCAGCAGGTGCAGGCCGGAACGGCGCAGCCCGAAAAAATCGAACTGCTATAAAAAATGTAGCTTAAGGCGCTTGCTGGACAAGCGTAAAAGCCCTATTTGATCATAAAAAAACCCGCAAGTCGCGGGTTTTTTTATGGATGCCTGAAACCTGGGTTTCAGGCTGCCGCGAGCCAGTAGCTCGCATTGAACGGACTGCTCATGCGCAGCGCCAGTGGCGACACGTCAAGCAGTTTGTCGGTCGGCATCGGTTCTGCACCTTCTGCGACGACTTGCTGGGCCTCATTCGCCCGATCCCCTTGGCCAATGTCTGGGGAGCGGGCTACAGAAAAGAATAGAAGCATCTGAACGGTATCTTGCGATCCGCCCAGTAGTCGGCTGCATCCCGGAAGATGTCGAGCAGTTGCTCGCGTGCTTCCTTGTCGAATTTGGCATGCGCAGGAATCTGCTCCAGCACGACGATGAAGCCGGGCTGCGGGCCTGATTTGTGAACCAGGTCCGTCATGCAGTCGTACAAGGCATCGAAGTTCTTGCCGACATGCGCCGGGAAGGTGTACTGGGCCGCGATCATGTCCAGAATGTCCTGTTTGCTCTGGGCGTTGCCCAGGTTGGCATACAGAAAATGCTGGTTCAGCTTCGTGGCGGCGTCCTGCAATTCGGGCACACGGAAGGCGCGTATGGACTGAACAATGTTGGGCCGGATGCCCTTCAATGGTATTTCGTCGTCCTTACGAAGTGGTGTTTCCATCTCCGCTTCTCTTTCTCTTGAGTCAAAAGTCAAAATAACAACCACAGTCCTGGTTAGTGAACGATTTTGCGAAAACTCGCATAGTGATCTTGACATCCTCCCCACCATCAATGGCGGGGATTCCCTCTGCAGGACGGCCATGCCCGGCCGCATCAGCTTGCGCCGACTTCAGCAAAACGCCTACCTTTCGGATTCCCACAAGGGGCGGCGAATTACCGGAAATTTTTGTGCTGGATTCCGACTTCCTGCTAGCGGAAAAATTCGGAATCTTTTTAGCACTTGAAACCTGTCCTGGCACCGGGAGGCTCGCCAGACCCAGGGCTGAACCCGGAGACTGGCCGCTCACTTCGGGCCAATTCGTCGGGTTAACCCTTAAATTTCAAGAGGGGTAGTTTGCCGCATGCCGGGAAAAAAGGCAAGCGATTGCTGAAATTTTAGGCATTAAAAAGAGGGCTCTAAAGCCCTCTTTACTTGGTAATGCCTGACGGCTTTGACTTTAGCGTGCGGCGTTGGCGTCCGCGACCGTGAGTGCCGTCATGTTGACAATCCGGCGCACGGTGGCCGTTGGCGTCAGGATGTGCATCGGCTTGTTGGCGCCCAGCAGCACCGGGCCAATGGCAATGTTGCCGCCGGCTGCGGTCTTGAGCAGGTTGTAGGAAATGTTGGCGGCGTCAATATTGGGCAGCACCAGCAGGTTGGCTTCGCCGGTCAGCGTGCTGTTGGGCATGATGAGGCGGCGGCCCTCGGCATCCAGCGCCACGTCGCCATGCATTTCGCCATCGACTTCGAGCCAGGGCGTCTGCTCGCGCAGCAGTTCGAGCGTGCGGCGCATTTTCAGGGCGCTCGGGTGGTTGGACGAGCCGAAGTTGGAATGCGACAGCAGCGCGGCCTTGGGCTTGATGCCGAAGCGCATCATTTCCTCGGCCGCCATGGTGGTGATTTCGGCCAGCTGCTCGGCCGTCGGGTCGTAGTTGACGTGGGTGTCGAGCAGGAACACCTGGCGGCCGGGCAGCATCAGCCCGTTCATACAGGCATAGGTATTGACGCCTTCGCGCTTGCCGATGACCTGGTCCAGATAGGCCAGATGATGGGCCGTCGTGCCCCAGGTGCCGCAGATCAGGCCGTCCACATCGCCCTTGAGCAGCAGCATGCCAGCAATCAAGGTCAGGCGGCGGCGCATTTCAATCTTGGCCATCTGCGCCGTCACGCCGCTGCGCTCGGTCAGGCGGTGGTAGGTCTGCCAGAAGTCGCGGTAGCGGTGGTCCTGCTCGACATTGACCACGTCGTAGTCGAGTTCTTCCTTCAGGCGCAGGCCGAACTTTTCAATCCGCTGGGCGATGATGGCCGGGCGGCCGATCAGCGTGGGCCGGGCCAGGTTTTCGTCCACCACGATCTGGCAGGCGCGCAGCACGCGCTCTTCCTCGCCTTCGGCATAGGCCACGCGCTTGCGGGCCGCGACCTTGGCCGCCGTGAAAATCGGCTTCATGATCGTGCCGGAGGCATAGACAAAGCTTTGCAGGCGCTCGCGGTAGTGGTCCATGTCGGCGATGGGCCGCAGCGCCACGCCGCTGTCGGCAGCGGCCTGCGCCACCGCCGGTGCAATCTTCATCATCAGGCGCGGATCAAACGGCTTGGGAATCAGGTATTCAGGGCCGAAGGTCAGCTTTTCGCCGATGTAGGCGGCGGCGACCACTTCGCTCTGCTCGGCCTGCGCCAGCTCGGCAATGGCGTGGACGGCGGCGATTTCCATCTCGATGGTGATGGTCGATGCGCCGGCATCCAGTGCGCCGCGAAAGATATACGGGAAGCACAGGACGTTGTTGACCTGGTTCGGGTAGTCGCTGCGGCCGGTGGCGATGATGGCGTCATCGCGCACCGATTTGACATCTTCGGGCGTGATTTCCGGGTTCGGGTTGGCCAGCGCAAAAATGATGGGGCGGGCCGCCATCTTCGCGACCATCTCTTTCTTCAGCACGCCGCCGGCTGAAAGACCCAGAAAGACATCCGCGCCTTCGATGATTTCGCCCAGCGTGCGGGCTTGCGTGGGCTGGGCGAACTGGATCTTGTCCTCATCCATCAGCTCGGTGCGGCCTTCATAGACCACGCCGGCCAGGTCGGTCACGTAGATGTTCTCGCGCGGAATGCCCAGCTTGAGCAGCAGGCCCAGGCAGGCCAGCGCCGCCGCGCCCGCGCCAGAGGTCACGAGCTTGACTTTTTTCGGGTCCTTGCCGGCGACCTTCAGGGCGTTGATCATGGCCGCGCCGACGGTGATGGCCGTGCCGTGCTGGTCGTCGTGAAAGACCGGGATTTTCATGCGCTTGCGCAGCTCGCGCTCGACATAAAAGCAGTCCGGCGCCTTGATGTCTTCGAGGTTGATGGCGCCGAAGGTCGGCTCCAGCGAGGCGATGATCTCAACCAGTTTGGCCGGGTCTTTCTCGTCGATCTCGATGTCGAACACATCGACGCCGGCGAACTTCTTGAACAGCACGCCCTTGCCCTCCATGACCGGCTTGGAGGCCAGCGGGCCGATGTCGCCCAGGCCCAGAACCGCCGTGCCGTTGGTGATGACGGCGACCAGGTTGCCCCGGCTGGTGTATTTGAAGGCGGCGTTCGGGTCCTTGACGATTTCCTCGCAGGGCGCGGCCACGCCGGGCGAATAGGCCAGCGCCAGATCGCGCTGGTTGGTCAGCTGCTTGGTGGCGGAAATGGCAATCTTGCCGGGGGTTGGAAACTCATGGTATTCCAGCGCGGCGCGGCGCAGTTCGGCGCGCTTTTCGTTGCGCTCGGTATCAAGATCGTGGGGCATCGCAGCGGATGGGGTGAGCATTGATAAGTCTCCAGCTAGGACGGTCAGTGCGGCCGTCAACTCGTTTGTACGGTTTGCGATTGTAGGCCGCACCTAGAGCAGAAACAGGGTCGAAATCCATGCGCCGGGACGATGTATTTTTGATTTTTTTGCACGCATCACCGCTTTGCTGGATTCGTGCGCGTGATGCTTTTTTGCAAAAGACAGAAGCAATCTATTGGTGTTAACCCGTATATGGCTTGGGTTGTACCTTTTGTAGAATAGGTTGTACTTATTTTTAAAAGGTGCAACCCATGTCCACAGTCACGCTCGGCCTGAAGGTTGATGAGGCGCTTCGAGCCCGTATCAGGGAAGCCGCTGCCCAGCAAGGCCGAGCTCCCCACTGGCTGATCAAGCAGGCCGTTTTGCAGTATGTGGAAAGTATCGAGCGGGGCCTGTTGCCGCAAGGTGCAACCCTGGGTGCAACCAATGGCGTCCAGACGGCCGGACTTGACGATGCCGACCAGCCGCTCCTGCCGGCCAGTGCCACGCTTTCCGCGCAGCCCTTTCTCGACTGGGCGCAAAACGTCTTGCCGCAGACCAGCCTGCGCGCCGCCGTCACCGCCGCCTGGCACCGGCCCGAGGAAGAGTGCCTGCCCATGCTGGTGCAACTCGCGCACACCAGCGATGCCACCCAGCGCGCCGCCATCGAAAATATTGCCACGCAGCTCGTGAAAGGCCTGCGCGGCAAGAAAGACGCCGGCGGCGTGGAGGCGCTGGTGCAGGAATTCTCGCTCTCCAGCCAGGAAGGCGTGGCGCTGATGTGCCTGGCCGAGGCGCTGCTGCGCATTCCCGACAACGCCACGCGCGACGCGCTGATCCGCGACAAGATCAGCCGGGGCGACTGGCATGCGCACCTGGGCAATTCGCCGTCGATGTTTGTCAACGCCGCCGTCTGGGGGCTGATGCTGACCGGCAAGCTGACGGCCACCAGCAGCGAGAAAAGCCTGGGCTCGTCGCTGACCCGGCTGATCGGCAAGGGCGGCGAGCCGCTGATCCGCCAGGGCGTGCACCGCGCCATGAAGCTCATGGGCGAGCAGTTCGTGACCGGCCAGACCATCTCCGAAGCGCTGGCCAACAGCCGCGCGCTGGAAAAGGCCGGCTTTCGCTATTCCTACGACATGCTGGGCGAAGCCGCCGCGACCGAGCAGGATGCCGAGCGCTACCTGGCGTCCTACGAGCAGGCCATCCATGCCATCGGCAAGGCGTCGCACGGGCGCGGCATCCATGAAGGACCGGGCATTTCCGTCAAGCTGTCGGCGCTGCATCCGCGCTACAGCCGCGCCCAGCGCGACCGGGTGATGGACGAGCTGCTGCCGCGCCTGCTGAAGCTCACGCTGCTGGCGCGCCGGTACGACATCGGCCTGAACATCGACGCCGAGGAGGCCGACCGGCTGGAGTTGTCGCTCGACCTGCTCGAAAGCCTGTGCTTCGACCCGGCGCTCAGGGGCTGGAACGGCATCGGCTTCGTGGTGCAGGCCTACCAGAAGCGCTGCCCCTACGTGATCGACTACCTCATCGACCTGGCCCGGCGCAGCAGCCACAGGCTGATGGTGCGGCTGGTCAAGGGCGCCTACTGGGACAGCGAGATCAAGCGCGCGCAGCTCGACGGCCTCGATGGCTACCCGGTGTTCACGCGCAAGGTGCACACCGACGTGTCCTACCTGGCCTGCGCGCGCAAGCTGCTGGCCGCGCCCGACGCCGTTTACCCGCAGTTCGCCACCCACAACGCGCAGACTGTGGCAAGCATCTACCACATGGCCGGTGGCAACTACTACAGCGGCCAGTACGAATTCCAGTGCCTGCACGGCATGGGCGAGCCGCTGTATGAGCAGGTCACGGGCAGCGCCGCCGACGGCAAGCTGGCCCGGCCCTGCCGCATCTACGCCCCGGTCGGCACGCACGAGACGCTGCTGGCCTACCTGGTGCGCCGCCTGCTGGAGAACGGCGCCAACACCTCGTTCGTGAACCGCATCGGCGATGCCAGCGTGCCGGTGGCCGAACTGGTCGTGGACCCGGTGGCGGAGGTGCGGCAGATCGCGCTTGAAACCGGCCGGCTGGGCGCGCCGCACCCGAAGATCGCGCTGCCGCGCCAGCTGTTCGCCGACCTGGGCGCGCAGTCGCGGCTGAACTCGGCCGGCCTGAACCTGGCGCACGAGCAGCAACTGGCGTCGCTCGCCGCCGGCCTGCTGCGCAGCACCCAGGTCACTTACGCCGCAGCGGCCAGCGTTGCCGACGTTTCATCCTTCGATCCGGACAAGGCCGTAGCCGACGGCTGGCAGCCGGTCTTGAACCCGGCCGACACGCGCGACCAGGTCGGCTGGGTGCGCCCGGCCACGGCGCAGGAGGTCGAGCAGGCCGTCAGCCGCGCCGCCCGCGCCGCGCAGATCTGGCAGGGCACGCCGCCGCAGGAGCGCGCCGCCTGCCTGAATCGCGCCGCCGACCTGCTGGAGCAGCGCACGCAAAGCCTGCTCGGCCTGATCGTGCGCGAAGCCGGCAAGTCGCTGCCCAATGCGATTGCCGAGGTGCGCGAGGCGGTGGACTTTCTGCGCTACTACGCCGCCCAGGTCGAGGCGACCTTCGACAACGACTCGCACCGCCCGCTCGGCGTGGTGCTGTGCATCAGCCCGTGGAACTTCCCGCTGGCCATCTTCGCCGGCCAGGTCGCCGCCGCGCTGGCCAGCGGCAACTGCGCGCTGGCCAAGCCGGCCGAGCAGACGCCGCTGGTCGCTGGCGTGATTGTGAACATCCTGCATGAAGCCGGTGTGCCGCAGGATGCCGTGCAACTGGTGCCCGGCGCCGGCGACAGCGTGGGCGCGGCGCTGGTGGCAGACCGCCAAGTGGCCGGCGTGATGTTCACCGGCTCGACCGAGGTGTCGCGGCTCATCGCGCAGACGCTGGCCCAGCGCCTGAGCCCGCAGGGCCGTCCGATTGCGCTGATCGCCGAGACCGGCGGCCAGAACGCACTGGTGGCCGACTCGTCGGCGCTGGCCGAGCAGCTGGTCGGCGATGTGCTGGCCTCAAGCTTTGATTCGGCCGGCCAGCGCTGCTCTGCGCTGCGCCTGCTGTGCATCCAGGAAGACGGCGCCGAGCGCGTGGTCAATATGATCAAGGAAGCCATGCGCGAGTGGGTCATGGGCAACCCCGACCGCATGCACACCGATGTCGGCCCGGTGATCGACGAGGACGCGCGCGTCCAGATCGAGCAGCACATTGCCGCCATGCAGGCGGAAGGCCAGAGTGTCACCCGCATGGCGCGCGATGAAAGCGCCGGCCAGGGCCATTTCGTGATGCCGGCGCTGATCGAGATCGACAGCATCAAGCGCCTCAAGCGCGAAGTGTTCGGCCCGGTGCTGCATGTGCTGCGCTACCGCCGCGAGCAATTGGGCGAGGTGCTGGACGCGATCAACGCCACCGGCTACGGCCTGACCTTCGGCGTGCACAGCCGCATCGACGAAACCATTGCCCAGGTCACGCAGAAGGTGCAGGCCGGCAATATCTACGTCAACCGCAACGTGATTGGCGCGGTGGTCGGCGTGCAGCCCTTCGGCGGCATGGGCCTGTCCGGCACCGGCCCCAAGGCGGGCGGACCGCTCTACCTTTACCGCCTGCTGCAGGCTGGCCAGTCGCAGGGCAACCTGGCGCTGGCCGCGCTGCCGGCGATGCCGGTCAGCCGCATGTCTGCGCCCGCCATCGGGCGCGACCCGGCCGATGTGCCCGCGCTGAAGGCGCTGCAAAGCCTGGGCGCTGCATTGCAAGGCCCCCAATTTGCCGCGCTGGCGGGCTGGCAGGGCAGCGGCGATGCCGCCCGGGCCGTGGCCGCGTGCGACGCCTACCGCACCAGCAGCGTGCTGGGCCAGCTGTTCACCTTGCCTGGACCCACTGGCGAGTCGAACCGCTACCAGCTGCTGCCGCGCGGCGCCGTCTGGGCGGCGCCGCAGACCGCGCTCGGCCTGGTGCACCATGTGGCGGCGGCGCTGGCCAGCGGCAACCCGTGCTGGCTGGAGACGCCCGCGCCCCACAGCGCCGTGGCGCAGGCGCTGGCGGCCCTGCCACCCGAGGCGCGGGGCTTTGTCGAGTCACGCAGCGCCGCGCAGCTGCTGGGCGAGACGCAGCTGAGCGCGATGCTGTTCGAGGGCGACGGCGACGCGCTGCAGGCCTTGCTGCCGCGCGTCGCGCAGCGTCCCGGCGCCCTCGTGCGCATCGAGAACCTGACGCCGGCGCAACTGGCCGACGGTGCCCTGTACGACGTGAGCGCGCTGATGCATGAGCAGAGCATCAGCACCAACACCGCAGCCGCCGGCGGCAACGCGCAACTCATGACGATGGGCTGATCCATAGGCGGGCTGCAGGGGATTCTTCCGGTTTTTAGTGATGAAATATGCCTTTTGCGCAATAGGCACGGGCGTAAGCAGCTATCAATAAAATAGTGTCGAAGGCGCAGGCCATGTTTGCGCCTTTTTCAGCGTTCCCCTGAACCGGCTTCGCGGGCCAGCCAGCGCAGGTTCACGGTGCGTTCAGGATACCCACTGCTGTTCCATCGGCGGCCAGCGTTTCGCCTTTTCGCTCGACGAGCAACCCATACGCTTCGGGCCTGCGGTGCAGGTCGAAGTTGAAGGTGGTGCGCTTGTAGATGGCGCAAAAATCCAGGTCGCAGCGGGCAATCGCCACTTCGTCGCCCTTGGTGATGCAGCGGGCCACGACTTCGCCCGACGGCGCGACGATGCAGCTGCCGCCAATGCTGTCCACGCCTTCTTCCAGGCCGGCCTTGGCCACGCCGACGACCCAGGTGCCGTTCTGGTAGGCGCCGGCCTGCATCGACAGCTGGTTCTGGAACAGCGACAGGTCATCGTGCTGCGGCGCCGGGGCATTGTGGACCGGCGTGTTGTAGCCGATCAGCACCATCTCCACGCCTTGCAGCCCCATGGCCCGGTAGGTCTCGGCCCAGCGCCTGTCGTTGCAGATCGCCATGCCAAAAATGCCGCCGAACGCCGGGGTCACGCCAAAATGGTTGCCGGGCGTGAAGTAGCGTTTTTCAAGGTGCTGGAAGCGCCGCCACGGTTCATGCTCGGCGTGGCCCGGCAAATGCACCTTGCGGTATTTGCCGATGATCTCGCCCTGGCGGTTGACGATGATGGAGGTGTTGTAGCGCACCGCCTTGCCTTGCTCCTGCGCCAGTTCGGCATAGCCGATGTAAAAGCCCATGCCCAGCTCGCGCGCCAGGTCAAACAGCGGCTGCGTCGCGGCAGACGGCATCTCGCGCTCGAAAAAGCTGTTGATCTCTTCCTCGTCCTCGATGTACCAGCGCGGAAAGAAGGTGGTCAGCGCGAGTTCGGGGAAAACGATCAGGTGCGCGCCGAGCGCGTGCGCTTCACGCATCAAGGCGCACAGGCGGCTAACGACCTGCTGGCGCGAATCCGCGCGCTGGATGGGGCCGAGCTGGCCCAGCGCCACATTCACAAATCGGGACATTGCAAGACTCCAGTCAATTCAAATAAAAAGGGGATCATTTCAAACACCACGCTGGGCTAGCCGCATCAGCACCTGCAGCAAGACCTGCGCGCCCCGCGCCAGGTCGTCGGGCTCGGTGAACTCGTTCACGTTGTGGCTCAGTCCATTGACGCTGGGCACGAAAATCATCCCGGCGGGGCAGACCCGCGCCAGCATTTGCGCGTCGTGCCCGGCGCCGCTGGGCAGGCGCAGGGCTGACAGCCCCAGCGCCTGGGTTTCCTGCTCGATCAGCTTGACCACCAGCGGATCGAACGCCACCGGCTCGAAGCGCGCCAGGCGCCGATGGCTGCACGCAACACCTTGCGCCGCCGCGCACTGCGCGGCGAACGCATGCACCTCGGCCTCGGCGCAGGCCAGCGTGGCCTCGTCGGTGTTGCGCAGGTCCACCGTGAACACGGCGCGCTGGGCAATCACGTTGACCAGGTTGGGCGACAGCTGGATCGAGCCCACGGTCGCCAGCTGGCGGCCGCCGTAACGCAAGGCCAGTTCATGAACAAAAGCCGCGACGCGCACCGCCACCACGCCCGCGTCATGGCGCAGGGCCATGGGCGTCGTGCCGGCATGGTTGGACACGCCTTCAATCGTGAACTCGGTCCACGAGATGCCCTGAACGCCCTCGACCACGCCGATCTGCACGCCTTGCTGGTGCAGCACCGGACCCTGCTCGATGTGCAGTTCCACGAAGCTGTCCACCACCGGGCAGCCGATGGCCGCCGGCCCCTGGTAGCCGATACGCCGCAGTTCCTCCCCGACCGTGCAGCCGTCTGCGGCCCGGGTGGCCAGCGCCTGCGCCAGCGGCAGGCCGCCGACGTACACCAGGCTGCCCATCATGTCGGGCTGAAAGCGCGCGCCTTCCTCGTTGGTGAAGAACGCGACCGCAATCGGCCGGCGCGGCCGCACGCCTGCATCGCGCAGCGTGGCCACCACCTCCAGGCCGGCCAGGACGCCGTAGTTGCCGTCGTACAGCCCGCCGGTGCGCACGGTGTCGATATGCGAGCCCGTCATGACCGGCGGCAGGTCTTCGGTGCCGGCGTACACCGCCATGACGTTGCCGATGGCGTCGATGGTGACCGCCATGCCCAACTCGCGCATGCGCGCCACCGTCCATTCGCGGCCGAGCCGGTCGGCGTCGGTCAGCGCCAGCCGGTTCACGCCGCCGCCCTCCAGCGCGCCGACTTGCCCCAGTGCCGCCAGGCTTTGCGCCAGCCGCTGGGGGCTGATTTCCAGGTCGTCGAGGGGGCTCATGCCTGCGCCCCGAGGACGTCGGCCGCGCTGGCGCCGACCAGCTGCCGGTAAAGCGCCGGGTCCGTGTCGGCTTCGCTGCCAAAGAACAGAATCCGGCTTTCGGCATTGATTCCGAACGCGGCCCGGGCTTCGGGGTTGCTGGCGATGCCGATGGCCGCAGCCAGCCCGGCCACTGCCGATTCGCCGGCCACAATGGCGGCGTCGTTCCCTGGCGGATGCGCGAGCAGCCGCATCACCGCCACGGCCGCGTCGTCGTCCACTGTGCAGAAGGCGTTGGCGCCGCGTTCCAGGATGTCCCAGGCCAGCAGCGACACCTCACCGCAGGCCAGGCCGGCCATCAGCGTGTCCAGCTCGCCCGTGACCGCCGTGAGTTGGCCGTTGCGCGCGCTTTGCAGCAGGCAGTCGGCGCGGGTCGGCTCCACCACCGTGAAGAAGGGCCGCCGCTGCGCGTCGCGCTCCCAGAAATAGGCGCAGACGGCTGCGGCAAATCCGCCCACGCCGGCTTGCACGAAGACATGCGTGGGCCATGCGTCAAGCTGCTGGACGACCTCCTGGACCATCAGCTGATAGCCCTGCATGACGTCGCGCGGAACGTCCATGTAGCCGGGATAGGACGTGTCGGAGATGACATGCCAGCCCTTGGCCCGGGCGTCGCGGTCGGCCTGCCGCACGGCGTCGTCGTAGTTGCCTTCGGTGCGCACCACCTGCGCGCCATAGCGTTCGATGGCCTGCCTGCGCCCGTCGCTGACCGAGGCGTGAATGTAGATCACGCAGCGGCAGCCGAACAGCTGCGCGCCCCAGGCCACCGACCGGCCATGGTTGCCGTCGGTGGCGCAGGTCACCGTGATGCTTGAAGCGGCCTGGCGCAACTCGCCCTGCAGCAGGTCGGACGGGTTCACGACCCGGCCCAGCCGCTTCCCCAGCACGCGGCACAGCAGCCGGCCGACCGCGTAGGCGCCCCCGAGGGCCTTGAAGCTGCCCAGGCCGAAGCGCGAGCCTTCGTCCTTGTAATTGATTGAGGCGACGCACAGCGCAGCGGCCAGATCGCCCAGCGAATGCCGGGGCGTGACCTGGTAGCCAGGCCAGGCGGTGATTTCCTGCCCGGCACTGGCCAGCGCGCCGGCGTTGAGGATGCTGGCGCGCTGCTCGCCATAGGGCTCCTCGCGCTGGAACGCCGGGTTGAGAAAGTAGTCAGTTGAAATGGAAGGAAGGCTGTGCATGGGAAGGCTCGCTCGGTGGGGTTCAGGAATCGGTTTCCAGATCGCCGAGCGCCGCATGCAGGCTCTCGATCCGGGACATGCGGGCGCGGGCCTGCTTGGGCGTGCGCGCGGCCATCGACGTGGCCAGGTAGTTCATGAGGCTGACGGCGCTGACATAGGAGTCAAACACCTGCTCGGTCTGGTTGGGGCAGTGCAATATCGCCGCCGCCTGGCTCGCCAGCGCGGACAGCGGCGTGTCGGTCAGCAGCAGCACGCGTGCGCCGGTGCTGCGGGCGGCCGCGACGATCCGTGGCAGCCGGCTGGTGCGCCGGCGAAAGTCCACGGCCAGCAGCACGTCCTTGTCATTCAGGTCGGCCAAAATTTCCGCTTCACGGCCTGACAGCTCGTTCAGCAAATTCACGTCATGCCGCACCTGCGACAGCAAGGCGCTGGCATAAAACGCGGTCATGCAGCCGTTGCGGTAGCCGACGATCCAGACCCGGCGCGCGCGAACCAGCAACTCAAGCGCCTGCTCCAGCACGTCCTGCGTGAGGCCGTCGAGCAGGCTGCCCAGGCGCGCCACGTCATTTTGCACATGCGCCTGCAACGAGGCCGATTCCGATGGGCGCGCAGGCGTGCGGCCGATGCGGGCCAGCGGCGACTGCTGCGACACCTGGGCGCGGACCTGCTGCCGGAAGTCGCTGAATCCGGCGTAGCCCAGACGGCGAAAAAACCGTGCCGCACTGGCCTTGGAGGCACCGGCCAGGCCCGCCAGCTCGGTGGCCGAATAGGCCAGCAAATCCTTTTTCCGTGCGATGACCACGTCCGCCAGCCTGCGGTCTGTCGCCGAAAGCTGGTCATAGACCTTCAGCAGCCGGGCATCGAGGGGTTCGGTCTCTTTTTTCATGTCATTGCGCCTGGTTCGTGCATGCATCACCAACTTGATGCATGGCATGCACAAGTTTGGAACATAAGTTCCAAGTGTTTTGAATTTGAGAAATTATTGTTTCATTGATCATGCCCGGTTCTAGCAAGACCGGTGCCCGCGCCTTGGCGCTTGGCGGGCATGCGCTGCGAGCGGGACGAGCCCGCCTGATTCAAATGCCGTCGTGGGCGCATGGCATGCAATTTGCCTAAAGAGCCCTGTGTTCATCAATTTTTTGGGAAGCCAAGCATCATGAAATTCAAGTTCGCCACGGCGCTCACCGGCCTGCTCGCCGGACTCGCTCTCCTGACGTCCGTGCCGGCCCAGGCCGACGATTCGCTCACGGCCATCATGGCCAGGAAGTCCATCTCGCTGGGCATCGCCACCGACTTTCCTCCCTACGGCTTCATGAGTCCCGACTTCAAGCCGCAGGGCCTGGATGTGGCGGTGGCGCAGCTGATCGCCGACAAGCTCGGCGTCAAGGCCGAAATGACGCCGGTCAGCACGCCCAACCGGATTCCCTACCTGCAGACCAAAAAAATCGACCTGATCGTCTCGGCGCTCGGCAAGAACCCGGAGCGTGCCAAGGTGATCGACTTTTCGGTGGCCTACGCACCGTTCTACCAGGCCGTCTTTGGCCCCAAGGCGCTCAGCATCAAGAGTTTCCAGGATCTGGCGGGCAAGTCGATTGCCGTGACGCGCGGCACGATTCAGGATGACGTGCTGCAGCAGGTGGCGCCGCCTACGCTGAAGATCCAGCGCTTTGAAGACGACAACTCGACGGTGGCGGCTTTCGTGTCGCAGCAAACGCAACTGCTGGCGACCGGCGCCGCCGTGGCCGGGGTGGCGATCCAGAAGAATCCGCAAATCCAGGCCGAGTACAAGCTGCTGCTGAAGGACTCGCCCAATTTCATCGGTGCGCGCAAGGGCGAAACCGCATTGCTCGACAAGGTCAACGAGATCCTGCGCCAGGCCAAGGCCGATGGCACGCTCAACACCTACGCGCAGCGCTGGCTGGGTCGCGGCCTGGGCGAGCTTCCGGAATAAGCAAGCGCCGGGACAAGCCGGGCGTGCATGAACGGCCCGGCTTGCCCCCTTTCGCACATTGCGCCTTCACGCCTTCAATTCCTTGCTGACTCACCAACCGGCCTGACACCATGAGCCTGGATTTTCTTGTTGTGCTGGGCCAGTGGCCCATGCTGTTGAGGGGCCTGGCGCTGACCGCCCTGCTGACCGCCGTCGCGGCGCCGGTGGGCACCTGTCTGGGCATCGCCTGCGCCTGGTCGCGGGTGCATGGCCCCGCCTGGCTGCGCGCCATGGTCGGCGCCTATGTGGAACTGGTCCGCAACACGCCGTTCATCATCCAGCTGTTCTTCATCTTTTTCGGCCTTCCCGCCATGGGCGTGAAGCTGTCGCCCGAGACCGCCAGCATGCTGGCCATGGTCCTGAACCTGGGGGCCTATGCCTGCGAGATCGTCCGCGCGGGCATCGAGTCCACGCACCCCGGCCAGATCGAGGCGGCGCAAAGCCTGGCGCTGAACCGCTGGCAGATCTTCACCCGGGTGGTGCTGCCGCCGTCGCTGGAGCGCGTGTGGCCCGCGCTGGTCAGCCAGATCATCATCGTGATGCTGGGCTCGGCGGTGTGCGGCCAGATCTCCACCGAGGAAATCTCCTATGCCGCCAACCTCATCTCCAGCCGCACCTTTCGCAGCATGGAGTCCTACATCCTCGTGACGCTGGTTTACCTCGGCCTGGCCGTGCTGGTGCGGCAGGTGCTCCACTGGGCCGGGCCGCGTTTCATATTCGGCCCTTGAGCCAGGAAGACACTCCATGGTCGATTTTTCCTTGTGGGACATCGTGCGCAACCTCCTGCTGGCCTTGCGCTGGACGGTGGCGCTGTCGCTGATTGCCTTTGCGGGCGGCGGCATCGTCGGGCTGGTGCTGCTCATCGCCAGGCTCTCGAAGCTGCCGGGCGCCGCGCGCTGCGTTGCGCTGTATGTGCAGGTGTTTCAGGGAACGCCGCTGCTGATGCAGCTGTTCCTGACTTATTTCGGGCTGTCGATGCTGGGCGTCAACACCTCGGCGCTGGTGGCCGCCTCGGTCTGCCTGACGCTTTACGCCAGCGCCTACCTGACCGAAATCTGGCGCGGCTGCGTGCTGTCGATTCCACGCGGCCAGTGGGAAGCGGCGGCCAGCCTGGCGATGAATTTCGGCGAGCAGCTGCGCCACATCGTGCTGCCGCAGGCCGCGCGCATTGCCATCGGCCCGACGGTCGGCTTCCTGATCCAGATCATCAAGGGAACGGCGCTGGCCTCGGTGATCGGTTTCGTGGAAATCACCAAGGCCGGCCAGATGATTGCCAATGCCACCTACGAGCCCTTCCTGGTGTATGGCTGCGTCGGCCTGATGTATTTCGCCCTGTGCTTTCCGCTGTCGGTATGGAGCCGCAACCTTGAACGAAAACTCAGCCCCAGGCGCTGAACCCAACACCCATGACCCTGCAAACAAACCCATCCAAGACCATTCCCCTGGTGGACATCCGTGGCCTGCGCAAGCGCTACGGCACGAACGAAGTCCTCAAGGGCATCGACCTGCAGATAGAGCGCCGCGAGGTGGTCTGCATCATCGGCAAGAGCGGCTCGGGCAAGAGCACGCTGCTGCGCTGCATCAACGGCCTGGAGGAGTTCCAGGAAGGCGTGCTCACGGTGCATGGCCAGGCGCTGAAGATCAACGACCCGCACGCCATGCGCGAGCTGCGCCAGAACGTGGGCATGATCTTCCAGAGCTTCAACCTGTTTCCGCACCTGACGGTCGGCCAGAACGTGATGCTCGCGCCCATGCTGGTCAAGGCGCTTCCCAAAGCTGAAGCCCGCCGGCGCGCCGAGCAGCTGCTGGCGCGGGTCGGGCTGGCGGAAAAGTTTGACCACCGCCCCGAGCAGCTCTCGGGCGGGCAGCAGCAGCGCGTGGCCATTGCCCGCGCGCTGGCCATGAACCCCGAGGTGCTGCTCTGCGATGAAGTCACCTCCGCGCTGGACCCCGAGCTTGTCGGCGAGGTGCTGCAAGTCGTGGAAGACCTGGCGGAGCAAGGCATGACCCTGATGCTGGTGACGCACGAGATGAACTTTGCCCGCAAGGTCAGTGATCGCGTGGTCTTTATGCACCAGGGAAAAGTTCATGAAATGGGGCCGCCAGAGGTGCTTTTCAGCCGTCCGAAAACGCCGGAACTGCAGCAATTCCTGTCGGCCCTGTGAGCGACCGCTTGCCGGATCGCTCGCTTGCGGCGGGTGTCAGCGGTCCGGTTCGGCGGGCGATGAAATATTGCCCAGCGAGGTGGCCACATCGGCATCGACATCCGGGTCCTTGGCGGCAATGTCACCGATGGAAAGGATGCCGATCAGCCTGTCCTGCGCGTCCACCACCGGCATGCGGCGAATCTGGTTTTCGCCCATGATGTCGAGGACGTCCTCCACATCATCGTCTTCGCGCGCGGTGCGCACATGGCTGCTCATCACGTCGGCCAGCGCCGTCGTTTTGGCATCGAGTCCCTGGGCCACGCCGCGAACGACGATGTCGCGGTCGGTCACCATGCCGATCAGTTTGTCGCCCGCGCAGACGGGAATCACGCCCACATTGAGTTCCTCCATGGCCTGCGCGGCTTGCACCACGGTATCGGTCGGGCGCAGGCTGCGCGCGCCACGGGTCATGACTTCTGAAACGGTTGTCATCGGGAAACTCCTTGCGTTGGACCGGCAGGCTGCCGGGTCGTGTGTCAGCTTAATGGGTCTGTGCGGCCTGGCTATCGGCCGCCTCGCAAGCTGGCGTAGGACGGCAACGCAATGACCCGGCGGTGTGCCGCACGGCTTGTCTCGATCTCCTGTTTGGCGCAAAATGCGCCAAACAGGAGATTATTCATGACCTCGCCATCCACCGGTTTTTCATCCGTCAAACTCCCTGCCGCCCTGGTGCAGCAAGCCCGCGCGGCGGCCCAGCCGCTGCGTCGCTCCGTCGCCGGCCAGGTCGAATACTGGGCCACGCTGGGCCGGGTCGTCGAGCACAGCGGCCTGACGGCGCAGGAGGCGCGGGCGGCAATTGAAGGCTACGAGGCGGCGGCGAAAAAGTCGCGCGAAAAAGAACCCGATTCGCTGGACGCACTGAAAATGCGGGTGCTCGCGGCCAGCACCAGCGGAGTTTTGCAAACCCATATCCGCACCATTGTTGAAGATAACCGCCAGCAGGCCGTGCAACGGGCTGCTGCTTGAATCCACCGATTTTTCATCTTCTGGCCGGACCCAACGGCGCTGGAAAATCGACGCTCTACCGCGCCTTGGTGTCGAGCGGCACCCTGGACCGTGCGCTGGAGTTTGTGAACGCTGACCTGTACGAACGCAACCATTTGCGGCACATCGCTGATTTGCAGAAGCGCTCCGAAGCTGCACGCGAATGGGCTGACGCGCGGCGGGAGGCATTGCTCAATGCCAGGGTCGGGTTTGTCAGTGAAACCGTTTTTTCGCACGAATCAAAACTGGGCCTTATCCGCCACGCGCAATCGCTGGGTTATCAGGTGGTCTTTTATGTGGTGTCTCTCGATGATCCACAGCGCCTGCTGGCGCGTGTCAGCCAGCGCGTCCAGGAAGGTGGCCATAGCTCCCGGCAAGCCGCATTCTTGAGCGCTATCCGCGCACCATGGCCCATCTTGGGCAAGCGGTGCGTATCGCCGATCTGGCCTTTGTCTACGATGCCGCCGAAGTGGAGGAGGGCGCGCACAGACTGGTGGCGATGTGCGAAAGAGCGCAGACGACTTGGCTGGTGGACGAGTTGCCGTTCTGGGCGGCGACGATGCTGGCTACGGAGTAGCCTTTTTGACCTGTCGCAGTCTCACAACGCGCCAGGCTTGCCTGTCCTCAAGCCGCCACAAACCGCTCCCGCAAATACGCCACGATCTTGTCCGAATCGTAGAGCCACTGGCTCTTGCCGGCTTTATCGGTGATTCTCAAGCAGGGCACCTTGGTCTGGCCACTGCCTTTGAGCAATTCCTGACGGTCCGGGCCTTCAGGCTGTGCGTCGATGCGCTTGATGTTCAATGACAGGCGGCTCATTTCCTGCCGGACCTTGCTGCAGAAAGGGCAGGTCTTGTACTGGTACAGCACCAGCGACTTGCATTGCCGGTTGACCTTGTCCTGCGCGGCCTGGATGCGCACCACGCCCTTGGGGCGGGTGAGGGTTTCCTTGAGCAGCACCACCGGACCGAGGACGACGCGCAGGGTTCTAAAAAAGAATCGGATAAAAGTTTTCATGGCTAATTTTAGGGGACTGGCTGCTGCGGCCCGGCGGCAGGCGGCGCCCGGTCAGCCGCGCATCAGGGCCTCGATCTCGTCCGCCTTCACCGGCACGCCGCGCGTCATCAGCTCGCAGCCCTGGGCCGTCACCAGTGCGTCGTCCTCGATGCGGATGCCTATGTCCCAGAATTTTTTCGGCACGCCCTTGGCCGGACGCACGTACAGGCCGGGCTCGACCGTCAGCACCATGCCGGGTTTCAGGATGCGCGAAGGCTTGCGCATGACCTTCTGGCCAAGCGCATCCTTTTCTTCATGCGGCTGGCTGCCGGGCTCGGTGTAGTCGCCGCAGTCGTGCACGTCCATGCCCATCCAGTGGCCGGTGCGGTGCATGTAGAACTGCCGGTAGGCGCCCGACTCCAGCACGTCATCGACCGTGCCGTGCTTCGCTTTGGCCAGCAAACCGGTGTCGAGCATGCCTTCGACCAGCACCCGCGTGGCGGCGTTGTGCGGGTCGATGAAACGGTTGCCCGGCCGGGTGACCGCAATCGCGGCTTCCTGCGACGCCTGCACGATGTCATAGAGAATCCGCTGCGCCGGGCTGAACTTGCCATCGGCCGGAAAGGTGCGGGTGATGTCGCTGGCGTAGCCGTCCAGTTCGCAGCCGGCGTCGATCAGGCAGAGCTGGCCGGATTTCAGTTCGGCGTTGCCGGCGCGGTAGTGCAGCACGCAGGCGTTGGCGCCCGCCGCGACGATGCTGGTGTAAGCCGGGAATTCAGAGCCCTGGCGGCGGAACTCGTGCAGCAACTCGGCTTCCAGGTGGTATTCGCGCAGGCCGCCTTTGACGTTGGCGCGCAGCATCGCGGCGGAGGTCTGCATGGCGCGCACATGGGCGGCGGCGGAAATCTGCCCGGCGCGCCGCAGGATGGAAATTTCGTGGCTGTCCTTGAACAGCCGCATTTCGTCGAGCAGCTTGCACAGATCGTGCTGGCTTTGCGGGCATTCGGCGCCCAGGCGCACGCGGGCGCGAACCTTGTTCAGCCAGCCATCGACCTGGGTTTCCAGGCCCTTGTGCGTGGCGAACGGAAACCACACGGCGTTCTGGTTGGCCAGCAGTTCGGGCATCTTGTCGTCGAGCGCATCCAGGCTGAAGGCGGCATCGACGCCCAGCGCGGCGGGCGCGGCCTGGGGGCCGAGCCGGATGCCGTCCCAGATCTCGCGTTCCAGATCCTTGGGCCGGCAAAACAGCGTGCTTTTGACCGTTTTGCCGCTGGCCTCGATGGCCAGCCACGCACCGGGCTCGCCAAAGCCGGTCAGGTAATAAAAATAGCTGTCGTGGCGGTACGGAAAGTCGCTGTCGCGGTTGCGCGGCAACTCGGGCGCGGTGGGCAGCAGGGCCACGCCGCCGCCGGCCTTGATCAAGGCGCGGCCAATGGCGGCGCGGCGTTTGGCATAGACGGCATAGGCGGCCGAAGGGCTCAATTGGGTGCTCATGGGGCGTGATGCTTTCAGTTCGGAATAATTTGGTTCAGTTCGGCGAGCCGCTGCGGCGTGCCCACGTCGGTCCAGGCGCCCGAATACAGCTCGGCGCTGACCTGCTGGCGGTCCATCGCCGCGCGCAAGAGCGGCGCCAGCGCGACCGCCAAGCCTTGCGGGTTGCCAAAGGCCAGCGTGTCGAACAGTTCGCGCCGGTACAGGCCGATGGTGCTATAGGTGTAGCGCGGCGCCGGGTCGTCGGCGGCCAGGTTCAGCGCCAGGCCGTCAGCGCTCAGGCCGAAATCGCCGCGCGGGTTGTGCGCCGGATTGGGCACCAGCCACAGGTGGGCGAGCTTGCCGCTGGCGATGAAGCGGTCGGCGGCTTCTGGCGAGAACTCGAATCCGGGCACGAACACATCGCTCGCCAGCAGCCAGAACACATCGCCCAGCAGCGGCAGCGCACGCGCAATGCCGCCGGCCGTTTCGAGCGCATAGCCGAAGTCATCGCCTTCGTGCGAGTATGAAAATGATAGCTGTTCATGCCAGCCAGTATTGCGCAAAAGGCCTAAATGGCTTGAAATCTGCTCGCCCAGCCAGGCGGTGTTGACGACCAGCTCGTTGAAGCCGCCGCGTGCCAGTGCCTCTGCATGCCAGTCGATCAGCGCCTTGCCCCGCACCTGCAGCAAGGGCTTGGGGCAATGGTCGGTCAGCGGCCGCATGCGCTCGCCGCGCCCGGCGGCCAGGATCATGGCCTTGATCGGCGGGTTCATTTTTCCACCCCGGATGTCCGGTTGAAGTGGCACAAAAAGAGGCGGGCGCAGGGGGGCTTGGTTTGCATGAACACGACTTTAGAGCATTTGCCGCCGCTGCTGTTTCAGCGCTGCAGAAAGCGGCTCCGGGCGGGCGCCAGCGCAGCGGCCGTTAAAATGCCGGATTACCTTGACTACCGAACCTTCCGGAGCTTAGCCTGATGGCCAAAAACGAAATGATGGCGAATGCGATACGCGCACTCGCAATGGACGCCGTACAACAAGCCAATTCGGGTCATCCCGGCGCCCCCATGGGCATGGCCGACATGGCCGTGGCCCTCTGGGGCGACCACCTCCGGCACAACCCCACCAATCCGCACTGGATGGACCGCGACCGCTTCGTGCTGAGCAACGGCCATGCGTCGATGCTGATTTACGCGGTGCTGCACCTGACCGGCTACCAGCTGCCGATCAGCGAACTGAAAAACTTCCGCCAGTTCGGCTCCAAGACCCCCGGCCACCCTGAAGTGGACGTGACGCCCGGCATCGAGACCACCACCGGCCCGCTCGGCCAGGGTCTGACCAATGCGGTCGGCATGGCGCTGGCTGAAAAGCTGCTGGCCAAGGAGTTCAACCGCGAAGGCCACACGGTCGTCGGCCACAACACCTACGTGTTCATGGGCGACGGCTGCCTGATGGAAGGCATCAGCCACGAGGCCGCCGCGCTGGCCGGCGCCTGGAAGCTGGACAAGCTGATCGCGCTGTACGACGACAACGGCATTTCGATTGACGGCCAGGTCGAGCCCTGGTTCATCGACAACACCGCGCAGCGTTTTGCCGCCTACGGCTGGAACGTGATTGGCCCGGTCGATGGCCATGACGCCGACGCCGTGTCCGCCGCGATTGCCGAGGCCAAGAAGGCATCCGGCAAGCCGACGCTGGTGATCTGCAAGACGCACATCGGCAAGGGTTCGCCGAACCGCGCCAACACCGCCAAGGCGCACGGCGAACCGCTGGGCGCCGAGGAAATCGGCCTGACCCGCGCCGCGCTCAACTGGCCGCACACGCCTTTCAAGATTCCCAAGGAAAGCATGGCCGCCTGGGATGCCAAGGCCCAGGGCCGCAAGCTCGAAGCCGAATGGGACAAGACCTTTGCCGCCTACAAAAAGGCGCATCCCGAACTGGCCGCGGAATTCGTGCGCCGCATGAAGGGCGAGCTGCCCAAGAGCTTTGCGCAGCTGGCCGTCGATACCGTCGTCGGTGCGCATACCCGGGCCGAAACCGTGGCTTCGCGCAAGGCCTCGCAGCTGGCGCTCGAATCCTTCACCGCCGGCCTGCCCGAGTTGCTGGGCGGCTCGGCCGACCTGACCGGCTCAAACCTGACCAACACCAAGTCCACGCCCAGCCTGCGCTTTGACGCCAGCGGCGACGTGGTGCAGATCGAGGCCGCCAACGGCAGCCTGGTCGGCGGGCGCCACATCAACTACGGCGTGCGCGAGTTCGGCATGGCCGCCATCATGAACGGCGTGGCGCTGCATGGCGGCTTCATCCCCTACGGCGGCACCTTTTTGACCTTCAGCGATTACTCGCGCAATGCCATCCGCATGGCCGCGCTGATGAAGCTGCGCGTGGTGCATGTGTTCACGCACGACTCCATCGGCCTGGGCGAAGACGGCCCGACGCACCAGTCCATCGAGCATGCCGCCAGCCTGCGCCTGATTCCGAACCTGGACGTCTGGCGTCCGGGCGATACCGCTGAAACCGCCGTGGCCTGGGCCGTGGCGCTGGAAAACAAGACCCGGCCCACGGCCTTGCTGCTGAGCCGCCAGAACCTGCCGTATGCGCCGAAAGACGATGTCGGCCAGATCAGCAAGGGCGCCTACGTGCTGGCCGAGCCGGAAGAAGTCGGCATGAAGAAAAAGGCGCAGGCCGTCATCATTGCCACCGGCTCCGAAGTGCAGCTGGCGCTGAAGGCGCAGGAACTGCTGGCCGCCCAGAAGATCGCGGTGCGCGTGGTGTCGATGCCTAGCACGACCACGTTCGACCGCCAGGACACGGCCTACAAATCGAAAATCCTGCCCGAAGGCCTGCCGCGCATCGCGGTGGAAATGGGCGTGACCGATGGCTGGTGGAAATACGGCTGCGCGGCGGTCATTGGCATTGACACCTTCGGCGAATCAGCGCCGGCCGCCGTGCTGTTCGAGCACTTCGGTTTCACGCCAGCCAATGTGGCCGCGACCGTGCGCAAGGTGCTGCGGAAAAAATAAGTGCCGTTCCGGCCTGTCCGGCCGGAGGGTGTTGCAAGTTAACCAACTGGAGCAAAAAGCAAGATGACTATCAAGATGGGTATTAACGGCTTCGGCCGCATTGGCCGCAACGTGTTGCGCGCCGCCGTGCAGAACTTCAGCGACATCGAGATCGTCGCCATCAACGATTTATTGGAGCCCGAGTACCTGGCCTACATGCTGCAGTACGACTCGGTGCATGGCCGCTTCAAGGGCGAGGTTTCGGTCGAAGGCAACACCCTGATCGTCAACGGCAAGCGCATCCGCCTGACGCAGGAGCGCGACCCGCTGAACCTCAAGTGGGCCGAAGTCGGCGCCGACGTGGTGCTGGAAGCCACCGGGCTGTTCCTGGACAAGGCCGCCGGTGAAAAGCACCTGGCCGCCGGGGCCAAGAAGGTGATCTTCTCGGCTCCAAGCAAGGACGACACACCGATGTTCGTCTTCGGCGTGAACGACAAGACGTATGACGGCCAGGCCATCATCAGCAACGCGTCCTGCACGACCAACTGCCTGGCGCCTGTCGCCAAGGTGCTCAACGACAAATGGGGCATCAAGCGCGGCCTGATGACCACGGTGCATGCGGCCACGGCCACGCAAAAGACGGTGGACGGCCCTTCAAACAAGGACTGGCGCGGCGGACGCGGCATCCTGGAAAACATCATTCCCTCGTCCACCGGCGCGGCCAAGGCCGTCGGCGTGGTCATCCCCGAGCTGAACAAGAAGCTCACGGGCATGTCCTTCCGCGTGCCGACCAGCGACGTGTCGGTGGTCGATCTGACCTGCGAATTGAACAGCGAAGCGACGCTCAAGGAAATCTGCGCCGAGATGAAGGCGCAAAGCGAAGGTGCGCTCAAGGGCGTGCTGGGCTACACCGAGGATAAGGTCGTCGCCACCGATTTCCGGGGCGACACGCGCACCTCGATCTTTGACGCGGACGCGAGCATCGCGCTGGACGGCACCTTCGTGAAGATCGTCGCCTGGTACGACAACGAATGGGGCTACTCGAACAAGTGCCTGGAGATGGCGCGCGTCGTGTCGAAGTAAGCACTGCTTGCCAATAAAAAAAGCGCCTTCGGGCGCTTTTTTTATTGGGCGTCCGAGGTTTCGACTTGCGCCTTGCCTTCATCACGCGGCTGTCGGCGTTGCTGGGCGGTAAATTTTGAAGAAAAACCAGGTTTACGCAAGTGACATAAGAATTTGTAGCTATATATTTGATAGCATTCGGCGGTATCTCACGACCGCGACAGATTCAGCAGCGA
Organism: Polaromonas hydrogenivorans; assembly: GCF_040105105.1. Lineage (GTDB taxonomy): Bacteria > Pseudomonadota > Gammaproteobacteria > Burkholderiales > Burkholderiaceae_C > Polaromonas > Polaromonas hydrogenivorans. Next base: position 4,256,089 of record NZ_CP157675.1, on the reverse strand, counting down.
CGACTTGAACGAGAGGATGTGCGTTCTGGCCGCCTCGGTTGCCGCTTGCGCATCATGGCTGGCCAGGGCCGCAACGATGGCACGGTGCTCGGCCATCACCTCGTCCACATGGCCCTCGGTTGTAAACGAGATGGCCCAGAACCGCTGGGAGCGGGCGTGCAGCACGCTCAGGATGTCTTGCAGCATGGTGTTGCGGGCGGCCTGCGCAATTTTTTCGTGGAACAGGCGGTCGGTGTTCATCAGCGCCACCACGTCGCGCTGCCCGGCGGCGTTTTCGAAATCCTGGGCAATGGCTTCGAGTTCCTGGAGTTCGTGGCCGGTGATGGCGGCGGCGGCCAGGCGCATGCACAGCATCTCGTTGACCTGGCGCACCTCGATCAACTCCAGCGCGTCGTTGATCGACAGCGGCGCGGCCATCGCGCCCTTGCGCGGAATGATCTGCACCAGCCCCTCGGCGGACAGCCGGTGCAGCGCCTGGTTGATGGGGGTTCGGCCCAGGCCAAAACGCTCCATCACCTGCGCCGTGTTCAGGTATTCACCCGGTTTGTAGGCCAGCGTCACCAGCGCGTCCTTCAGGCGTGCGTAGGCGGATTCATTGCGGGACAGATCCTCGCCCGGTACACGGGCAGAAGACTGATGGACGGCTGCAGCAGGTTTCATGGCGCTCTTAAATATCACATTTGGACCTCCGATGCTACACGGGAAAACGTGGCATGAAATTCGCTAGAAAACACTGTAATATTTCACTGAAATTTCTCAATCGTTTCAAAAGGAAATACGTTGCTATGACCCTTATTTTTGATCTCCCCCCTGAAAACGCCGCCCAGCCCCTGCGGATCGAGGTCGACCGCCTTGTGATCGCTGGCTGGACCGGCCGCGATGCGCACGCCATCGAGCACCATATTGGTGAGCTTGAGGCGATTGGCGTGCCCCGCCCGAGTGCGGTGCCGCTTTTTTACCGTGTCGCGGCCAACCAGCTGAGCCAGGCCGGCAGCGTGCAGGTGGTGGGCGATGGCACTTCCGGCGAAGCGGAGCCTTTCCTCTTCTTCCACGCGGGCGAGTTTTTCGTGTCGATTGCCTCCGACCACACCGACCGCGCGCTGGAAACCCACAGCGTTGCCCTGTCCAAGCAGATTTGCCCCAAGCCGGTGGCGCGCAGTGCGTGGCGGCTGGCCGATGTGCAAGACCATTGGGACGAGTTGGTGTTGCGCTCGTGGATCGAGGAGGGCGGGGAGTTCCGCCTGTACCAGGAAGGCACGCTGGCCGCGCTGCGCGAACCTGCCGATCTGCTGGCGCGCTACGGCGCCGGCAACCCGGCCCCCGCAGAAGGCTTTGCGATGGCCTGCGGCACGGTGGGCGCCATCGGCGGCATCCGTCCGTCGCCCGCCTTTCGCATGGAGCTGTTTGACGCGCGCCTGAACCGCCGCATCACGCATGCCTACCGCTGCCTGGCGCTGCCGGTCATTGCCTGAACGCACGGAGCAGACGCCATGCATTCCCCCACATTCACCACGACCAGCGCACGCGCCGCCCTGGATGCCAGGCACAGCAGTTCGCTGGCGCTGACCGAAGCGGCCCTGGACCGCATCGCCGACCCCGCCGGCGAGGGCGCGCACGCGTTCACGCAGGTCTTTGCCGAACGTGCCGTGCGCCTGGCGCAGTCCTCGGACAGCTTGCGCGACGCGGGCCTGCGGCGTTCGCCGCTCGAAGGCTTGCCGGTCTCCGTCAAGGATCTGTTCGACGTGGCCGGCAAGCCCACGACGGCCGGCTCCACGGTGCTGCGCGATGCGCCCGCTGCGGCGCAGGACGCCGGCGCGGTGCAGCGCCTGCTGGCGGCGGGCGCGGTCCTGGTCGGCAAGACCAACATGACCGAATTCGCCTACTCCGGGCTGGGCATCAACCCCCACTACGGCACCCCGGCCAACCCGTGGCAGCGGCACGAGCAGCGCATCCCCGGCGGCTCATCGTCGGGCGCTGCGGTGGCGGTGGCTGACGGCATGTGCCTTGCCAGCGTCGGCAGCGACACCGGCGGCTCGGCGCGCATCCCTGCTGCCCTGTGCGGCATCACCGGCTTCAAGCCCACGGCGCGGCGCATGCCGTCCACCGGGCTGGTGCCGCTGTCGCCCACGCTGGACGCGGTCGGCGTGCTGGCCGCCGATGTGGCGGGCTGCGCGGCCATGGATGCGGTGCTCTCCGGCAGCCTTGGTGCCACCCGGCCGGCGCGCCTGGCGCAAGCCCGCTTCGCCGTTCCCACCACGCTGGTGCAAGACGGCATGGACGCCGAGGTGGCCGCAGCCTTTCAGCACGCGCTGCAGCGTTTGTCTGCCGCAGGCGCGCAGCTGGTGGAACTGGCGGTGCCCGAATTTGACGAACTGGCAGGCATCAATGCCGCAGGCGGCTTTAGCGCGGCGGAGTCTTGGGCCTGGCATGCCGACCTGGTGGAGCGGCGCGGCGCGGGCTACGACCCACGGGTGCTGTCGCGCATTTTGCGTGGGCGGGACTTCTCGGCCCGGGCTTACATCGGGCTGTTTGCGCAGCGCGCCGACTGGCAACGCCGGGTCGCCGCGCGCCTGGGCGAGTTTGACGGCTGGCTGATGCCCACCGTGCCGCTGGTCGCGCCGCGCATTGCCGAGCTGGCCGACGAGGCGCGGTACTTTTCGGTCAACGGCGCCATGCTGCGCAACCCGTCGATTGTCAATTTCATCGACGGCTGCGCCATTTCCCTCCCCTGCCACCCGCCCGGCGGCGCCCCGGTCGGCCTGAGCCTGGCCGGCCCGGCCATGGCCGATGCCGCCCTCCTGGGCTGGGCCGCGGCTATCGAAACCACCCTGAATTTCCAGCATTAATTTTCAACTGAAGGAGCGTAGGTATGGATTCCACTTCCCATGGCATGCTGTTCGTGGCGACCGATGTAGGCGCTGCGGACGAAGCTGATTTCAACGACTGGTACGACCGCGAGCACGTCGAAGAGCGTGCCCGCGTCGAGGGCTTTATTTCGGCGGCGCGCTACCAGTCGGTGCGCGGCGGCAAGCGCTACCTGGGCCTGTACCGCACAGCTTCGCTGGCGGCCTTCACCTCACCAGCCTACCAAGCCGCCTTCGGCCGGCAAACCGCCTGGTCCATCACCAACCTGGGCCGCATGCTGGAGCCGATGCGCCGCGTCTGCGCCGTGACGGCGGTCGTGGGCCAGGGCAGCGGCAGCTGGCTGTCGGTGCTGACGATGAACCCGGCCGCCGAGGCGACGGAGCTGGCCGCGCACATCGCCAGCCTGGGCCGGCAACTGGCCGCACGGCCCGGCTTCGTGCAGTCCTACCTGCTGGTCCCCGATGACGCGCTGAGCACGCCCTTGCCCCGGGAAAGCGTGCAAGGCCGCCAGCTTCTTGCGCTGCTGGTCATTGAAACCAGCAGCGCCGAAGCCAACGATGCCGCCCTGGCCCAGGCGCAGGCGCTGCTCGGGCCAGGCGCACAGGACGCGGCCTGCTACGCGCTCAAGTGGAAACTGTTCTCGCAGGAACTGGCCCGCTGAACGGCGCCGTCCTTTTTTAACGCACCGCCTACCCAACCCGATACTCCCATGACCCATCCTTCACTCGCATTGCCCGTACTGCCCACGCCGCCCGCCTTGCCCAGATCGCCGAAAATGGGGCGGCTCGCCGCCGCCAGCTCGGTCGGCACCACGCTGGAGTGGTATGACTTCACTATCTACAACCTGATGGCGGCGCTGGTTTTCAACGCCGTGTTTTTTCCGTCCTTCGACCCGCTGACGGGCACGATCCTGGCCTTTTCGACCTATGCGGTCGGTTACATCTCGCGGCCCCTGGGCGGCTTCGTGTTCGGCCATCTGGGCGACAAGCTGGGCCGCCGCTTCGTGCTGGCCGCCACCCTCATGATGATGGGCGTGGCCACCGGACTGATCGGCTTTTTGCCGGGTTATGCCTCATGGGGCATCTGGAGCCCGGTGCTGCTGGTCACGCTGCGCTTTTTGCAGGGCGCGGCCATTGGCGGCGAATGGGCGGGCGCGGTGCTGTTGTCGATGGAGCACGGCTCCCAGCACCAGCGCGGCCGCAATGCCTCTTTCGCCCAGGTGGGCCCGTCATGCGGCACCTTGCTGGGCACGGGCTTCATCACGCTGCTGACCCTGTTTCTGAGCCCGGAAGAGTTTCAGTCCTGGGGCTGGCGCATCCCCTTCCTGGCCAGCGTCGTGCTGGTGGCTTTTGGTCTGTGGCTGCGCTGGGGCGTGGAAGAAACCCCGGTGTTCCTGGAACTCGAAGCCCACCACGAAAAGGCCCAGGCGCCGCTCAAGGAGGTGTTTACCCACCACTGGCGCCGCCTGTTGATGGCGGGCGGCTCGCGCATCGGTTCCGACGTGCTGTACGCGCTGGTGGTGGTTTTCACGCTCACTTATGTCACCACCGTGCTGCACCTGTCCCGCCCCGTGGCCCTGACGGCCACCATGCTCGGCGCCGCCTGCAACGCCATCGCCGTGCCGTTCTTTGGCGCGCTGTCCGACCGGCTGGGCCGCCGCCCGGTGTACATCGCCGGCGCACTGCTGGGCATGGTCTGGGCCTATGTGTTCTTCATGCTGATGGACAGCGCGCAGCCCCTGCAAATCTGCATCGCCGTCGTCGTCGGCCTGATCATCCACGCCATGATGTACGGCCCCCAGGCCGCCTTCGTCACCGAGCAGTTCCCGACCCGCGTGCGCTACGCCGGCTCATCCCTGGCGTACACCCTGGCGGGCATCGTGGGCGGTGGCTTTGCGCCGCTGATCATCGCCACGCTGTTCAAGTCCTACGGCTCCACGCTGGCCATCTCGGTGTATGTCACCGCTGCGCTGTGCCTGACGCTGGTGGCCGTCTTTGTGGCGCGCGAGACGGCGAAGGCGCCGCTGGAAAACTGATACGCCCCGCCATCCACCATCCACCATCCACCATCCACCCAAAATCACCCTTGATATGAAAAAACCATTCCAGCTCTCCATGGCCCTGGTTGCAACCAGTCTTGTCCTGCTGTCTTCGCTTGCCACCGCGGAAGACGCATACCCGTCCAAACCCATTCGCCTGGTGGTGACCTATCCGCCCGGCGGCAGCAACGACATGGTGGCCCGCATCGTCGGCCAGAAGCTCGCGGTCAGCCTGGGCCAGCCGGTGCTGGTGGACAATAAGCCCGGTGCCAGCGGCAACATCGGCATGGACTTCGTGGCCAAGGCGCCGAAGGACGGCTACACCTTGCTGCTGGCCCACACCGGCCTGGCCTCCAACGCCCACCTGTTTGCCAAGCTGCCGTTCGACCCGCTGAAGGACATCGCGCCCATCATCCGCATCGCCGACCAGTCGAACGTGCTGATCATCAACCCGAAATGGCCGTTCAAGAACGTGGCTGAACTGGTGGCCTACGCCAAGGCCAACCCCGGCAAGCTGAGCGTGGGCACCTCCGGCCTCGGCGGTCCGCAGGACGTAGCCGCCCGCCGCTTCATGCAGATGACCGGCACCGACATGCTGAATGTGGCCTACAAAGGCGGCGCCCCCGCGCTGGCCGACCTGCTGGGCGGCCAGATCGATTTGATGTTCGAAACCTCGCCCACCGCCGTGCCCTACGCCAAGAGCGGCAAGCTCAGGGCCTTGGCCGTCACCGGCGACAAGCGCCTGTCCACCCTGGCCGATGTGCCCACGGTCGCCGAGGCCGGTATCGCCGGCTACAAATCCGTCGGCTGGGTCGGCCTGGCCGCACCGGCAGGCACACCGCCGGCCATCATCGCCAAGCTCAACGAACAGGTGCAATTGCTTTTGAACACCAGCGAGATGAAGAAGCAGATCACCGACATCAGCCTGGACGTGACCGGCAGCTCCGTCGCGGGCTTCAACAGCTTCGTGCGCAAAGAGTGGGACGACTACGCCAAGTTCGTCAAGGACTCCAACATAACGCCGCAATAAACCGGCTTGAACGTGACCCTGCCCCTTGCGGGAGGTCGCGCGTCAGGCGGCCGGCGAAACGATTTGCGTGATTTGTTCATCGGTACAGCTGCAGGGGGTGTCGTAGCGCAGCAGCGCCCCGAGCGCTTGCCATTTGTCTGCAAGCTCCGGATTGTGCAAGGCTGCGCGAAGTGGGCCTTGTATCTTGCCGCGGGGGCCGCTCCCGACGTTGCGTGGATACTCAAGCGAAGTAACGCTGTTATGCCAGTGAGCGCAGACAACTACTTGCCCGATAGGCTGGGTTGTGCGCTGTGCAGGGCATGTCGTCGATCAGCAAAACCGCCGGTTCTGCACTTGGGTCATGGCGCGCCTTGCGCCGTGCCGATGGGCAGATCGAGCGTGAAGGTCGCGCCCCGGCCGGGGCCGTCGCTGTGGGCGGTGAGGGTGCCGTCCATCTGCCGGGCCGCCAGCGCGCAGCTGTGCAGCCCGAAGCCGTGGCCGGTCTTGCGCGTGGTGAAGCCGTGCGCGAAGATGCGCGTGAGGTTTTGCGCCGGGATGCCCTCGCCCTTGTCCGCGACCGATATGCGCAGCAAGCCGCCGGCGACTTGCACATGCAGCGTGATCTGGCGCGAGCCAACCGCCATGCTTTCCATGGCGTACTTGGCGTTGCTGATCAGGTTCACCAGGATCAGCAGAACCTGTGCCCGGTCCAGCGGCACCACCGGGACAGGTGCAAACTCCTTCACCACCGTCACCTGGTGGCGCACGAGCGCTTCGCCGCTCATGCGCAGGGCATCCTCGACCAGATCGCAGATCTGCAGCGGCTCGACAATGCTGGCGCTCCCCGCGTAGGACTGCTGGGTGGCCACCACGTCCTTGATGTGATCGATGCTGCGGATGAGGCGGGCGAGTTCCTCGGCCATGCCTTGCTGCTCTGCGGCCAGCGCCAGCGCCAGCTGGCCCAGATAGCCCGGCAGCATCTTGCCCTTGCCGTCAAGGGTCAGAAAGCCGCCCAGGTCCGCCGCGTGTTCGTCCATCAGCTGCACCGCCCGCGACAAGCCATGGGCGCGCGAGGTGCGCAGCGTGCTGCCGAGCAGGTCGGCCGAGACGTTGACGCTGTTGAGGATGTTGCCCACGTTGTGCAGCACGTTGGTGGCGATCTCGGCCATGCCGGCCTGGCGCGCGGCGGCGATGAGTTTGGCCTGGGTCTCGCGCAACTCGCGGGTTTTCTCGCGCACGCGCTGCTCGAGCTTTTCGTACAGCAGCGCGTTCTCCAGCGAGACCGCGAGCTGGCCGGCGATCAGCATCACCGCGTCCAGCCGGTCGATGGTGAACGCGCCGCGGCTGAGCTGGTTTTCCAGCAGCAACACGGCGCGTGGCACACCCTGGCTCAGGATCGGGATCACCAGCAGTGAACAACGCGCCAGCCCGGCGAGATACGGGTCGCGCGCGAAGCGGTCATCGCGCGTCGCATCCTCCACCAGCAGCGGCTCGCGGGTGCGCTCGGCATAGTGAAAGGCTGACAGCGGCAACAGGCCGCGCACTCCCGCCTCTTCGACCGGTATCGGCGCCATCTGCTGATCCGAGGTGGCGGACAGCAGCCATTGCTTCTGGTCCTCATCCTGCAGCGCGAAGCGCACCGATGTGGCGCCGGTCATCGTGCCGAGCAGCTTGACCACGCTGGTCTTCAGGCTGTCAAGGCTGGTTTGCGAACTCAGCGCCTGGGATGCGCGCAGCACGCCAAGCATGTCGATGCTGTCGCCAGACACGTTGTTGCCGGAATCCGGGCCGGGCCGCAAAGGGTGGGCAATGCGCAGGAAGGCGTGGGTGCGCTCAAGCTCGCGCGCCTTGGCGCTTGCCCCCCAGGCCTCATAGAGTTGCCGTGCTTCGGCCAGCAGTTGCCGTCCGGTGTGCTCCAGCCCTTGCTCCAGATGGAACAAGCCGGCCCGCTCGCTGATCAGTGCGTGGTGCCATGGGCGCTGACGCGCCTGGGCCTCGCGCAGCGCGGTGTCGAAGGCGCGAGCGGCATGCCAGGGGTCGCCCGCGCTCCAGGCGCGCTCGGCCTCGACCAGCTTGAGCAGGTGCCCGAAATTGACCGGGCAATCGGTGGCTCGCAGGGCCAGCCAGTCGCGGCACAGATCCATCTCGCGCAGCAGTTCAGCGCGCTCCCCGGGAACGGCTGCCTTGACCCGTTGCGCCAGCGCCAGCGCCTGCAGCAGGTGCACCAGCGCCGTCGCGTAGAAGCTCTGGAGATAGCTGCGCAGGCGTAGCAGCGCGGCCGTGTGCCGCACCAGCCCACCCATGTCTGCGAACAAGGCGGCGGCGAGCGCGCGCATGAGGTGAAAGGTGGCATCCGCGGAGGGATTGGCCCCCAGCCGGCCGACGCGGCCCGCCTCGTCGTAGTCGCCGTCGGTCAAACTGCCCGTCGCCTGGGTCTGGCCGCGTAGCGCTCGCAGGAGTTGCCGGTAACCGAGGTAAAGGTCGGTGCCATGCTCGTTGCCGGTGCGAATGGCAAAGGCCAGGCCGGCTTCGACCTCGCTGGCGTAGCGCTCCAGGGTCGGTTCGCAATCGAGCAGCGCCGTGACGGAGACGTAGTAGGTGAAGCAGGCGCTTTGCAGGTCGCCCCCATGCAGCATGGCTTCGCGTGCGTTCTGGATCAGGGCGACGCTGTTTTCCAGCGGTTCGAACCAGTGGCTGGTGCTCAGCGCGAAGAGGTCGGCCACCTGGGATGCTTCCGGCTCATAACCACGCGCCTGACTGACCGACAGCACATGCCGCACGGCCTCATAGCCGGTGCGGTATTCCTGGCGCAGCGCAATGGTGACGAGGGTGGCGTGGCCAAGGCTGAGTGCCAGCTTGGCGCAGGGACCATGCTCGGCCCACAGCCGATGGCTCTCAAGCACCAGCCAGGCCACGGCCATCGGGTCGCACAGGCGCGACGGCGCCATCAAGCGGTTGATGAGCGTGGCGACCGCCACCCCGCGCGGATCGGCGGCCTCGGGGCGCCGCTGGTCGTCGGCCAGGCTCACTGCGCCCACCCATTGGTACAGGGCATCGAGCTTGCGGGAGACTTCGATGCCGATGTTGTCCCCGGAGGGCACCTGCAGCCCGAGTCGCCGCAGCAAGGACAGGCCCAGCGCCACGGCTTCGCGCGGCCGGCCGCGATTGGTCAGGCTGCTCACCTGCACGCAGGCAGCCTCGACCAGTTCCAGCGCATCACCGCCGCGGCCCTCGATGGAGCGGTAGATGCCGTCGGCCTCCTCAAGACGCCCCAGGCTGTAGAGCGCGGTGTGCTGCCCGATCTCCAGCGAAGCAAACAGCTGCTCGTCCGCCGCAGTCTTCATGCCCCCGAGCAGCCCTAGCGCGGCCGTCAGGAAGCGTTCCATCGCGGCATAGTTGGCGGCGCGGCGCGCGTGGGTCGCGGCCTCGCGGAACAGGCCGGCGGCGCGGCGGCGTTCGTCCGGCTCATGCAGCGCTTCGATGGCCGGCAGGTACTGCTGCGCCGCCACAGCACTGAACTCCGGTTTCAGCGCCAGCCGCCGCGCGAGGGTCAGATGCAGCGCGCAGCGCTGGGCCGGCTCCCGCGCGCCATGGGCCGCCTGCTGCACCCGGTCATGCCGAAAGCGCAGGGCGCTGTCGTCGCCTTGTTCGAGTACCAGCAGCCCGTCTTCAAGCGGCGCTGCCAGTTGCTCTTCCAGCTCGGTGGCAGACAGGCCGGTGGCGGCGCGCAACTGGCTTAAGGCGACTTCGCCGCCCAGGCATGCCATGGTTTCGAGCAGCGCGCGCCCCAGCTCGGGCAGTCGGGCAATGCGTGCACTCAGCAGATCGACCACATTGCCCTGGCCGATGTAGCGGCGTATGACCCCGGCGTCCCAATCCCAGCCGTCCGGGCCGGGCACCAGCGCCCCATCGCGGCGCAGCGCATTGACCAGCTCCACCGTATCAAAGGGGTTGCCGCCGGTGTGTGCGTTCAAGGCCTGCGCCAGCGCCGCAGACTGTGGCGCCGGCAAGCGCAGCATTTCCGCCAGCAGTATGCCGAGATCGGCTGGCGGCAGATCCGACAGCCGCAGCCGGACCGGCGCGCATTCGAGTTGCGCCCAGCGCGGCAGCGCGGCGGATATCGGGTGGATCGCGTCTATCCCGGCCTCGCGGTAAGCCCCCACCAGCAGCAGGCCGGGCAGATTCCGCGCGGCCAGAACGGCTTCAATGAGATGGATCGAGATCGCGCTCGCCCATTGAAGGTCATCAATCACCATCACCAGCGGCCGCGTGGTCGAGATGATCGAACGCAGCAGGTCCAGGACAGTCAGCAAAAGCCTGGCCTCGGTCTGGGCCGGATCGATCAAGGGAACTTCGGGCTGTTCTCCCAGTAGCGTCACGAACTCCGGCAGCCTTGGTGAGCAGATCACGCCGGCATTCGGGCCAAGTACCGCCAAAATACGTTCGCGCTGATGGGTCAGTTCCGTTTCCGGTTCGGCCAGCAGCAGGCGGCCCAGCGCCCGCAGCGCCTGCACCGTGGCCGACGGGGCATCGCGGCGGTACTGATCGAACTTGCCGGACACGAACCAGCCGCGTTGCGCGGTCACCATCGGCCGCAACGCGTTGATCAGCGCGGTCTTGCCGACGCCCGGCGCGCCGGCGACCAGCACGACGCGGCTGTTGCCCCGCAGCGTATCCAGGAAAGCCTGCCGCAACGCGTCAATCTCTGTCTCGCGCCCGACCAGCCGCGAGGGCGCCGCCAGCCGCAATGCGAAGTCGCGTTCACCCAGCAAGAAGGGCGCGCTTTCATCGCACGCCAGGCGCTCGATGAGCCGGCACAGGTCATGGGCCAGGCCTTCGGCGCTCTGATAGCGCCGGTCGGGCTCTTTTTCCAGCAGGCGCAGGACGATGTCCGACAGCGCTTGCGGCAAGCCTGGCGCCAGCGTGGCAGGCGGCGCCGGCTGGCGCGCCAGATGGTCGTGGATCAGCTGCAGCGGGTCGGCGCTCTCGAACGGCGGACGGCCGGTGGCCAGTTCATAGAGCGTCGCCCCCAGCGCATACAGATCGGCGCGCTGGTCCACCGTGCGCCCGGTGCGGCCGGTCTGCTCGGGCGCCAGATAGGCCAGCGTGCCGGGAATGTCCCGGTGGTGGGTGAATCCCGGCTGGCCCTCGGCAAAGGTGGTGGCCAGGTGAAAGTCAATCAGCACCGGCTGGCGCTGCGGGCCGGCGAGCAGGATGTTGGCCGGGGTGATGTTCTGGTGCAGCACGCCTGCGCGGTGCACTGCAGCGACGGTCCGCGCCAGTTGCCGTGCCAGGGCCAGCAGCGCCGGCAACTCCAGCGCCTGGCTGCGGATGGCCTGCAGCAGCGGCACGCCCGCGCAATCTTCCAGCGCCATGACGCCAGCCGGATGCGGCAGCGCAGCCAGTCGCGGCACGCCCTCGATGCCGGCCAGGCGCGCGATGATTTTCTTCTCGTGACACAGCCGCTCCAGCGCGTTCGCGCCGAGCGGCTCTTTGCAGATGACGCTGGCCGCGCCCGTGGGCCGGGGCGCGCGAAAGATCCGCGTGGTCTGGCTCTGGTACAGAACCTCGCGGGCAAAGTCCCCGCTCGGGTGCTCTGCATCAGGGGTGTGAGGTGTGAACTGGATCATTTCTGGAAGCCTTGGGGCGATCAGCAGCCCGGCCTCAGGCGCGAGCCGGGCGCGTCGCCACCGGAAGGACAAGGATGATGATGAGGCCGGTGAGGATCAAGCGAACCGGGGCTTCCACGCGGACCGTGTTGAGCATCGACGCCAGCAGATTGAGGAACAGGGCGGCGCCCCAGATACCGATGGCGTTCGCCTGGCCGCCGGCAACGCTCGTGCCACCGATGACGACCACGGCGATGGCCTCCATCAGATACGCGTCGCCCATGTTCAGCGCGGCTCCTCCGGTAAAGCCGGCCAGCAGGAAACCCGTGACGCCGGAGAACGCGCCGCAGGCCGCATAGGCTGCCAGGCGCACGCGATGAATGGGGATTCCCGTGAGCCGCGCCGCTGCGGCGCTTTGCCCGGTCGCCAGCAGATGGCGTCCCGAAATGCTGCGGTTGAGCAGGACGGCAACCAGGACACTGACCAGCACGGTGATCACGACCAGGACTTGCACGCCGGCAACGCGTTGCACCGTCAAGGCGGCCAGCAGGGCCGGTGGCTTGACGGTTGCCTCTGCGCCCACATGCATGGCCACGGATTGAAACATGAAGCTCCAGGCGAGGGTGGCGATGAGGGGCGGAAGGCGCAAGGCGAGTATCGACAGGAAGTTCAGCACGCCGGCCAGCAGCCCGACAGCGAGCGCCAGCGCGAATCCCGCCGCGACAAGGGCGTCATTGCCCTGCATCATGCCCATGGACAGATAGGCCGACAAAGTGATGACGGCCGGGACCGAGAGATCGATATTGCCGGGCCCCGAGGCGATGACCAGCATCTGGCCGGTGCCCACGAGGACGCTGAAGACGCTGAAGGCCAGCGCCACGGACAGGATCTCCGCGCCGCCCCGGCCCGACCACGCGGCGCTGATCAGCCCCATCAGCGCCGCAGCCACAAAGCTGAACATCCAGGGCTGGCACCAGCCCGGCAGGCCAGCGCGCTTCATGGCTTGCGTCCCTGGACGAGGACGCGTCCGGCCAGCACGAGGAAGAGGATGGCGCCCTGGGCGCCGGTTTGCCACACCGGAGGAAGCTGCAGAAAGCTGAGCAGCGAAGCCGCCAGGGAAAACGTCATCGCGCCGATCACGACGCCGACGGGCGAGATGATCCCGCCGGTGAACGAGCCGCCGCCAAGGATCACCGCGCCGATGCTGAGCAGGGTGTAGGCCGGCGCGACGTTGGGATCGCCCGAGGTCGTGATGGCGCTCAGCACGATGCCCGCGAGCACCGCCAGACAGCCGGCGGCCGCGTAGACCACCACCCGAACGCGCACCAGCGACCAGCCGGAACGGGCCACGGCTTTCGGGTTCGCGCCCGCCCCGCGCAGCACGACACCATAAGACGAGCGCATGACGGCCCAGTGCCCGCATGCGGCCGCAAGCACCGCGATCCATACCGGCAGCGGCAACAGCGGCGGCTTCGCATCGAGCAATCCGGTCAGCCAGTCCGGCGCCAGGCCACCCGGCGAAGGAAGGATGAGCAGGGACAGGCCCAGCCACACAAAGGACATGCCCAGCGTCACCACAATCGAGGGCAGGCTGCGGTAGAAAATCAGCATGGCCGTGCCCGCATAGACGCCAATGGCCGCGAGCAGGATGGCCGCAGCCAACAGCGGCGCGGACGCGAGGAAGACCGCCACCACGCAGGTGACGAAGCCGACGAAGCTGCCAATGGACAGATCGATGTCGCCCAGGCTGATGATGAGCATCTGGGCCATGGCCGCGAGGATGAGCGGCACCGACAGGTTCAGCAGCAGGTTGATGCCGAAGTAGCTCAAGGCGCGAGGCTGGATCCAGAAGATGATCCCGAGCATGACCGCCAGTGCGAAAGCCGGCAGGGCCGCCGACAAGTGCTCCGCCCGGACGCTGCCAGGCCTGTGGACGAAGGCGGCGGGGTCAAGCATCAACCGCGCCCCCTGAAGGACAGGTCGATGATGCTGGCCTCTGTGATGGCGCTGCCGGTCAGCACAGCCACCACGCGTTGCTCGCGAAAGACATAGACGCGGTCGCAGTTCGTCAGCTCGCCCACTTCGGAGGTGTACCAGACGAAGGAGCGGCCCTTGTCGGCCTCTTGCCGGATGTGCCGGTAAACCGACTGCTTGGTGCCCACGTCAACCCCGCGCAAGGGGTCGTCCAGGAACACCAGTTCGGCCCTGGAAGCAAGGGCACGGGCGAACAGCAGCTTTTGCTGGTTGCCGCCGCTGAGGCTGAGGACGGGCAGGTCGATGCCGGCTGTTTTCAGGCCCATGGTCGCCACCCACTCGCGTGCCAGGCTAGCCTCGGCGGCGGCGCAGATCAGTGCATTTCTGCGCAGCGCCTTGAGGCAGCCGATGGACAGGTTCTTCGTGATGGACCACAGCGGGAACAGGCCTTCGGCCTGCCGGTCGCCGGCAACGTAGGCGACCGGCGGCCCCGAACGCCGTCGCTTCATGCTGGCGGCATGCAGCCTGCGCAGGCACTCGCGCTGACCGTGGCCGTCGAGGCCGGCCAACCCGACGATTTCGCCTTGGTACACCTCGATGGGGTGATCCCGGCTGTCCGCGCCGGACAGCTTGCGTACTGGCGCAGCGGCCGGCTGCGCCCGGATGGCTTCGGGCCTGCTGCGCGGCTCAGCCTGGAGGTGGCCCATCAGTGCCACGATGCCGTCGCGCGACAGCCCTTCGGTGGGGCGGTTCGCGACGATGCGGCCGTCAACCATCACCACAACGCGCCCGCAGATGCGCAGGATGTCTTCCAGGCGGTGGGAAATCAGGATGGCCGCGACACCGCGCCTGGCGGATGCGGCGACGAAGTCCAGCGCCTGCCGTGCCGCATGGTGGCCCAGCGAAGAGGTCGGTTCATCGAGGATCACGAATCGCAAGGGCTCGCTGGTCACCGTGTAGGCGCGTGCAATCTCAGCCATCTGCCGCTGGCCGATGGGCAGTTTGCCGACCACGGCATCGAGTGCCATGCCGTGCCCGGGAAACACCGCGTCGAGCTGCTCGCGGATCAGCTGCGCCGCCCGCTTTCGCCATCCAAAACCGCGCAGGCCGGGGTGCGCGATGCGGGTGTTTTCCACCAGGTCAAGGTTCTGGCAGAGCGACAACTCCTGGAACACGCAGCGTATGCCGCGAGCGTTGGCGGCGCACGGGTCGTAGCGGCCGGAGATTTCTTCACCGCTGATCGAAAGCGTTCCCGAATCGCGTTGCAGCGTTCCCGCGAGAATGTGCATGAGTGTCGATTTGCCGGCCCCGTTGTGGCCGACAAGCCCCACGACTTCTCCGGGAGCGACGGAAAAATCGATTCCGGCCAGCGCCTGGACGGCTCCGAAGTGCTGGCGGACGTTCGAGACAGTGAGCGGCCCCCGGTCGAGGCTCCTGGGACTGAAAGGGGCCGCGCAGGTCATTTTGGCGCTGGAATGGCCGGAAGCGGCTTGCGATGGGCATTCGCATCAATGATGCTCACCACCAGGCCTTGCGTATAGAAGGGGTTAGCGACGCCCCCGGCCGGTGTATCGGCAAGCCAGGCATCGCGGTCCCTGGCGTCGATGCGCAGCAAAGGAACCTCGACGTACTTCGGCACCTTCCTGCCGGCCAGGATCTGCTGTGCCACCCAGAAGGCGACCTGCGAAATGCTGGGCGTCGCCGAGATCGAGAAAGTTTCGTACTGTTTTTGCGTGTGCTGCTGCTTCCACCAGGCCAGCTCGTCCTGCCGGTTGCCCATGACGATGATGGGCATGGGTCGGCCGGAGGCTTCGAAGGCCCTGGCGGCGCCATAGCCGTCGCCTCCCTGGTCAACCACGGCGTCCACCTGGGGCAGGGACGGGATGAGGCCGGCAACCTCCTTTTGGGCGACCGCCGCCGTCCACTGGCCGTACACCATCCCGACGATCTTCAGGTCCGGATAATTCTTCAGGGCCTTGTGGATTCCCGCGCTGATGTCCCTGTCGGTCGAGTCGCCGGCGATGCCGCGAATTTCGAGAAGATTGCCCTTGCCCTTCAGGCGCTGCGCGACGTAGTCGATCTCTTGCTTGCCATAGGATGCCCAGTCGTAGTTCACCTGATAGGCGCAGGGCTGCGTCACGATGCCTGCGAAGGACACCACGACGATGCCTGCGTCGCAGGCCTGTTTGACCACGCCGTTCAATGCAGTGTCCGATGCGGCGAGGATCACGATGGCGTCGTAGCCCTGCAGGATCATGTTCTGGATGTGGGCGGCCTGCTCGGTCACCGAATTGTTGGCGCTGACGACAGGCGAGTCGCCGATCAGGCGGTCTTTGCGGGCCTGCGTCGCCACGTCCTGCCAGCTCTTGACCATCACTTGCCTGAAAGAGTTCCCCGCATAGGAATTGCTGAATCCGATGCGCTTTTGGCTCGTGTCCGCCTTGGCCACCCCGTCCTCGGCCCGCGCCGGCGAAGCTTGCAGGGCCAGCAGGGCCGCCAGCGCCAGTGCCGCGCCCAAAAGCGGCGTGCGCCGCGTGCTCACGCGAAACAGGCTCGATGCCGTTGATTGCATGGTGATTGCTCCCTCTTGTCAGTTTTTTAAAGAAAAAGCACGGTTCGAAGCCCGCAAGCTAAGCACTCAGGGGTGGATGGACCATGGCCCACAGTCTGTCATCAATCGGCAGCGGCACCGGCACCGCCTGGGGCAGCTCAAAGAAGAAGACGCTGCCTTTGCCGGCATCGGTCGTGAATCCCATGCTGCCGCCCATGCGCGCCACTATAGAGTGCGAGATATTCAGGCCCAGGCCCGTGCCGTTCTTGAGTTGGGTATCCGGCGATCCGGTCTGCGGGCCGCCCTGGAAGATGCGTTTGCCAAACTCTTCGGGAATGCCGGGGCCGCTGTCAGCCACTTCAACCCGGACCCGCCCGTTATCGGGGCGCAGCAGCCGGATGCGTACTGACGCCGCCGGAGGCGAGAACTTCACCGCATTGGACAGCAAATTGGTGATGACCTGGTTGAGCCGGTCATGGTCAACATTGACGGTCACCGCCTCTGCCGGGCCATCAAGCACCAGCTGGACGTTGTGCTGGCTGGCAAAGCCCTCGTTGGCCGCGACGGCCTGTGCCAGCAAAGGCAGCAGTTCCACCGGACGCGGTTCAAAGTGCATGGTTCCGGATTCGATGGTCTCGCTGTCAATAATGTCGTTGAGGAGCCTGATCAGGCGTTCTGAGTTATTGGTGGCAATGCCGACCAGATTTTTGACCATGGCCGGCAACTCGCCGGCAACTCCCCCCGCGATCAGGCCCAGCGTGCCGCGTATGGAGACGAGCGGCATGCGCAATTCATGGCTGACGCTTGAGATAAATTCACTTTTCAGGCGCTCAAGGCGTTTGAGTTCGGTCACGTCGGTGCCCAGCACGAAAAAGCCCAGCACCTTGCCTTCGTCCTCGTCTTCGCCATAGCGCGGCAAGTACTTCATGACGTAGTCGCGAAGCTGTCCATTGGCGGTTTTCTGCACGCGGTCATACTGCACCGAGTAGCCCGCCAAGGCTTCCTCGACCTTGCCCTGGACTTTTCCGTAAACCTCGTCGCCCATCATCTCGCGCAGGGTCTTGCCGTGGATCTGTTCGTACTTCAGCCCAAAAACTTCTTCGTAGGACTGGTTGTGAAACTGAAAGCGCTGTTCTGCGTCCACGTAGGCAATCAAGGCCGGCAAGGTGTCCGCGATCTGGTGCAGTTGCGACTCGCTGGCGTGCAAAGCCCGCGTTCGCTCCTGCACGGCCTCCTCCAGGCCGCTTACCTGCGACGCCGCCTGCCGCGCCAGCGCCCATTTGGCCGTCAGCGTCCTGGCCAGCTGGCTGACTTCGATCATGTCGAACGGCTTTTTCAGGATCAGCAGCCGGTCCTGCACGTCCAGCCGCTCCAGCACCTCCTCCCAGGCGTGGTCGGAGTAGGCCGTGCAGATCACGACTTGCACCTGCGGGTCGATGCGCCAGAGCCGCTCGATGGTCTCCACGCCATCCCAGCCCGGAGGCATGCGCATGTCCACGAAGGCCATGGCGTAGGGCCGCCCGGCCTGGAGGGCGGCCTCGGCCCGGGCCACGCCTTCGCGCCCCTGGTAGGCCGAGTCCAGCTCGAAGCCAGCGCACGAAGGCGCTTCGGCCTGGCCGAACAGCGCCGCTTCGAAGCCGTTCAGCTCGCTGGCCATGGGCCTGGGCGCAAGGATCTTGCGAAAGTCCTCATGGATCGAGGGCATGTCGTCAATCAGCAAAATACGCCGGTTTTGCGGCTCGTTCATGGCTGGCTCCTGTTTTGTAATGGGTCGGTGTGGGTTTCGCGGGGCGGGGGTTATGGGGCGGTCAAAGGGAGCGTGAAGAAAAACGTTGCACCTTGCCCGACCGCGCCTTCGGCCCAGATGCAGCCGGCGTGACGGGCAATAATTCTGTGCGAAGTCGCCAAACCAATGCCCGTTCCGGCAAACTCGCCCGGTGAATGCAGGCGCTGGAAAGTACCAAACAGCTTGTCCGAATAAGCCATGTCAAAACCCGCGCCGTTATCACGGATGAAGTAAATGGCTGTCTCGCTGCCGTTTTGCAGTTTTCCGAACCAGATCTCCGGGGCAGCGGTATGCGCGGTGAATTTCCAGGCATTCGCGATCAGGTTTTCCATCACCTGGCGCAGCAGTGCGGGGTCACCGATGGCGACCAGGTCGCTTTCCAGATGGAATTTCACGCTCCGTCCGGCGTCCCGCTCCTGGCAGTCATCCAGCACCCGCTGGGCCATCGCCGCCAGATCGACCGTCTCGGCCTTCAGGCTGGTGCGGGACAACTGGGCCAGCGACAGCAGGCCGTCCGTGAGTTCTCCCATCTGCCGCACGCCCGCCCGTATGCGGCTCAGGTAGTGCCTTGAGCGCTCCGCGGTGTCTCCGCTGACCGACTTTTGCAGCAAGTGACTGAAGCCATCGATGGAGTTCAGGGGCGAGCGCAAGTCATGTGCAACCGAATACGAGAAGGCTTCTAGTTCCTTGTTGGATTGGCGCAGGGCCGTTTCGCTCGCCTTGAGGTTCTGCACGGCTGCTTCCAGGGTTTTCATCTGCAAGGTGGCCTGCCGCACCAGCGTCCACTTGGCCGTCAGCGTCCTGGCCAGCTGGCTGACTTCGATCATGTCGAACGGCTTTTTCAGGATCAGCAGCCGGTCCTGCACGTCCAGCCGCGCCAGCACGTCCTCCCAGGCGTGGTCGGAGTAGGCCGTGCAGATCACGACTTGCACCTGCGGGTCGATGCGCCAGAGCCGCTCGATGGTCTCCACGCCATCCCAGCCCGGAGGCATGCGCATGTCCACGAAGGCCATGGCGTAGGGCCGCCCGGCCTGGAGGGCGGCCTCGGCCCGGGCCACGCCTTCGCGCCCCTGGTAGGCCGAGTCCAGCTCGAAGCCGTCGCACGAAGGTGATTCGGCCTGGCCGAACAGTGCCGCCTCGAAGCTGTCAAGCGCGCGCGCGGCCGGCCTGGGCGCAAGGATCTTGCGGAAGTCCTCATGGATCGAGGGCATGTCGTCGATCAGCAAAATACGCCGGTTCTGCGGCTCGTTCATGGTGGGTTCCTGTTGTCTGGTGAGCTGATCCGGCTTTCCTGGAGCGGGCTTTGCCGGGGGGGCCAGCGGTATCGTGAATTGACATCCTCCCCTGCCTGAAGGCAGGAGATTCCTACGGTGCTACGCATGAGCTGCCTCTTGCATAGTCACTTCGGTGGGTTCCTGCGTTCATGATGCTCAGTGGCGTGCGCAGATCATGCGATGCGGAGTACGAGAAGGCTTCGTGAATCGGGGGCATGTCGTCGAGCGGCAAAATACGCCGGTTCTGCAGCGGGTTCATGGCGCGCCTTGCGCCGCGCCGATGGGCAGATCGAGCGTGAAGGTGGCGCCCCGGCCGGCGCCGTCGCTGTGGGCCGTGAGGGTGCCGCCCATCTGCCGGGCCGCCAGCGCGCAGCTGTGCAGCCCGAAGCCGTGGCCGGCCTTGCGGGTGGTGAAGCCGTGCGCGAAGATGCGCGTCAGGTTCTCCGCCGCAATGCCTTCGCCCTTGTCCCTGACGGACAGCCGCAAGGCGCCGCCGGCGACTTCCACGCGCAGTGTGATCCGGCGCGAGCCGTCCGCCATGTTTTCCATGGCGTACTTGGCGTTGCTGATCAGGTTCACCAGGATCAGCAGCACCTGCGCCCGGTCCAGCGGCATCACCGGAACCTGGGCGAATTCCCTGACCACGGTCACACCATGGCGCACGAGCGCTTGGCCGCTCATGCGCAGCGCGTCCTCGGCCAAGTCGCAGATCTGCAGCGGCTCGACAATGCTGGCGCTGCCCGCATAGGACTGCTGGGTGGCCACCACGTCCTTGATGTGATCAATGCTGCGGGTGAGGTTTCCGAGTTCCTCAAGCATGCCTTTCTGCTCCTGGGCCAGCGCCTGCGCCAGCTGGCCCAGGTAGCCCGGCAGCAGCCGGCCTTTTTCGTCCAGGGTCAGGTAGTCGCCCAGATTCGCCGCGTGCTCGTCCATCAGCTGCACCGCCCGCGACAGCCCCTGGGCGCGCGAGGTGCGCAGCGTGCTGCCGACCAGAGCGGCCGAGACGTTGACACTGTTGAGAATGTTGCCCACGTTGTGCAGCACGTTGGTGGCGATCTCGGCCATGCCGGCCTGGCGCGCGGCCCCGACCAATTGGGTTTGTGCTTCCCGCAGTTCGCGCGTGCGGTCGAACACCCGTCGTTCCAGTTGTTCGTATTGCAGGGCATTGTCCAAGGATACCGCGAGCTGCCCGGTGATCAGCATCACCGCGTCGAGCCGGTCGGCGGTGAACGCACCGCGGCTGAGCCGGTTCTCAAGTATCAGCATGGCGCGTGCGGCACCGTGGTGCAGGACCGGCACCACCAGCAGCGAGCAGTGCTCGGCCCCGCTCAAATAGGGGTCGCAGGCAAAGCGGTCGTCGCGCATGGCGTCGTCCACCCGCAGCGGTTTGCGCGTGCGCTCGGCATAGCGAAAGACCGACAGCGGCAAAAGCCCGCGTGCGGCCGCTTCGGACACCACCAGACTGGAGGCGACGCCGTCCTGCGCCGGCTGCGGCAGCAGCCACTGCTGCGCGTCCTCATTCCACAGCGCGAGATGCACCGTCGTGGCGCCGGTCATCTCTCCGAGCAGTGCGACCACCCGCAGCCTCAGCCGCTCCAGATTGGTCTCGGAGCTGAGCGCCTGCGCGGCGCGCATGATGCCCAGGGTGTCGATCGTGGCGGCAGGCACGCTCTCGCGCAGATCCCCGGTGGCCATGCGCTGGACCGCATTCGAGGTCTTCAGGAAGGCATGCGCCTGCTCGAGCTGGCTTATCTTCGCCGTCGCCCCCCAGGCCGCATAACGCTGGTGCGCTTCGGTCAGCATCTGGCGCCCGGAGAACACCATGCCGTGCGCCAGCAGGCAGAGCGCGGCGCGCTCGGCGATCAGCGCGTTGTGCCACGGTCTTTGGCGCGGCGCGGCTTCGCAAAGCGCGGCGTCGAAGGCGGCGGCCGCTTCGAATCGTTCACCGCAGGCCCAGGCCCGTTCGGCCTCGATCCACTTGACCAGGTGCGAGAAGTTGACCGGCGCATCCGCCGCGCGGCCACGCAGCCAGTCGGCGCAGGCGTCGAGTTCGGCCAGCAGTGCGCCGCGCTGCGCCGGCGCCGCCGTCTTCGCGCGTTCGGCCAGCGCCAGCGCCTGTAGCAGGTGCGCCACGGCCGTCAGGTAGGTGCCCGGAACCGCAGCCAGTAGCGGCATGGCCGCAGCGGCTTGCCGGATCAGCAGCGCGCTGTCGCCGGCCAGCGCCGCGCCCAGAGCGCGCGTGACGTGGAAGTTAGCTGCCGCCGCGAGATTGGCGCCCAGGCTGGCCAGGTGCGCAGCTTCGTTGAAGACGGCGTCGTCGAAGTTGCCGAGGCCCTCGGTTTGCCCGGCGAGCATGCGCGCGAATTGCCGGGGCGACACGAAAGCGGCGGCGGCATGGTCGTTGCCGGTGCGGGCGCTGAAGGCGAGCGCCGCGTCTGCCTCCGCGGCATAGCGCTCGAGCGCCGGTACGCTGTCCAGCAGCGAATACACCGACGCGTAGTAGGTGAAGCAGGCATTCTGCAGGTCGCCGCCCTGCAGCAAACCTTCGTGGGCTCGCTGCGCTTCCAGAGCGTTGTCTTCCAGCGGGATGGCCCAAGGTCCGGAACCGAGTGCAAACAGGAAACGTGCCTGCGAGGCCTCCGGGTGGTAACCCCGTGCCTCGCTGACATCCATCACGCGGCGCACGACCGCCATGCCGGTGCGGTAGTCCTGCCATGCCCCGATGCTGATGAAGGCGGCATGGCTCAGCACCCCCACGAACTGGGCCGCCGGTCCGTGCTCGGTCCACAGCCGCTGGCCGGCGAGAACCAGGCTGGCAAGGATCATCGGATCGCAGAAGAAGCTGGGCGGGGTCATGCGGTTGAGCAGCCGGCCGGCGGCCAGCGCGCGTGGATCGCTGGCGTGCGGGCGCTGTAAGTCGGCGGCCAGCGTCGCCGGGTCCAGCCAGCGGCTGAACACGGCGCCGCCCTGGCTCAGCTGGGCGCCAAGTTGCTCGGGGCTGGGCAGCGCCAGGCCCAGCCGGCCCAGCAGTGCCTGGCCGAGCGCGACGGCCTCGCGCGGCCGGGCCTGGTTGGTCAGGCTGCAGATTTGCACGCAGGCGGCATCGGCCAGCTGCAGCGGATCGTCGCAGCCTTGTTTGATCGTGTCGTATAAGGCATCGGCTTCACCCAGCCGCCCGAGGTTGTAGAGCAACGCATGGCGTTCGATGTGCAAAGGCAGCTGCGCCGCGCCGGACAGGCCTGCGCGGCCGAGCAGCGCGAGGGCGCCCGACAGAAAGCGTTCCGCCATCGCGGCGTTGAACACGCGCAACTGGCTTGCGGTGCGACGCAGCAGGTGGGCAGCCCGCAAGCGCTCGGCGGGGTTGTCGATGGCCTCCAGCACCGGCAGGTACTGGTGCGCAGCTGTCGTCTCAAACCGGGGCAGCACCGCCAGGCGCCGCGCCAGCGCCAGCTGCAACTGGCCACGCTGCGCCGGGCCGAGCCGGTCGAGGCTGGCTTGCTGGACGCGGTCATGGCGAAAGCGCACGGTCGGCTGGCCCTCGTACTGCATGACCAGCAGGCCGTCTTCGAGCGCCGCGGCCAGCTGCTGTTCGAGCGTCGCGATCGATGCGCCGCTGGCGGCTTGCAACAGCTGCAGCTCGACCTGGCCTCCGAGGCAGGCCATGACGCCGAGCAGCTCGCGGGTCTGGTGCGGTAGCGCGGCAATGCGCGCGGTCAGCAGATCGATCACGTCGCCTTGCCCGATGTGGTGGCGAATCATCCTGGCATCCCAGGTCCAGCCGTCGTCGCCCAGCACGAGTGCGCCGTCGCGCCGCAGCGCGGCGATGAGTTGCACCGTATCGAAAGGGTTGCCGCCGGTGCGCGCGCTCACGGCCTGCGCCAGCCGCGCGGCCTCTGGCGGCGCCAGCTTCAGCATCTCGGCCAGCAGCGCCGCCAACTGGGTGTCGGGGAGGTTCTTCAGGCCCAGCGACAGCGGCGGCGGATTCAGCCGGGCCCAGCGCGGCAGCATGGCGGCGAGCGGATGCTGGGGCGCCACTTCGGCGTCGCGGTAGGCGCCGACAAGCAGCAGGCCGCGTAGCGTGTCGTCGGTCAGTACGCCGTGGACGAAGGAAATCGGCAGCGGGGCGGCCCACTGCAGATCGTCGATCACCATCACCAGCGGCCGCTCCGGCGAGGCGATGAGTCGCACCAGGTCGAGCGTGGTCTCCACCAGCTGTTCCTGGGTTGTGAGCGGGTCGCTCTCGGCCGTGGTGTACGGCTCACCCAGCAGCAGGGCGATCTCGGGCACCGTCGCCGCCATGCGGCAACCGCTGGCGCCGAGGGTTTGAATGATGCGTGCGCGCAAGGCCTGCAGTTCGGCCTCGGGCTCGGCCAGCAGCAGCCGGCCCAGCGCGCGCAGCGCCTGAAAGACGCCGTCGGAGGCGAGATCCTGGCGCTGGGCGTCGAACTTGCCAGCGACGAACCAGCCTTTTCGCGCAGCGACGATGGGACGCAACTCGTTGATCAGGGCGGTCTTGCCTACGCCTGGCGCACCGCTCACCAGCACACCGCGCGCGCCGCCGGCGAGTGCGCCTTCGAAGGCGCGCTTCAGTCCGGCAAGCTCGCTCTCGCGGCCAACCAGCCGCGCGGGCGGCGCCAGGCGCGCCGCAAAGTCATGCCTGCCCAGCGCGAAGGCGCCGGATTCGCCGGCGATCAACCGGTCGCTCAGCAGCCTGAGGTCGTGCGCCAGACCCTCGGCGCTCTGGTAGCGACGGTCTGGCGCTTTTTCGAGCAGCCGCATCACGAGGTTCGACAGCGCCAGCGGGGTGTCGGGCGCCAGTTCGATTGGCGGTGTGGGTAGCTGCGCGAGAAGCTGATGGGTCAGTTGCAGCGGGTCGCTATTCTCGAAGGGCGCGCGGCCAGTCAGCAGCCCGTACAGCGTGGCGCCGATCCCGTACAGGTCGGCGCGTTGGTCCACCGCGTGGCCGGTGCGCCCGGTCTGCTCGGGCGCCAGGCCGGCCCGCTTGCCGGCGATGTCGCGATGAGGGGTGACGCCCGGCTGGCCCTCGGCAAAGGTGGTGGCGAGGCGGAAGCCAATCAGCACCGGCAGGCGCTGCGGGCCGGCGAGCAGGATGTTGTGCGGGTTGATGTTCTGGTGCAGCACGCCTGCGCGGTGCATCGCGGCGACGGTCTGCGTCAGTTGCAGCGCCAGGGCCAGCAGCGCCGGCAGCTCCAGCGCCTGGCCGCCGATGGCCTGCACCAGCGGCACGCCCGCGCAATCTTCCAGCGCCATGACGTTGGCCGGGTGCGGCGCCGCAGCCAGTCGCGGCACGCCCTCGACGCCGGCCAGGCGCGCGATGATTTTGCTCTCGTGGCGCAGCCGCTCCAGCGCATTCGCACCGAGCGGCTCCTTGCAGATGACGCTTGCCGCAGCCGTGGGCGAACTCTGGCGATAGATCCGCGTCGTTTCGCTCTGGTAAAGGACATCGTGGGCGGCGTCCTCGCTCGAGCGCCCCGTGGCAGGGGCGTGGGGGGTGAGTTTTGTCATGTCTTGCAGTCTTCGTCAATCGACAGCCCCAGTCCGGCCTCAGGCGCGAACCGGGCGCGCCGCGACCGGACGTCCAGCGCTCGCCATGTGTTCACGCAAATAGGCGCGATAGCGTTGTTTGCATGGCCATCAACCCTCTCGTCCTGCAAAATGCGCCGGTTCTGCACTCGGGTCATGGCGTGCCTTCTGTCGTGTCGAGGGGAAGTTCAAGCGTGAAGGTCGCCCCCCGGCCGGGGCCGTCGCTGTGGGCCGTGAGTGTGCCGCCCATCTGCCGGGCGGCCAGCGCGCAGCTGTGCAGCCCGAAGCCGTGGCCGGCCTTGCGCGTGGTGAAGCCGTGCGCGAAGATGCGCGTCAGGTTGTCCGCCGAAATGCCCTCACCCTCGTCGCTCACGCAGACCCGCAGGTTCTTGCTGCCGTCGGCGTTGCCGGCGACATGGATGCTCAGGGTCAACCGGTGCGGGCGGTCCTCCACGCCGTCCATCGCATGCTTGGCATTGCTGATCAGGTTCACCAGGATCTGCAGCACCCGCGCCCGGTCCAGCCGCAGCACCGGGGTCTGCGCGAAGTCCCTGACCACGCTGACCTGATGGCGCGTGAGCGATCCGTCGTTCATGCGCAGGGCATCCTCGGCCAGGTCACGGATCTGCACCGGCTCGACAATGCTCGAACTCCCCGCGTAGGACTGCTGGGTGGCCACCACGTCCTTGATGTGATCGACGCTGCGGATGAGGCGGGCGAGTTCCTCGGCCATGCCTTGCTGCTCTGCGGCCAGCGCCTGGGCCAACTGGGCCAGGTAAGCGGGCAGCATCCGGCCCTTGTCGTCACGGGTCAGAAAGCCGCCCAGGTCCGCCGCGTGTTCGTGCATCAGCTGCACCGCCCGCGACAGCCCCTGGGCGCGCGAGGTGCGCAGCGTGCTGCTGACCAGGTCGGCCGAGACGTTGACGCTGTTGAGGATGTTGCCCACGTTGTGCAGCACGTTGGTGGCGATTTCGGCCATGCCGGCCTGGCGCGCGGTGGCCAGCAACTCGGTTTGCGCAAGCGCCAGTTTGGCTTGCGTGGCCTTGATGAGCGTGAGGTCCGAGGAAACGCCAAAAGTGCCGATGATGCGCCCATCCTTGTTGCGCCAGGGCATTTTTGTCGTGAGCGTCCACAATATCCGGCCGTCGGCGTGCTGCATTTTTTCCGCCTTGCCGATGATCGGCTCGCCTGACTGGAGAATGGCTTGTTCGTCGGCAAAAGTTTCCCGCGCATAGGCGGGGGCAAAGAAATCAAAGTCGGTCTTGCCCTTGAGCACCCCCGCATCGGCTGCGTGCACCGCATTCTGCAGGGATTGGCTGAAGTGCACGAAGCGTGATTGTTCGTCCTTGAAGTAGATGTAAACCGGCGTGTTTTCCAGCAGCACTTCGAGCAAGCGGCTGGTTTCCCGAAGGTCGCTGGTGGTTTGTTCGAGTTTGCGGTTTTGCACCTCCAGCTCAAGCGTTTTTTGAGTCACGACCTGCTGAAGCACCGCGTTTTCCTCCATCACCCCGAAGGTTGAATGGCGCTTGCCGGCGCGGTCTTTTTCGCGCGTGACGAGCGCCTGAATGGTTTTGTCGCGCGCGGCCAGGCTGCGCTCCAGCGCCGCGAGGCGAAGCGTCAAATGGGCTGCGGCTTCGGCCGCGTCCACTGTTTCACGCGAGGGCATTGCCGGTCCCGATGGCCACGCCCGTGAAGGTCTGGTTCATGTGCAGGCCGTCGAATTGTTCGCCATAAGTGCTGAAGCCGAAGACCTGGTTGCATTTCATGATGTCGCCCATCGCATCGAGCAGGCCGCTGCCTTCAAATTCCAGGCGGCGCAGGAGGCAGTCGCATCCGATCACCAGCGCAGGCTCGCCGATGTCTTCGCGCAGCCGGTCAAACGCGGCCAGCGCGTTGGCCACGGGATCGACCGCGCGCCCAATGCTGAGAACCATGCCGTTTTCGATGATGCAATACAGCGTGAGGCTTTGGTCGGGATTGACGCTGGCAATGGCGCGGATGTATTGCTCCCCGCCCATCTCGAAGATGAGCGGGTTGATGGAGAAAATCGGCGGACCCAGTTCCTCCACGGGTATGCCGACCAGATCAGCATACACCTGGGCGGCGGGCTCGCCGTTGATCTCATAGACCACACGTTTTTCCTGGTCGGAACGGGTGATGACCAGTGTCGTGTCCGTGGGAACGAAGTGCGCGAACTTGATGGTCCGGAACGGCAGGCGTGTGCGAAACAGCGTGAAAACGGCCGTATGGGTACGGAACTCGCCATCGACATAGACATGGGTTTGCTGCAAGCTCGGGTTGTCGCTGGCCGAGCCGCCGACGATGGGCAGATGCGGCATGCGCCGGTACAGCAGTGAGGCGAGTTGCTCTTCCATCAGGGACAACCCGTCCACCAGCAGCAGCCCGAAGGGGCGTTGATCCGGATGCATCCCGATGATTCGCTTCGTTTCGTCGGCGATGCCCGACACCCTGCCTTCCATCGCGGCAAGGTCCAGCGCGAAAGGATGCGCGGCAATATCCCCAGCCAGGCTGATGGCGCTGATGCCGCCGCTGGTATAGCCGTCCAGCCCCAGTTGCCCAATCGTGGTGCAGCCAATCACCGGCGTATCGCCAAACGTGTTTCGCAATTCGGTCGCAAGCCTGGCGAGGTCGTAGGCTGTGGAGCAAAAAAACAAAATCAGTTGCGCCTGGTCCTGGTGGATGAGGCGGCGGATTTCGGCCACGGCGATGTGCTCTTGCGTGGCAGTCGAGATGCCGCGCCGGATTTGCAGGGAGGGCTGATTTTTCATGACGCGCCTTGTGCTGTATCAATCGGAAGTTCGAGTGTGAAGGTGGCGCCCCGGCCGGGGCCGTCGCTGTGGGCCGTGAGGGCGCCGCCCATCTGCCGGGCGGCCAGGGCGCAGCTGTGCAGCCCGAAGCCGTGGCCGGCCTTGCGCGTGGTGAAGCCGTGCGCGAAGATGCGCGTGAGGTTGTCCGCCGAAATGCCCTCGCCCTCGTCGCTCACGCAGACCCGCAGGCTCTTGCTGCCGTCGGCGTTGCCGGCGACATGGATGTTCAGGGTCAGCCGGTGCGAGCGGTCCGCCACGCCGTCCATCGCATGCTTGGCATTGCTGATCAGGTTCACCAGGATCTGCAGCACCCGCGCCCGGTCCAGCCGCAGCACCGGGGTCTGCGCGAAGTCCTTGACCACGCTGACCTGATGGCGCGCGAGCGCTTCGCCGCTCATGCGCAGGGCATCCTCGGCCAGCGCGCAGATCTGCACCGGCTCGACAATGCTCGAACTCCCCGCGTAGGACTGCTGGGTGGCCACCACGTCCTTGATGTGATCGATGCTGCGGATGAGGCGGGCGAGTTCCTCGGCCATGCCTTGCTGCTCTGCGGCCAGCGCCTGGGCCAACTGGGCCAGATAGCCCGGCAGCAGCCGGCCCTTGTCGTCCAGGGTCAAAAACTCGCCCAGGTCGGCTGCGTGCTCGTTCATCAACTGCACCGCCCGCGCCAGGCCTTGGGCGCGCGAGGTGCGCAGCGTGCTGCCGAGCAGGTCGGCCGAGACGTTCACGCTGTTGAGGATGTTGCCCACGTTGTGCAGCACGTTGGTGGCGATCTCGGCCATGCCGGCCTGGCGCGCGGCGGCCAGCAACTCGGTTCGCGAATTCTCAAGGGATTGCGCCATCTGGTTCATGGCGCGCGCCAGGATGGCGAATTCATGTTCGTGGCTTTGCTGTGCCCTTGCGCTGAAATCCCCCGAGGCGACGCGCTCGGAAAAAGTGATCAGCTTCGTCACGGCACCGGTAATGCGTTGCGACACCAGGAATGCAACGATTGCGCCCAGGAACGTGGCAATGGACGCGGTGACCAAGATGGTCCAGCGCGTAAAACTGGCGGCGCTTTCGACGCCGTTACGGGTCTGGACGGCGCGCATGGTGGCGGTGGTGTGCATATCTTCCAGCAAGGGTTCCATGGCCAGCGCGGCTTGCACGTATTGATGCTGGACCGCCTGGATCGCGTGGACCATTTCCACGTAGTGCTGGTAGATCTGCGCATAGTCATTCAGCAGCGTTACCAGGCGCTGATACTCCGCCCCTGGCGGATGAGGCGCCTGAAGTTGCGCGCGCAATTCGGTGACGCCCGCCTGAAACAGCTGCAATTGCAGTTCTTTGCGGTGACTGGTGAAATCATCTTCATGCTGGCGCAGGTTCTGAAAGCTGTCTTTCAGGTTCTGTTGATGGGCGCCTTTGACCCCTTTGAGCAGCGCTTCGGCCTCCGGTCCCATGCGGCGGAATTTTTCTTCCCATTCCGGTGCCGTCTGATCTAATTTTTTTGAGAGATTGAGCAGGGTTGAAAATCCACTTTCGTACTGTTGAATCTGCGCTTCGATCTGCTTGATGTTGTCGAGGATGTCGGGATGGGTGGACAGTATCTGAATGCTCGTCAGGTATTCGCGCATATCGATCAGACTCGATTGCACCAGCGGCTCGTAGCGCTCGCTTGCCGCAGCCAGCCCAAGCTCGTCCAGGGAGAGCAGCAGATCGCTTTCGGCTCGGCGCGCCTTGTGCATCGCCTGCGCGCTGCGCAGGCTGAGGTCGGCCATCCTGTTGTCGATGGTCAAAAGCTTGTTGACGGCGAGAACCGAGCGTTCCTCGCTCAGGTAGGCGGCGACGCCCAGCACCAGCGTCAGCGCGATGACCACGCCGAATCCAAGCGCAAGCTCAAGCTTCAGGCTCGGTGAGCGCCGCAGCCACGCCATGTTGCTGGAAGCCTTGTCCAATTTCACGTTGTGCTCCAGGGTTGGCGCTTGCCGTGCGGCTTACTTCTTGCGGGCATCTTCAGCCATCTTCATGAAGCGCTGCACATTCGCTTCGCCGGCATGGGCCGAAATTTGCTTGCGGGCGGGTTCGACCATGGCGCGGAACGCCTTGAGGTCGGGCCGCGTGACTTGCATTCCCAGGCGTTCCAGCTTGGCGATCAAGGCATCTTCATCCGTGATGATCGCCTTGCGCACCGCATCGCTGGTGGCCTTGCTTTCCTCGCGCACGATTGCCTGCTGGGCCGGGCTCAGTCTGGCCCAGCTCCTGGCATTGATGGTGTGAATGAAGTTGTAGTAAACATGGCGTGTCAGCGCGAGATGTTTCTGGACTTCGTAGTATTTGTTGAAATAAATCACCGAGATCGGCGTTTCCTGCCCATCGACCACCCCTTGCGCCAGAGCTGGACGCAGTTCAGCGAAAGAAATCTTGGTGATGACACCCCCCAGCGCCTCCATGGTCGCCTCGTATTCGATTCCGGGCGGAACGCGTACTTTCAGGCCCCGTATATCTTCGGGTTTGTTGATCGGGCGCAGGTTGTTGGTCAG
The DNA here is from genome assembly GCF_040105105.1 of Polaromonas hydrogenivorans. Lineage (GTDB taxonomy): Bacteria > Pseudomonadota > Gammaproteobacteria > Burkholderiales > Burkholderiaceae_C > Polaromonas > Polaromonas hydrogenivorans. The sequence goes on along the minus strand of NZ_CP157675.1, from coordinate 4,226,089 downwards.
GTTGCGAAACCCCCATTCCCAGTTGTTGAGCAGGATGAATCCCTGCTTCTCGGCCAGCGGCGCCAGCCAGGCCATTGCCGGGCCGTCGAGCACCCGGTGCGCATGCTCATAGCTGTCGAACACATAGGGCAGCAAGACGACCGAAAAGGCCTTTTCGTACTTGCTCAGGTCGCCCTGGGAAGGCAAGGCCATGTCAACCGTGCCGAGCTTGACCTTTTGCAACTGCTCACTGGGGCTGCCCAGCTGGTTGGCGGGGTAAACCTCGACCTTGATTTGCCCGCCGGTGCGCCGTTCGACATGCTTGGCAAACTGCAGGGCTGCCAGGTTCACCGGGTGATCGACCGGCGCTCCATGCACCATCGTCAGTGCGATGGACTGGGCGTGGCCGGCAGGCGCATGGGCTGCGAACCCCAGCACGAGCAGCGCCCGCAGGATTGAGAAGCGAATCTTTTTAATCATGGTTTCCATTCGCCAGCGGACTGGATGCTGTCAGCGCATCGCCTTGCCGCAAGTTTTCAAGCGGGCGACGTGCCCTTGAACGCGCATCAGGCTTGTCGCTGGCGGCGTCAATCATTTCTTGCGCTCATCTTCGACCATTTTCAGAAACCTTTGCACGTTCGCTTCGCCCGTGTAGGCAGAAATTTCCTGATAAACGGGTTCCACCCTGGCGCGAAACGCCTTGAGGTCGGGGCGTGTGACCCTCACTCCGGCATCGATCATTTTGGCGATCAACTCGTCCTCTTCGGCAATGATTTTTTTGCGCATGCCGTCACCTGCCGCCTTGCTTTCTTCGCGCACAATTTTTTGCTGCACCGGCGTGAGCATCGCCCAGCTTTTGGCGCTGATCAGGTGCATGGTGTTGTAGTAAACATGCCGCGTCAGCGCAAGGTGCTTCTGCACCTCGTACAGCTTGTTGTAATAAATGACGTTGAGCGGGTTTTCCTGGCCATCTACCAGTCCTTGCGACAACGCAGCGTAGAGATCCTTGAAGCTGATCTTGCTGACCTCTGCGCCCAGCGCCTGCATGGTGGTCTCGACTTCAACCACGGGCGGCACGCGTATCTTCAGGCCGCGCACATCCTCGGGCTGGTTGATCGGGCGCTGGTTGTTGCTCAGGTTGCGAAAGCCCCATTCCCAGTTGGACAAGATCACGAAGCCCTGCTTCTCGGCCAGCGGCGCGAGCCAGGCCATCGCCGGGCCGTCGAGTACCCGGTGCGCATGCTCGTAGTTGTCGAATACATAAGGCATGACCACGACTGCGAAGGTTTTTTCGTACTTGATCATGTAGTTCGGCGAGGACACGTCCATGTCAATCGCGCCGAGTTTGACCTTTTTTAGCATTTCGTTTTCGCTGCCGAGCTGAGCCGCCGGGAATATCTCGGTCTTGATTTGCCCGTGGGTGCGCTCTTCGACCCGCCTGGCAAACTGCATCGCCGCCAGGTGGGCCGGGTGCGAGGTCATGGTGGCATGCGCAAGCGTCAAGGTGATCGGCTCGGCGTGCGCCATCGCAGCGCAGGCCAGCCCGGCGAGGAATATCAGACGAATCACTTTCATGGCTGGCGTTCATCCTCGACCATGTTCAGGAACTTGCGTGCGTTCTCTTCGCCGGCAAGGAGTTTGATCTTTTGGTGGGCGGGCTCCATCATGGCGCGGAACGGTTGGGGGTCGGGGCGTGTGACCTTCACCCCGGCAGCGGCCAGCTTGGCGATCAGCTCGTCCTCTTCGGCAATGATTTTTTTGCGCATGCCGTCGCCTGCCGCCTTGCTTTCTTCGCGCACGATGGTTTGCTGGGCCGGCGTGAGCCTGGTCCAGCTTTTGACGCTGATGAAGTGGACCATGTTGTAGTAAACATGCCGCGTCAGCGCGAGGTGCTTCTGAGACTCGTACAGCTTGTGGTGATAAAAGACACTGAGCGGGTTTTCCTGGCCATCGACCCGTCCTTGCGACAACGCCGCGTAGAGATCCTTGAAGCTGATCTTGCTAATCTGCGCGCCCAGCGCTTCCATGCTGGCCTCCATTCCAACCCCAGGCGGGACGCGTATCTTCAGGCCGCGCACATCCTCGGGCTGGTTGATTGGACGCTGGTTGTTGCTCAGGTTGCGAAAGCCCCATTCCCAGTTGGACAAGATCACGAAGCCCTGCTTCTCGGCCAGCGGCGCGAGCCAGGCCATCGCCGGGCCGTCGAGCACCCGGTGCGCATGCTCGTAGTTGTCGAATACGTAGGGCATGATCACAACCGCGAAGGCCTTCTCATAATTGATGAGGTAGTGGTGAGAGGCCAAGTCCATGTCGATTGCTCCGAGTCGGACTTTCTGGATCATTTCGGTTTCGCTGCCGAGCTGAGCCGCCGGGAATATCCTGGTCTTGATTTGCCCGTGGGTGCGCTCTTCGACCCGCCTGGCAAACTGCAGCGCCGCCAGGTGTTCCGGGTGCGTGGTCGAGGCGGCATGGACAAGCGTCAAGGTGATCGGCTCGGCATGTGCCGTCACTGCGCAAGTGGCGAGGGCCAGCACGGCGATGAATGTTGAACAAATTGCTTTCATGGATCAGTGTCCTTTGCCAATAAATCCGCGAATGCACCGTCGCGCTCGAACAGCTTGCCGATGGTGAACACCGAAACCAGGAAGGTGCTTCATGGCCGGCGTTCATCCTCGACCATGTTCAGGAACTTGCGTACATTCTCTTCGCCGGCAAGGAGTTTGATCTTTTGGTGGGCGGGCTCCATCATGGCGCGGAACGGCCGGGGGTCGGGGCGCGTGACCTTCACCCCGGCAGCGGCCATTTTGGCGATCAGCTCGTCCTCTTCGGCAATGATGGCCTTGCGCGCGCCGTCGCCTGCCGCCTTGCTTTCCTCGCGCACGATGGTTTGCTGGGCCGGCGTGAGCCTGGCCCAGCTTTTGGCGCTCATGAGGTGAACCTGGTTGTAGTAGACATGCCGCGTCAGCGCCAAGTGCTTCTGCGCCTCGTGCAGCTTGAAGAAATAAATGACGTTGAGCGGGTTTTCCTGGCCATCGACCATGCCCTGGGACAAGGCCAGTGGGAGTTCGTTGAAGCCGATCTTGCTGATCTGCGCGCCCAGCGCCTGCATGGTGGCCTCAAGCCCCAGCACGGGTGGCACGCGTATCCTCAGGCCGCGCACATCCCCGGGCTGGTTGATCGGACGCTGGTTATTGGTCAGGTTGCGAAAGCCCCATTCCCAGTTGGACAGCATGACGAAACCCTGCTTCTTGGCCAGCGGCGCGAGCCAGGTCATCGCCGGGCCGTCAAGCACCCGGTGCGCATGCTCGTAGTTGTCGAATACGTAGGGCATGGTGATGACCGCGAAGGCCTTTTCGTACTTGATGAGGTAGTTCTGCGTGGACGCGGCCATGTCGAGCGCGCCGAGCCGGACTTTCTCCAATACTTCGTTTTCGCTGCCGAGCTGGCCCGCCGGAAAGATCTCGAATCTGATTTGCCCCTGAGTGCGCTCTTCGACCCGCCTGGCAAACTTCAGCGCCGCCAGATGCTCCGGGTGCGTGGTCGGGGTGCCATGAGAGAAGGTCAGGGTGAGCGGTTCGGCATGCGCCGCGACTGCGCAGGCTGCGAAGGCGAGCGCCGCGATGAATGTGAAACGGATGGTTTTCATGGCTGATGTCTTTTTCGATAAATGATGAAATAGAAGACGCAACCGGCTGCACGCAATGCGCAAGCGTGTGGCTCAGTTTTTGAACTTCCCGCCGATCAGGTCGGGCGCCTTGCCGCCGTTCTCCAGCTTGTACATCTGGATCGACCACAGCCGCGGATCGTCGTAGCTGACGTCCGAGGGCACGCTGAAGGCCTTGGTGCGGTACCAGGCGCCATCAAAGGCCGTGCCCGGCTCGACCTGCACCGGCGCCCACAGTTCCTTGCTGTCGGCCATGATGGTCGAAGCCTTGTCGGCCCTGGCCATCGGCCTGCCGGCTTTCATCATGTCGAACAGCAGCCGCATCGACAGCACGCCTTCGCCGTCGGCCGGCTGCACCGAGACGTGGTCGATGTGGCCGAGCGCGATGGCCTGCAGTTCGACGAGCGAGCCATCGACGGTCGCCACCGGAATGTGGCGCGGATCCTCGAACGGGTACAGCAGGCCCTGGGCTTGCAGTGCCCGCACCGCTCCACCGACGCCCATCGTGCCGTCGATGCTGGCCACGGCCAGCACGCTGGCCGCACCATGGCGCGAGATCAGCTCATCAACCGCCTTGTGTGCTTTGGCGTCATCGCAGCGGGCTTCGCGGGTTTCGATCTTCAGGTTCGGATTGGCCTTGACGAGCGGGTCGAACACCGAGCGGTAGCCTTCGTGGCGGCCGATGTCGAACGAGGCGGTGATGATGCAGCGCAGCTCGATGATCACGCCACCCTTGCTGGGCCAGTCGGCGCCGCGCAGTTCGGTCAGGCGGCGCACGATGGCCTCGCCGCCCAGGCGTCCCGCGTGGCGGTTGTCGAAGGCGACGAAAGTCTGCGGCGCACCTGGCACCAAGGCGTTGCTCGTGACCACCGGCATGCCCTTTTTATACAGGTCGGTCACCAGGCTGCGCATCACTTCGCCGCGCCACGGCACGAACAGCATTCCATCGACGCCGCGCGAGATCTGCGTTTCGATCTCGGTGCGCTGCTGGGTCACGTCGTTGGCCCCGAAAACCCGGAATTCGATTTTCACGCCATGCGTTTTTTCCAGGCGCTGGCGCTCCAGTTCCTGGCCCATCTGCACGCCGTTGAAGTAGATGTCGGTCGGTGCCCAGCGGATCACGGCAACGCGATAGACGTCTTTGGCGAGGGTCTGGGCGGCGGCCACCAGCGCCAGAGTGGCCACGGCGGCTTGCAGCGTCTTCTTCAAACTCATCTACGTCTCCTTATGGGTTGGGTACACCGTGTGGAAACTGCAAGATAAGAGACGTTTTTATTATTTTTATCATTTTTTGCTGCAATGTGATCAGATCACATTCATAGGCTGCAGCGTTAAGGCGTTTTCCACATTGTCATATTTGTCGTTATGGCGTAAGTGAATGTTTCTTTGTGCGTGCTGCCCTGTGGCATGGCGGCCATGGCGGTCCGCATCAAACCAGCAAAAATAGGGAACTTGGGGACGTAGAAATTTCAGAAATGCCGTCTATTAATAGACAGGGTTTTGGCCATGCTATGAATTACATAGCTGATTACGCCCGTACTCATTGCGCCAGAGGCTGATTTGATGCTGAAAATCAGTGGTTTTTCCTTCCTAGGCAGCGCTTTCACGCCCTCTGGCAGCCTGATTGTGGCTTTAAAACCGCTTTTTCATGCCAAAAGTGCCTCTTGCGCAATCAGGACGTGCGCAAGCAGCTATGAAATCAGGAGTAATGGTAGGCCTGTAGCGCCGCCGCTCAGTCGGTGTGCATCAGCGTCTCGCCCAAGGCGTCGATCAGGCGGTCGATTTCCTCGGGCGTGGCGATGAAGGGCGGCGCCAGCTGGATGGTGTCGCCGCCGTAGCGCACGTAAAAGCCCTTTTTCCACATCGCCATGCCGATCTCGTAAGGCCGGCGCGCAGGTTCGCCGGGCAGGGCGTCGATGCTGAAGCCGGCGGCCAGGCCGAAGTTGCGGATGTCGGTGACATGTCGGGCGCCCTTCAGGCCATGCACCGCATTCTCGAAATACGGCGCCAGGGCGTTCACGCGGCCCATCATGTCCTCCTTTTGCAGGATGTCCAGCGTCGCCAGGCCCGCCGCGCAGGCCACCGGATGCGCCGAATAGGTGTAGCCGTGCGGGAATTCGAGCAGGTACTCCAGCCCGCCCGCCGCCATGAAGGTGTCGTAGATTTCTTTTTTGGCGACCACCGCGCCCAGCGGCTGCACGCCGTTGGTGACCTGCTTGGCAATGTTCAGGATGTCGGGCGTGACGCCGAAAGCCTCGGAGCCGGTGAAGGCGCCGCAGCGGCCAAAGCCGGTGATGACCTCGTCAAAAATCAGCAGGATGTTGTTCGCGGTGCAAATCTCGCGCAGCCGCTGCAGGTAGCCCACGGGCGGAACGACAACGCCGGCCGAACCCGAGAACGGCTCGACGATGACGGCGGCAATGTTCGACGCGTCGTGCAGCGCGATCAGGTTCAGCAGCTCGTCGGCCAGCTCGGCGCCCTCGGCCGGCATGCCGCGCGAAAACGCGTTCTTCTTGAGTTGGGTGTGCGGCAGGTGGTCGGCTTCCACGCCCTGGCCGAACAGCTTGCGGTTGGCGCCGATGCCGCCGACCGAGATGCCGCCGAAATTCACGCCGTGGTAGCCTTTTTCGCGGCCGATCAGCCGGGTCTTGCTGGCCAGACCCTTGGTGCGCCAGTAGGCGCGCGCCATTTTCAGCGAGGTGTCGGCCGACTCCGAGCCCGAGCCGGTGAAAAACACATGGTCGAGCCCGGCGGGCGTGAGTTCCTTGATGCGGTTGGCCAGTTCGAACGACAGCGGGTGGCCGAACTGGAAGGCGGGCGAATAATCGAGCGTGTTCATCTGGCGCGTCACGGCTTCGGTCAGTTCGCTCCTGGCATGGCCCAGGCCGCAGCACCACAGGCCCGACAGGCCGTCGAAAATCTGCCGGCCATCGCTGTCGGTGTAGTAAGCGCCCTTGCCGCTGACGATCATGCGCGGGTTGGCCTTGAAGTTGCGGTTGGCGCTGTAGGGCATCCAGTGCGCGTCCAGCCAGGCGGCGTCAAGTCGCGTGCGGGGCAGCTGTGTGGAATCGGTCATGTCCATGGAAAAAGCTCCGGTCAGGTTAACGATGAGCCATTGTTGATGGATCTGATACTCTTATCTATATACAAATAGCCATGTTCAGTTAGCAATTCATGCAAGAAAAGCAAGTGACGAGAACTCCTGCATCAAGCACCACCAAGAGCCGGGCAGTGCTGGGGCAGGTCGGCGACATCGACCTGCGCCTGCTGCGCGTGTTCAAGGCGGTGGTTGAATGCGGCGGCATGGCGGCGGCCGAACTCGAACTCAACATCGGCACCTCCACCGTCAGCCGGCATGTCAAGGACCTGGAAATCCGGCTCGGTTTGACGCTGTGCCGGCGCGGGCGGGGCGGCTTCGCGCTGACCCCGGAAGGCGAGCGGATCTACGCCGAAACCCTGCGCCTGCTGGCCTCGACCGACGCCTTCCGGCACAGCGTGGACGACATCCACCAGCGCATGGGCGGGCACATCCATCTTGCCGTGTTCGACAAGACCGCCAGCAACCCGGCGGCGCGCATTGCTCAGGCGATTGCGCTGTTCCGGCGGCAGGCGCCCGACGTGGCGCTGAGCCTGCATGTCGGCTCCATCAACCAGATCGAGCGCGGCGTGATCGACGGCACCTTCCAGGCCGGCGTGATTCCGGCGCACCGCAATTCGGACACGCTGGTCTATGACGAGCTGTTCGGCGAAACCATGCTGCTGTATGCCGGCGCGGCGCATCCGCTGTTTACCCGTCCGCAGGCCGGGCTGGACTGGGCCGGCTTGCGGGCGCATGCGTTCGCCGGCCTGGGCTACCACTCGCCGAACATGGAAATTAGCCACCGCGAACGCCTGGTGCGGGCCGCCACCGGCTTCGACCAGGAATCGGTGGCGACGCTGATCCTGTCGGGCGAATTCCTGGGTTTTTTGCCCGACCACTACGCCGCCAGCTTCGTGGCCGCCGGCCAGATGCGCGCGGTCTCACCCGCGCTGTTCCGCTACGAATGCACCTTCGTGGGCATCACCCGGCGTTCGCTTGCGCCCTCGCGCGTGACGCTGGCCTTTCAGCAGTGCCTGCTGCAGGCGCACCAAAAAAACGTGCCATGAATGCCAGGATGCGGTCAGCAATAACTTCCCTGCGTCATACCCGCGAAGGCGGGTATCCAGACTCGTTTGAGCGTTTCAGCCCGTGTCGCTGGATTCCCGCCTTCGCGGGAATGACGGACGGGAAGTTGTTATTTGCCAGATCCATGGCGCGTGATGGCCATGGCATGAAAATAGCTCTTCAGGGCCAACAAACAGCAGCCCATTTTTGCAAGTCGCCGGCCGGGAGCGGTGTCCGAATAAGGATCTTTTTCCAAGATGATTCCCTTGTCCTCCGTTCCCCCGGCCGATGCCGCCGACGAAACCGCCAAAGGCCAGATTCGGCAGGCCAACGAAGCCTTGATCCTGGCGGCGGCCGAGCGGGTGTTTGCCGGGGCCGGTTTTGGCGGGGCCACCATGGCCGCGATTGCCGAGGCCTCCGGCCTGCCCAAGGCCAACCTGCACTATTACTTCGGCAACAAGCAGGCGCTGTACCGGCGGGTGCTGGCGCGCACCCTGGCCGACTGGCTGCTGCCGGCCCACGTCATCACGCCAGAGGCCGACCCGCGCCAGGCCATCGAGCACTACATCCGCGCCAAGATGGCGCTGTCGGCCCAGCGGCCGCACGCCTCGCGGGTGTTCGCCAACGAACTGCTGCACGGCGCGCCGGTGCTGAAGGAGCTGCTGGTGACCGAGCTGAGCGGCATGGTGCGCGACAAGGCGGCGGTCATCCAGGGCTGGATCGACGCCGGCCGCATGGCGCCGGTGGACAGCACGCACCTGTTCTTCACCATCTGGGCGGCCACCCAGACCTATGCCGATTCAGAGGTGCAGGTCAGCGCCGTGCTGGGCACGCCGAGCCTGGCGCCGGCAGCCCATGCGCGGGCCACCGAGCATGTGGTGTCGCTGCTGTTGCGGGGCTGTGGGTTGCTATGAAAAGAGTAGCTTGTTGCGCAGGTGGAGATTGCGCTGGAGGTGTATTTAATGCATGAAACCGGGTGGGTGGCCGGTTTCCATTGCGTGGGAGGTTTTTCTAAAAATAGTTGAGGTTGAAACCACAACCTTTGGCCGACAATCGGCCTGAACAGTGATCTGGTCAGTTTTTAACCTCTGCCAGGTTTGCCGCTATTTTTAATGTAGCTGGCTGTCCAAGGGAGACAACGATAAATGACAGTTTCTTTGGTTGAAGTTGATATGTTGTGCCGCAGTGCTTTGCGTTAAAGCGCAAGGAACGAGCGTGCCGGGAGCAAGAGTCCACGTTCAATTCATCGATGCAAAGGCAGGCGGCCGAGCTGTCACCTACATCACCGAACCGTACCGGCCACACTTCCGCGTCGGAGATGGAGAATATCTGGGCATCGAGTTCTTTGATGGGCCGAATGAGCCGGTTCCGCCTGGCGTGGGCGTCAATGCAAAGGTCAGGTTTTCCTATGCACCGAGCGTGGATTACGCCGACCTGCAAGTTGGGGTCCAGTTCCAGGTCTTGGAAGGGCGCCGCATCGTAGGCGTTGGCACTGTCACCGAGCTGCTGCCATGAACGCGTTGCACTTTAACAATTCGCTCCAACCGACGTGCAACGGCGTGCCGCCGTTGGACGCGGCTGAGCTCAAAGGTTAGGCGCTTGAAGATGCTTCTTGTCACTCCAGTCATCCGGTACCTCTCAAACCTAGCCAACGGAAAGATTGTGCTTTGGTGCTATCTCATCTGGTGGACAAGCACAGTGCTTCATCATTTCGACCCAGCGCCTAGCATCTGGCTGAACTCTATGGGTATCAGTGCAGTCATCGGCGTGGCCCTAATTCTCAGCATTGGTGGCCTGGGTTCAGCTGCAAGAGACAAGTGGCAAACCTTTCGCTTGTTCGCAATGCCATTTTGCGTTTCAAGCTTTTCATCCCTCATCAAGGGAAAGGGCTTCATTCTTGTTTTTCCGCCATCCCCAACGGAGTTGGTCACCGCTGTGGGCCTATGCGTCACCTTCACGGCCTTGGTCGCCGGTCTTAGAAGGGCACGTCATGCAGCAAGCGCCTAACCCTAACCCCGGCGTTCGAGCGGTGCGGCGCGCACCTTGCTGACAATTGCCCGCTTGAATCCCAAGGCGCTTCTGGCGGCGGCTGGTTGCCCCTAAACCCCTGGGCTTGCCGGGTCAAGTTGACCTTGAGGCGGCGCATTCTAGTATGCTCTGGGATTTTGAATTATTAATTATCTTTGGGAATCCTTCCCTGCGTGAATCAAGCGCCCGACCGATTCCCGACTCCCGCTACCCTTGAGGCTTTTGCCGCCGTGCATGGCGGCCTGAAGGCCTGCCGCGCGGTTCGGCCTCCGCCCTGAAAGTCCACCATGTCCCATTCCACCCCAGTTTCACCGCCGCAAGACCTGGCCAGCCGAAGCGTCAGGGCCATCTGGCACCCGTGTACGCAGATGCAGCGCGCCATGGCCGTGCCGCCGCTGGCCATCGTGCGCGGGGAAGGCGCCTGGCTGTTCGACGACACCGGCCGGCGCTACTTCGACACCAGCAGCTCCTGGTGGGTCAACCTGTTCGGCCATGCCGATGCGCGCATCAATGCGGCCCTCAAGGAGCAGCTGGACACGCTGCCGCATGTGATGCTGGCCGGCTGCACCCACGCGCCGGCGGTCGAGCTGGCCGAGCGCCTGTCGGCCCTGACCGGCGGCGTGCTGGGCCACTGCTTTTTCGCCAGCGACGGCGCTTCGGCGGTCGAGATCGCGCTGAAGATGAGCTTTCACCACTGGCGCAACCGGGGGCGCAGCACCAAGCGCGAGTTCGTCTGCCTGCGCCAGGGCTACCACGGCGAGACGCTGGGCGCGCTGGCTGTCACCGACGTGGCGGTGTTTCGCGACGCCTACGACCCGCTCTTGATGCGCTCGCACCAGGTGATGTCGCCCGACGCCCGCCAGGCGCTGCCGGGCGAGAGCGCCGCCGATGTCGCGCTGCGCGCCGCAGCCGAACTGCAGGCCCTGTTGGAAGAGCGTCACGAGCACATCGCCGCCCTGATCCTCGAACCGCTGGTGCAGGGCGCCACCGGCATGGCGATGCACGACCCCGCCTACCTGCGCGCCGCGCGCGCGCTGTGCGACCAGTACGAAGTGACCTTGATCGCCGACGAGATTGCCGTGGGCTGCGGGCGCACCGGCAGCTTTTTCGCCTTCGAGCAGGCCGCGCTGCCGGGCCAGCCGCCCATCTGGCCGGACCTGGTGTGCCTGTCCAAGGGCATCAGCGGCGGCTACCTGCCGCTCTCCCTGGTGCTGTCGCGGGACAGCATTTACGAGGCCTTCCTGGACGACGACGTGGCGCGCGGTTTTTTGCATTCGCACTCCTACACCGGCAACGCGCTGGCCTGCCGCGCTGCGCTGGCCGTGCTCGACCGCTTCGAGCACGACGGCGTATTGCAGCGCAACCGGGCGCAGGCCGCGCTGTTGACCGCCGCGCTGGCGCCGCTGCACACCGATGCGCGCATCGAGCATTTCCGCCAGATCGGCATGATCTGGGCCTTCGACGTTCGCGAGCCCTTCGCCGGCTTTCGTTTCGCCGAACGCTTTCACCTGGCCGGGCGCGAGCGTGAGCTCTTGATCCGCCCCATCGGGCGCACCGTGTACCTGATGCCGCCCTACCTGCTGGACGAGGGCCTGTGCGCCTGGCTGGCCGGACGCGTGCTGGCCACCCTTGACGATGTTCTCAACCAGAGGCCCGACGATGCTGATCGACTACCTGAACCACCAACTGCGTGAGCGCCAGGCGCAGGGCCTCACGCGCCAGCGCCGCATCGCCGAGTCGCCGTGCGCGCCGCGCCAGCGGGTCAGCCAGCGCGGCCAGCCGGCGCGCGACCTGCTGGCGTTTTGCAGCAACGACTATCTTGGGCTGGCGAACCACCCGTCGCTGGTCCGGGCGCTGGCCGAAGGCGCCCAGCGCTACGGCGCGGGCAGCGGCGCCTCGCACCTGATCAGCGGCCATTTCCAGGCCCATGCCGCGCTCGAAGAGGAGTTGGCGGCGTGGCTGGCGCCGTGCATCCCCAACGCGCAGGCGCTGTATTTTTGCACCGGCTACATGGCCAACCTGGCGCTGCTGACCGCGCTGGGCGGCGCCAACGCCACGATTTTTGCCGACAAGCTCAACCACGCTTCGCTGGTCGATGGCGCGCTGCTGGCCAAGGCGACGCTGCAGCGCTACGCCCACAAGAGCCTGGCGGTGCTGGAGCGCCAGCTGGCGGCCTGCACCACGCCCGTCAAGCTGATCGTCACCGACGCGGTGTTCAGCATGGACGGCGACGTGGCCGACCTGCCCGAGCTGCTGGCGCTGGCCGAACGCTTCGATGCCTGGCTGGTGGTGGACGATGCGCATGGCTTTGGCGTGCTGGGCGAAGAGGGCCGGGGCAGCCTGTCGCACTTCGGCCTGTGCAGCGAACGCCTGATCTGCATGGGAACGCTCGGCAAGGCGGCCGGTGTGGGCGGCGCCTTTGTCGCCGCGCATCCGGCCATCATCGACTGGCTGGTGCAGACCGCCCGGCCTTACATCTACACCACGGCCGCGCCGCCGGCCGTGGCCCATGCGCTGCGCGAAAGCCTGCGCCTCATCCAGAGCGCCGAGGGCGAGCAGCGGCGCGCGCACCTGCAGCAGCTGATCACCCAGTTGCGCAGCCAGCTTGCCGAACTGATCGCCGCGCTGCCGACGCTGGGCTGGCATCTGGCCGATTCAGCCACGGCAATCCAGCCGCTGATCGTCGGCGGCAACGAAGCCGCGCTGGCGCTGGCCGCCGCGCTCGATGCGCAGGGCCTGTGGGTGCCGGCCATCCGCCCACCGACCGTGCCCGTGGGAACCGCCCGGCTGCGCATCACGCTGAGCGCCGCGCACAGCGCGGACGATGTTCAGCAGCTCGTCGATGCCCTGGCGCAGGCCGGCAAGGACTTGGCCGGAGCGCAGCCATGACGCTTGCCCCTGCGCTGCACGGCTGCTTCGTCACCGGCACCGACACCGACATCGGCAAGACCTGCATCAGCGCGGCGCTGCTGCACTGGTGCGCGGCCCAGGGCTGGCGCAGCGCCGGGCTCAAGCCCGTGGCGGCGGGAACGACGCTCATCAACGGCCAGCGCATCAACGACGACGTGCGGGCCTTGCGCCAGGCCAGTTCCGTGCCGCTCACCGACGCCGAAGTCGGGCCGCTGCAGTTCGAGGCCGCCTGCGCGCCGCACATTGCCGCCGCGCTGGAAAACCGCCGGATTGACGGCCCCTGGCTGGTCCGGCACGCGCAGGCGCTGGCGCAACGCGCCGATGTGCTGGTGGTCGAAGGCGTCGGCGGCTTTTGCGTGCCCCTCGATCAGGAATGGGACACGGCCGACCTGGCCCGCGCCCTGGGGCTGCCGGTCATCCTGGTGGTGGGGCTTCGCCTGGGGTGCATCAACCATGCCCTGCTGACCGCCGAAGCCATTCAAAGCCGGGGCCTTACGCTGGCGGGCTGGGTCGCCAATACCATTGACCCGTCGATGGCGCACAGCGAAGGCAACCTGGCCAGCCTGCGCCATGAACTGATGCGCCGCCACCGGGCGCCGTGCCTGGGCGTGATTCCCCGGCTGGCCGTGCCCGGACCGGCGTATATTGCCGCTCATCTGGACAGCGCCGCGCTGGCCAAGCTGCTCAGCCCCCGCTGAGCGTTTTTCATTCATTTTGCTGAAAACCAATCCATGACCTCCATCACCACCATTCCCCTGTCCACGCTGCGTTCCTCCCTGCCTACCCGCCCAGATGCCGCCGCCGCCCCGCAACGCTGGCGCGTCGCCGAAATCGAAGCCCTGTACGCCTTGCCCTTCATGGACCTGCTGTTTCGCGCCCAGCAGGTGCACCGCGCGAACTTCGACGCCAACGAGGTGCAGCTGTCCACGCTGCTGTCGATCAAGACCGGCGGCTGCGCCGAGGACTGCGGCTACTGCCCGCAATCGTCCCATTTCGAGACCGAGGTGAAAGCCAGCAAGCTGATGCCGCTCGACGAGGTGATGGCCGCCGCGCAGGCCGCCAAGGCCCAGGGCGCGACGCGCTTTTGCATGGGCGCGGCCTGGAGCCGCCCGAAAGAGCGCGACATGGAGCGCGTCACCGAGATGGTGACCGCCGTGCGCGGCCTGGGGCTGGAGACCTGCATGACGCTGGGCATGCTCGAAGCCGAGCAGGCGCAGGCGCTGAAGGACGCCGGGCTCGACTACTACAACCACAACCTGGACAGCTCGCCCGAGTTCTACGGCAGCATCATCAGCACCCGCACCTACCAGGACCGGCTCGATACCCTGGGCCATGTGCGCGACGCCGGCATCAACGTCTGCTGCGGCGGCATTGTCGGCATGGGCGAGAGCCGCGCGCAGCGCGCCGGGCTGGTGGCGCAGCTGGCCAACCTGGAGCCCTATCCGGAGTCGGTGCCGATCAACAACCTGGTGGCGGTCGAAGGCACGCCGCTGGCCGACACCCCGCCGCTGGACCCGTTCGAGTTCGTGCGCACCATCGCCGTGGCGCGCATCACCATGCCGCGCACCATGGTCCGGCTGTCGGCCGGGCGCGAGCAGATGGATGAAGCCTTGCAGGCGCTGTGCTTCCTGACCGGCGCCAACTCGATCTTTTACGGCGACCGGCTGCTGACCACCAGCAACCCGCAGGCCGACAAGGACCGCCAGCTGTTCGAGCGCCTGGGCCTGAAGGTGCAGGGCGAGCGCCCCGCCGCCACGGTGCAAGGCTGATGAATGCCGTCCTGACGCCACCGGCCGGCGCGCTGGGCCGCCCCATCGTGGATGCGGCCTTCCTCGCCGATCCGTACCCAACTTACCGCGCGCTCAGCGAGGCCGGGCCGATTCACTGGAGCGACGAGTTCTTCGGCGGTGCCTGGCTGCTCACGCGCCATGCCGATGTCGAGAAGGTGCTCAAGGATCCGCGCTTTTCCGCGCAGCGCACCGGCGCCTGGGTCAAGGACCGCGAGGACGCGCCGGGCGAGCTGAGCGGCTTTCAAAAGCTGTTTTCGCGCGCGCTGCTGTTCCTCGACGCGCCCGACCACACGCGCATCCGCAAGGTGCTGAACGCGGGCTTTCGCCCCGAGGTGATCCGCGGCCTGGCGCCGCACATTGAGCAGGCGGTGGGCGAGCTGCTCGACCGCGCCGAAGCCGCCAGCACCAGGAATACCGGCAACACCCCGTTTGACTTCATGCAGGCCGTCGCCCGCCCGCTGCCGGTGCGCGTGATCGCCCGGCTCATGGGCATCGAGGCTGCGGCGCAGGACGATTTCATGGTCTGGTCGGACGACCTGGCGACCTTCATCGGCGCCGCGCAGCCCGAGCGCGAGCAGGCGCGGCGCGCCCAGACCAGCCTGCTGGCGATGTGCCGCTATTTCGAGGCGCTGCTGCCGCGCAGGCGCCAGGCGCCCGGCGACGATTTGGTGAGCCGCCTGGTGCTGGCCGAAGCCGCCGGCGAGATCGAGGGCGGGCCTGAGCTGCTGGCGCAATGCGCGATGCTGCTGTTCGCCGGCCACGAGACCACGCGCAACCTGCTGGGCAACGGCCTGCAGGCGCTGCTCAGCCATCCGGCGCAGTGGCAAAAGCTGCAGCAATCGCTCGAGCTGCTGCCCGGCGCTGTCCGTGAGTTGCTGCGCTTTGACAGCCCGGTGCAATACACCGGCCGCCGCGTGACGACCGACCTGGTGCTGCACGGCCAGCTGCTGCGCCGGGGCGACCTGGTGCTGCCGCTGATCGGCGCCGCCAACCGCGACCCGGCGCGCTATGCGCAGCCCGACCAGCTCGACATCGCCCGGCGCGACGGCGGCTCGATGTCCTTCGGCTCCGGCGCGCATGTCTGCATCGGCGCGGCGCTGACGCTGATGGAAGCCGAGATCGTGTTTGGCCAGGTGCTGCGGCGCTGGCCGGGGCTGTGCCTGGCCGGTGCCGCGCCGCAGTGGGGGAGCAATCCGGTTTATCGCGGGCTGCTGGCGCTGCCGGTGCGCAACGTGGCGGCTTGCTGACCCCTGTTTTCATGATGAAAACAACCCGAGGGAATAAAACATGCGCCAGACCTCCAGTGATCAGCCCGTCAGCCTGACCCCACCCCCCGAGGGCTACGCCGACTGGCTGGCCGACCTCAAAGGCCGTATCCACACCGCCCAGCAGCGCGCCACGCTGGCGGTCAACCGGGAACTGGTGCTGCTGTACTGGCAGATCGGGTGCGACATTCTGGCGCGGCAGGCCGCGCAGGGCTGGGGCGCCAAGGTCATCGAGCGGCTGGCGCATGATTTGCGCGCCGCCTTTCCCGCCATGAAGGGGTTTTCGCCGCGCAATCTCAAGTACATGCGCGCCTTTGCCGAGGCCTGGCCGGATGCGCAATTTGTGCAAGCGGTGCTTGCACAATTGCCCTGGTATCACCAGCTGGCGCTGCTGGACAAGCTGCCTGGCCCTGAGACCCGCCGCTGGTATGCGGCCAAAGCCATCGAGCACAACTGGTCGCGCAACATCCTGGTGATGCAGATTGAAACCCGTCTCCTGGAGCGCAGCGGCAAGGCGGTCACCAACTTCGCGGCCAGCCTGCCCAGGCCGCAGTCCGACCTGGCTAGAGAGTCGCTGAAAGACCCCTACCGTTTCGACTTTCTGGGCCTGACGGACAAGGCACAGGAACGCGAGGTCGAAAACGCCCTGGTCAAGCATGTCACCGAGTTCCTGCTGGAACTGGGCGCGGGCTTTGCCTTCGTCGGGCGGCAGGTGCTGCTGGACGTGGGCGGTGACGAGTTTTTCATCGACCTGCTGTTTTATCACCTCAAGCTGCGCTGCTATGTGGTGATCGAACTCAAGGGCGGAAAATTCAAACCCGAACACCTCGGTCAATTGAGTTTTTATCTCACGGCCGTGGATGCCCAGGTCAAGCACCCGCAAGACAACCCCACTATTGGCCTGCTGCTGTGCAAGAGCAAAAACAAGGTGGTTGCCGAATACGCACTGCGCACCAATACCCAACCGCTGGGCGTGGCCGAATACCAATTGCTCGAATCCTTGCCAACTGAACTGCAAACCAGCCTGCCCAGCATTGAACAGATCGAGCGCGAACTGGCGAACGACGGTGCATTTAAAGAAGAAAACGATTCCCAATGACCCACCCAGGCAAGCCCACCAATGCGCGCGCCGTGCCGTCGGTGTTCATTGCGCAGGATTTCGCCCCGAGGTGATTCGCGGCCTGCTGAACCCCGTTTTGATGAACTCCTCCGCTTCAGTCGTCCGTCATTCCCGCGCAGGCGGGAATCCAGGCCCGTGTGAGCGTTCAACCCTCGTTGCTGGATCCCCGCCTGCGCGGGGATGACGCTCTTTGGGTTTGCTTGCATTTTGCTGGAGTGGTCACTATTTTCATGATGAAAAGGGGCTTTGTGCAATAGGAACGGGCGCAAGCAGCTCATGAATCAATAGCGTATCGGTGCCATCCTGGCGCGCCGGGTCTGTCGAGCGGCCCGCGCCCGCCGCGAGCGTGCGCGGCATCGGCGGATCCCTACAACGGCATCAGTCCCCTCCGACTGACCGGGCTTGCGCGATGCGTACGATGGGAGTGGTTGGGACGGCGGCGGATGCCGGGTGATCAACGCTTCAGGAGACACGAAATGACCAGCAAGAACACGATCTGTCTGTGGTACGAGGGCGGCGCCGTTGACGCCGCGAACTTCTATGCCCAGACTTTCCCCGACAGCGCCGTCGGCGCCGTCCTCCGCGCGCCGGGCGACTATCCCGACGGCAAGCAGGGCGATGTCCTGACGGTCGAGTTCACCGTCGCCGGCATCCCCTGCATCGGGCTGAACGGCGGCCCGCATTTCAAGCACAGCGAAGCCTTCTCCTTTCAGATCGCGACCGACGACCAGCTTGAGACCGACCGCTTGTGGAACGCGGTCGTCGGCAATGGCGGCCAGGAAAGCGCGTGCGGCTGGTGCAAGGACCGATGGGGCCTGTCATGGCAGATCACCCCGCGCGCCCTCACCACGGCGCTGTCCGGCCCTGATCGCGCGGCGGCCAAGCGCGTGTTCGACGCGATGATGACCATGAAAAAGATCGACATCGCCGCGATAGAGGCGGCGCGGCTGGGCCAAAACCTATCCTCAAGTTGAGGCAGCAAAAGCGCTCCCCGGCATGGGCCGTGTGGGCCGTGTCACCAGCCCGACACGGCCACAGGCTGTCGATAACCGTTACACGATTGCGACCCTGCGTTGGCGTCCACAGGTTATGCTGATTTGGCCTGTTTTTGAATTTCAGGCACGACCCATGATGGCTGCCGAAGACGCGGTTCGCGTCGAACCCGAGGCTGTTTCCTGGCGAGGCGGATGTAACCCAAGCGATAGCGGCTATCGGCGGATCTGGATGGGCATCAGGACTAACTCACAAGGGAGATGACTATGCATGCGGTTGTAAGAACCTACTCGGGTGCTGGCGCACAGCAGCTGTTCGATGTTTTGGAAGAGCACAAGGCCGACATTGAAGCCACCCTGCGCAAAGTGCCTGGCCTCGTCAGCTACACGCTGCTGCGTCAGGGTGATGGCGGCATGTCGGTGACTGTTTGCACGGACAAGGCCGGCGCCGACGAGAGCGTGAAAGTCGCGCGCGACTGGATCCAGAAAAATGCCTCGAATGCCCACGCGAGCCCGCCGGTCGTCGCGGAAGGTCCGGTCATCGTTCAGATCACCTAGCGCGCGCTGTCGCAGGCAATACTGTTGCTGGCTCGGATCAGTCTGCGCCGAGAATCAGCTTGCGGATGAAGCGACTGACTGCTTTCCTGCGCCTGAACGGACTTTCGTGATGCAGCGGATTCGCTAGGCGCTGACCTTTTTTCAATCACCCTTAAAGGATCGCCCATGAGAAATCCCTATGTCCTGTCAGCAGTGCTCGCCGCCGTTCTTTCAGGCTGCGCGTCAGCCCCATCCGGGTCCGAAACCGCGCCAGCACGAACAGAGGTTTGCAGGGCAAGCAACGAGCAGGAAATCGCGGCTTTGTTTGACCGATGGAATCGGTCGCTGCAAACCGGCGATCCGCACCAGGTTGTCGCCAACTACGCCGACCGCTCCATCCTCCTTCCCACCGTATCGAACCAGCCGCGACTCACGGCGGCCGAGAAGGAGGACTATTTCCATCACTTCCTCGAAAACAAGCCCGTTGGCAAGATCGATTCAAGAACCATCGAGATGGGTTGCAACACCGCCGTCGATGCCGGACTTTATACCTTCACCTTTGGCACCACGGGGGCTCAAGTCAAGGCTCGCTACACCTACACCTACAGGTGGGACGGAAAGCAGTGGCTGATCACAAGTCACCACTCTTCCGCGATGCCGGAGAAGAACTGAGGCGCCAACGGGCCTGACTCTTCGCGGCAAATCCCCTGCCAAACGCTGAAAGAGCCGCTTCCCGGCCAGTCAAAAGTGACCTTGCCCGTCGAAGATCGAAGAGCCTCGATCAGGCGCGTCTTTCCATCTGAATCGCTATCAAATAAATAGCTGCTTTCGCAATGCAGACGTGCGCAAAAGCCTTGAAATACCGAAAAATGGTAACTACTAACCACCCCCAAGCCCAGTTCAAACCGCAAAGTCAGGCTTGATGGGGTTGGCTTTAGAGCGTGTTATGAACTCGCTCCTGAAACCAAAAGCATGGCTGCCTTGGGCAGCATGAGCATGGCAAAGACCACGAAATGCAGCCCGGCCAGCACCTCGGGCATGCGCTCGAAATCGCGGCTCAGCCGCCTGAAGCGGGCCAGCCATCCGAAGCTGCGCTCCACGACCCAGCGCCGGGGCAGCAGCACAAAGCCTTTCTTCGCTTCGGGCAGCTTGACCACCTGCAGATCAATTCCATTTTCAGCCGCATCGCTCCTGGCCTGCTCGCCCGTGTAGCCCTGATCTGCCCAGGCCAGCTTGACCGTCTCGCCGGTGGCCTGTTGCACTTGCCGGCACAACGCATCGACCTGGCTGCGCTCCTGCTCATCGGCAGGCGTGACCGTCAGCGCTATCAGGTGGCCCAGCGTATCGACCGCCATATGCGCCTTGCTGCCTTTGCGCCGCTTGTAGCCGTCGTAACCGGCACGCGGTCCGCTTTCGCAGCTGCTTTGCAGGGTTCTGCCATCCAGGATGACGGCGCTGGGCTGGCCCCGGCGGCCTTGGGCAGCGCGGATGATTGAGCGCATGTCGTTGACCATCGCCTCAAAGCAGCCTGCCTCATCCCAACGGCGAAACTGCTGGTAAACCACCGCCCAGGGCGGCAAGTCATGAGGCACAAGCCGCCAGAGCGCACCTGCCCGAGCCAGCCAGCGCAGCGCATTGAACACTTCGCGCAGGCTGTAGCGCCGCTGGGGTGCCTGCAGGGCAATCGTACCTAAATTGATAGCAGGAATTGAAGAAGCCAAGCGCAAAGGGGGAGGAAACTATAGTCATGTGATTTGGGAAGCCTGAATTGTTGATGACGCAAAGCACCGGGACAAGCCTGATGGAGCACTTGCGGCAGGTGCCCGATCCTCGCATCGAGCGCACACGGCGCCATGAACTGATGGACATTTTGGTGATTGCGCTGTGCGCGGTTATCGGCGGGGCCGATAACTGGGTCGGTGGCTGTCAAGGAAGTTGTCGCCTGAAGTGAAGTGAGTCAGGCTGTTTTTTGCTTGGATTCAGGCTCCTTGGTTTGTTGCTTGGTTTCTGGGTTGAGGTGCACGACATCGACATGCGCCCACTGGCGAGGCTGCCCTGACCAGCGCTGAGGATTTTCCTGGCGGGCCTGTTCATAGACGAGCGCGCGCTGCTCAAGCAGTGCCCGGTCCAGGCCGGCATGGCGCTGCGCCGGTGTCACGAAGCCAATGGCGCTGTGGCGATGCTCGTGGTTGTACCAATGGGCCAGCTCGGTGACCCAGCGCCTTGCGGCCAGCAGGTTCTCGAACGGCTTGACAGGCAGTTCGGGGCGGTACTTCAGCGTTCTGAACGCTGATTCGACGTACGGATTGTCATTGCTCACGGACGGACGGCTGCGCGTGTGCGCCACGCCCAGGCGCTGCATGGCCGCCAGCATGGTCTCGCCCTTCATGGGCGAGCCGTTGTCCGAATGCACCGTCAGCTGGCCCGGGCGAATGCCCTGGCTCTCACAGATGTCACGCAGCAACTGGCTGGCCAGCTCGGCGCTCTCGCAGTCAAACACCTGCCAGCCCACGATCTTGCGGCTGAACAAATCCTCGAACAGGTACAGGTAAAAGTGCTGGCCGCGCACCTGAGTGGGCAGATACGTGATATCCCAGCAGAACACCTGATCGGCTCCGGTGGCGGCAAGGGCGCGCGGCCGGCTTCGCTTTTGCGCTGCGCGCTCCGAGCGTCGATGGCCCAGTTGGCCCTGCTGTCGAAGTATTCGGTACATCGTGGACTCCGAGGCCACATAGACGCCGCGGTCGGCCAGGCGAGGCACGACTTGGCTCGGCGGCAAGTCCTTGAACGCTTCGCTGTTGAGCGTGGCCATCACCGCCTGGCGCTCGTCCTCGCGCAGCTTGTTGGGCGGGCACACATAGCGCCGCTTGCCCGAAGGACGCTGGTCGCCCTCGGCCGCCTGCGTGCGCTGCCAGCGCTGCACGCTACGGCAGGACAGCCCGATTTGATGGCAAGCCGGCTTCAAGCGCGCCCCGTCGGCGCAGGCCTTGCCGATCAGGCCGAGCAACTTTTGGCGCTGCTGGACGGACGTCATTTGTCCGCGCCCTCCAGCAGCGCCTGGAAGTTTTTTTGCAACACCAGCAAGGCGGCTACCTCGGCCAGCGCTTTTTCCTTGCGCCGCAATTCACGCTGGAGCTGCTCGTGCTGACGCTGGAGTTCTCGAAAGGCACCCGTTGCCTCGCGCGAGGCGGGCGCGACCGGGGTGCAAAACTCTTCGCGCCACTGCACCAACTGGTGCTCGAACACACCACGCTCGCGGCACCACGCCGCCAGTGCCGGGCCATTGAATGCGTAGCTTTCCTGCAGAGCCCTCAGGCGCTGCGATGGCGACCAAGATGCAGCCGGGCCGTCCAGCGCAGGGCTTGTCTCCCCGAGTGCCTGTTCGCCGGCCTTGGCCGAGTCCAGCACCCATCGCTTGAGGGTGCCGGCAGACATGTTCAGCTCGCTGGCAAGGCTCAGAATTGAACGCGCGCCGCGATGGCGGGCTTTGAGCAGTGCCTGCTCCTTGAATTCGGTGGAGTGATGGGAATGAGGTTTTCTGTGCATGAAATGTCGCTTGCGCTGCGGATAACCCGCGGAAAATCGGAGGCGACAACTAGTCTGACACAGGGGGGTGGAGAACGAATTGCACTGGTCGCTGGACGTGAGTTTCAGGGAGGACGCCTGCAAAGTGCGCAGGGACGAAGGCCCGGCCAACCTGGCGTGCCTGCGCCGCCTGGCGCTCACCCAGCTTCAGCGCGAGACCAGCCTGAAGGCCAGCGTCAAAAGCAAGCGCTGCCGCGCTGGCTGGGATCCGGCTTATATGCTCAAGGTGCTTGATTGCAGCGTGCTATCAATTTAGGTGCGATTGCCCTGGGGGTGCCTGCTCGTCAATCAAGGCAAGGTAGGGCGCCACGAAATTCCACTCTTCGTCGCTCACATCGCTGGGGTAGGGCTTTCTGGTCATTCCCGGAAATTAGGGATGACTCAGGAAAAATCAGCCCTGAGTTCATAACACGCTCTAAAGACGCTGACCAGACAGTCAAACAACTTGATGTGCTGCTTGCGCATGGTCTGCAGATACGAGCGGATGGCAAAAAACGTCCTGGCCCCCACATCGGTGGCGAAGCGCCAGACATCATCCTTGTACTGGTGCCAAGCGCGCCAGCAGGTTGAACTGCGTGCTCTGCTTGTGTTTGCCCCGCTTGGCGGCAAACGACTCGCCCGGCTCCTGGCGCGGATTGAACCGCTCGCCCCGGCCCGGCAGCGCCAGCCACTGCGCCTCAAACCACTGCGCAAGGCTTGAACCTACCCCTGCAACTGGGCGTTTTGCTCCAGCAGTTGGCTGTAGCTGGGCGGGGATGGGGCTGCTTGGGGTTTTTGCGCGGCCTCTATTGTCGCTTGGGGGGGTTAGTAGTTACTAAAAATCATGCCGATCCAGGTGGCGCCTGTCCCTGCCGCGTCGGCGGTGGGGGCGCGGCCAGCCAGTTCTGAATGGCATCAAAACCGGTAGAGATACCCCACGCGCAAGGTGCTCTGGCTGGAGCGTTCGACCAGCGGGCTGTCCTTGATGCCCGAGCCCAGCCCCATGACGCTGAGATCGACAAACACGCTCTGCCGCGGCGCCAGCGCGTAGCTGGTGCGCAGCCCCAGCTCCAGATTGACGCTTGCCTTGCCCGCATACGCGGCACGCCCGGCAGTGGCCTCGGACGCGTTGACGCCGTAGTAGTAGCCCACATACTTGCTGTCCAGCCAGGTGGCTGCCACGCGGGGCACAAATTCAAACGCACCTGATTTGAAGCCGCGCTCGACCAACAGCCGGGCTTGTTGTCCCTTGCTGTTGCCCGATGCGTCGCCCAGCAGTTCGGCCGAGACAGTGGCGATGTCATTGCGCCAGACCGCGGCGGCGCCCAGCCAGAGGCCGTCCTTGCGTTCAGCCATGCCGGCAAATACCGGCGAGTCTGAAGCCTCGTAGCCCTCGGCAGCGTAACGGGCACGCAAACCGAACGATACCGGCCCGGCCGAGGGCAGCTTGATATCCAGGCGCGAGCCCATCAGGCTGACCCATTTGTTCTCATAAAACAGCAGTGGCAAGGCCTGGGTGTCGTTGTCCATGCCGCGATACGGCTTGCGCTCGACACCCACACCCAGGCCCAGGCCCCAGCGGGAGGCGCTGTCGGCCGGCACCAGGGTTTCCTGGGCCAACGCAGGCTGTATGCACAGCACGGCCGCCAGCAGCGCCCCGGCGCCGACG
This sequence comes from Polaromonas hydrogenivorans, assembly GCF_040105105.1. GTDB lineage: Bacteria > Pseudomonadota > Gammaproteobacteria > Burkholderiales > Burkholderiaceae_C > Polaromonas > Polaromonas hydrogenivorans. The sequence continues at coordinate 4,202,427 of NZ_CP157675.1, read as the reverse complement.
GCCAGCCAGCGGAAAATCGCACTGGCTGGCGGGCGCGCCTGAAACGGCGGCGCGATTTTTGCGGGCGCATGCGCGCCGGCCGGGTGGATAGACGCCTCCGGGCGGCTGAAGGCCCTGAAAAAAGCAGCAAGTTTGAAGGGAATGGAATTTTTCATCGGACGGTCCTGGAGGGTTAAAAAAATCAGGGAGTGGCAAGCGGTTCGGTGGCGGGGCCGCCGGCCTCGTCACTGACCCGGATCAGGCTTTGTCGGCGCTGCAGATAGGCTTCGCGAACGAAGAGGTACTTGTCGAGTGCCACCTGATCGATCAAGTCGGTGGCCGGCAGCAGTTGCGCGCGGCCGCTGGTGAGCTGCACCACGGTCAGTTTGTTGCTCAGGCCTGCGCTGTCGATCTGGTTGAGCGGCGAAAACAGCGAGTCAACCGGCCGGGCGAGCGCGTCGCGCACGGTTGACGGCCCCAGCAGCGGCAAGACGATGTAGGCACCCGGGCCGGCGCCCCAGTGGCCAAGCGTCTGACCAAAGTCCTCGCCGTGCCGTTTCATGCCCAGCGCAGAAGCCACGTCGAAAATGCCCAGCACGCCAAACACGGTGTTGGTACCGACGCGCATCACGTCCGACACGCCGTCGCGGGGCCGCCCCTGCAAAAACAGATTGACCGCCGAGCCCACGTCCCCGACATTGGAAAAAATGTTGGTGACGCCGGTGCGTACCGGCGAGGGCACCACTTTTGTGTAAGTCCGGGCGACCGGCTTGAGCACCGCCTTGTCAACGGCTTCGTTCACGGCGAAAGTGCCCCGGTTCAGCGACTCCAGCGGGTCGGGCCGCTGGGCGGTGGCGCAACCGGCGAGCAGCACGATGGCGGGCAAGGCCAGGCCGGCCGCCAGCCTGGCCAGACGCTTGCTGATCCGCGAAATTCGCACCAGCGGCATGAGTGGCGGGCAGGTGCGCAGGGCCTGGCGCTTTGAAAAGTCGCCGTCAGGGGTGGATGGGGCAGGGGTTGCGGTCATGCAGGTCTCTCCAAAGACAAAGGAAAGGCAAAAAGTCGGCAATGCGCCGGGACAAACCAATCGGCAGCCTGCCGGCGATCATGGCGACGGTGGTCATCTCAATCGAGCGTTGCCCGTTTCGGCGCGTATTTCAACCAGCCGCAGCCCGGCGGACGGACTGCCGATGGCGGCTTCCTGCGAGACTTCGATGGCGCCCATGGCTTGCAGGTTCACGGGCCACTGGATGCGCCGTGCGCTGTCGCTTGTCACGGTCAGGGCGGCATTCGAGGCGCCGGCTTGCGGTGACTTGCCTGGCACGCCCTCCCGCAGGGTCTTCAGGCTCACTGGACGAGCGGGACCGTGGCGGCCGCCATCATGGCCAGCACGGCGAGCGGCAGGCGCCAGCCGGACAGCCACGAGGGCTGCGGCGCAGCGCCTTCAGGCAAAAGGTAAGCGGGAAGGCTTCGGTGCATCATGGAAAAATCCTTTTCAGCCGCCTGAACGCTCAGGGCAGGGTGCCTGGTGAGGTGTGCCGGCGGGGCTGAAAGCGACTTTGCCCGCAACGCTTTAATAAATTTTTAGCGTTATTAAGAAATCATTAACGAATCAGGCTTCGGCCGGAAAAGCGGCTTTGTAAAAGGCCTGATCCAAAGGAATTTAAAAACTCCTTAATCCCCGGAATCCATAATTCAGGCGATTCAAACGAATGCGAGGTTTTTCGTGCATCTTTTGCTGGTAGAGGACGACGCCATGCTGGCCGATGCGGTGTGCCAGGGAGCGCTCCAGAACGCCTGGCAGATCGACCACGTCGCCGATGCCGCCGGCGCCCGGCTGGTGCTGCTGGACCACGCTTACGCAGCCGTGCTGCTCGACATCGGCTTGCCCGGCGAGTCCGGCCTGACGGTGCTCAAGGCCATGCGCAGCCGCTATGACATCACCCCCGTGCTCATATTGACAGCGCGCGGGCAGCTCAGCGAACGCATTCTGGGGCTCGATGCCGGCGCGGACGACTACCTCGTCAAGCCCTTCCAGCTCGATGAGCTGTGGGCCAGGGCGCGCGCGGTGGTTCGCCGCAGCGAAGGCCGCATGGTGCCGGTGCACACCTACGGCGACATACAGCTTGACCGCAGCAAGCGGGTCGTCACGCGCGCGGGCGCGCCCGTGGCCCTGAGCGCCCACGAATACCGCACGCTGGCGGCGCTGATGGAGCGCCCCGGCCACATCTTCACGCGCGACCACCTGGAAGACATGGTGTATGGCGGCAGCAGCGCCATCGAAAGCAACACCATCGCCGTTTTTGTCCATCAGCTGCGCCGCAAGCTGGGCGAGCACGTCATCACCACCGTGCACGGACGCGGTTACATGCTCGGCAAGGTTCGCGGATGAAGTCGCTCCAGGGACGAATACTGGCCGTGCTGGCCGCCAGCATCATTTTGTGCTGGGTGGTCGTGCTGACGGTATTGGTGGCGTACATCGCCCGAGGCAATACCGGCATCTGGGACCGCGAACTCAAAGCGGTGGGCGCCAGGATTTTTTATTCCATTCCCCGCGAAATCGGCAACGACCCGGAAAAGCTGCTGCGCAAAAACGCGACGACCTTGCAGGCCCGCGACGAGCAGATGATGGCCAACGAAGACCTGACCTTCCAGGTCTGGGTCAACCAGGCCTTGGCGGTGCGGGCGCCGGATTCACCGGCCACCGCCCTGCGCCCGGACTTTTCAGATGGTTTCAGTACCAGCCTGGTCGAGGGGTGGTACTGGCGCGTGTACGGCATGTCCGACAGCACCGGCAAGGTGCAGGTGCAGGTGGGCAAACGGCAAAGCACGCTGAACCGCGACCTGCGGCGCAAGGCCTTTGCCGCACTGGGCATTGCCACGGTGCTGCTGGCGCTGGTGGGCGCGCTGATGTGGTACGCCGTGCGCCGCTCGCTTCGCCCCGTGTTCGCCATTCAGAAAGCCGTCGGCGCGCGACAGAAGTTTGACCTCACGCCCTTGCCGGTGGGCATTTTGCCCCTGGAACTCCAGCCCCTGATTGAATCGTTCAACCACCTGCTCACCCAGGTGGACCAGGCGGTGGAGGTGGAAAGGCGTTTCATCGGCGACGCGGCGCACGAGTTGCGCACCCCCATGGCCGCCTTGCAGGTGCAGGCCCAGGTGGCCCTGCGTGCCAAAACCCTCGCTGAAAAAGATGCCGCCCTGGTCAAGCTGCTGGCGGTGGCCGAGCGCAGCGCGCGGCTGTCCGAGCAGCTGCTCGACATGGCGCGCCTGAACGCCGGCGTGATTGTTTCCAAACCAGCGGTGGCCGACATGGGTGAACTCATCGTGCATGTGAGCCGCGAGTTCGATGTCCATGCGCAGCAGCACCAGCGGCAGATCGTGCTGCGCACCTCCACCAGCCACATCAACTGCGACATTGACGAAATCGGCATCCTGCTGCGCAACCTGATTGACAACGCCTTGCGCTACACCCAGGACGGCGGGCAGGTGCGCATCAGCTGCGCCCCCGGCATCCACCACGCGGCCGGGCAGGTCTGCCTGGAGGTCGCGGATGACGGGCCCGGCGTTGCGCAAGCCGAGCACGCGCTGATTTTTGACCGCTTCTACCGCGCCGCGGGCAGCAGCGGACGCGGCAGCGGCATCGGGCTTTCGCTGGTGTCGCGCATCGTGCAGCTGCACCGTGCCACCATTCAGACCGGCACCGGCCTGAACGGCCGAGGCTTCGGTGTCCGGATTTTTTTCCCGGCGGCCGCCGTGGGCGCGGGTTTATCGAAGGGCGAGATTCCGCAAAATAAAGGCGAAGCGCCGGTATGGGACTTTCCGCCGTTTTTGAGCAGCACTTCTGCGACTGATATTTAGCGCTGGCTGTGTGTTGCCGAAGGCCAGCGCCATGCTGGGCGCGCCCAGCCTGTCGCCCGCCGCCCATGCACGCGCCACCGGGCATGGCGTGCAACTGCTGCCGCGCGGCTGCGGCCTGCTGGCCTGATGCGTGCTTGCCTGTGAAAACCACGCTGTCAGGAACCCGCGCATGAACGCCATTTCGAACAATCTTTACGTCGCCTCGCTGCTGGCCAACTTCTTTGAAGCCGGCTGGGCCATTCAGGTGCTGGTGGGCGATGCCAGTCAGGCGCAGTACGAAGCCTCGCGCCTGGCCCGACCCGAGGTGGAAAACACCTGCGCCACATGGCCGACACCGCCCGCAACCTGCCCGAAGACGTGCGCGGGCAAATGCCCCGGGTGGACTGGGAAAGCTGGGTGGAGCTGGGCGAACACCTGCCGCCGCAGGGTGCCAAAGCCCGCGCACTGGTCTGGACGGTCATCGAAGCCTGGCTGCCGCCAGCGGGGCAGGAACTGCGGCGCTACCGGCGGCAGTTGCCCGAACTCTGGCGTTTCGAGATGTGACGCGAAGCCGGCGCGCCTGGAGCGCCTGGCTCAGGGCGCTTGCAGCGGATCGAAAGGAAACAGCCCGGCGCGAAAACTGGCGGCCATGAGTTCGGCCCGCGCAATGGCCCGCGCTGCGGCGTCGCCGGGCAGCGTTTCGAGCGCGGCGGGGCGGAACAGGTCCAGCCACTGCCCGAAATGCTCGCGCCGGATGGGCAGGCCCAGATGCACCGGGTACGGGTGGCTTGTGTAGCGTTGCGTGCCGAGCAGGGTGTGCGACCAGAAGTCCTGCACGATGCCCAGGTGGTGTTCCCAATCGGCCACGGCAGTGTTGAAAAGCGGCCCGAGTCCGGGATGGGCGCGGGCGCGTTCATAAAACACCTTCACGAGCCGGGCAAGGTGTTCTTCGGTCAGGGGCGAGGCGGCGGGAGCGGTCATCGAGGATTCCTTCCAGCAACAGCGACAAACCATACGGCTGCATGGCGCGGGCAGTCACTGCCGCAAAAGGAGTGCCATGCGGCGGGGTGGCCGCTGCGGGTGGCGCGTGTGGCCGGGTCTTGCGCCACAAGCCCATGCGCGGGCGGCTGGGTGTGGGGTGGCGCTGCTGTTGTGGGGTTTGGATTTGCTATCAAATAAGTAGCTTGATGCGCAGGTGGGGCGTGCGCTGGAGCCGTATTTTATGCATCAAACCGCTTCGGAAGCCGGTTTTTTTCTCCGAGTGGGCGGTTTCTCTGGAAATTGATTGGCGTTGCGGTTGCGTTTGAGTCGTTGCAGCACGTACCAGCACAGCGGCTTCTCGGTAGATGCCAGCATGGGCATCGAAGCGCAAGACCGTGTAGGCCTGGAGCGACTGCGCAAAAGAGGGCGGTGCGCTGGTGTATTGCTGTGCCATCAAAAAACGCAGCAAAACACTACAACCCATGAAAAAAAGGCCAACTGTGTTGGCCACTCGTTTATCAATAAGACTTACTCATTACTTGCTTGCTGCACGTACCAGGTGTTGCAAGTTCAAGCTTTGCAACCGCTACTTTACCTTGCTCTTCGGGAATCAATTCAAGTCCGGCTCCACCAACGAACACGCCAAGCTTGATATATTGTCGAATAAAGTAATTTTTCCCTGCCTCAACCAACAGAGAAAGATCATTTGGAGAAAACTCTGACTCCGTTGAAATCTTATGCTCCTTACCACCCATAACTTCGGTATAGAAGAAAACGTCAGGCGCAGATTCGCCAACACATTTTCCATCTACCCAAATATCCTTTTTAAGCGCTTTACCAACAAAACTATCACGATAAGTATAAATGCCAGAATTGCCAGACTCCGGTTGTGTAAACTGCTTCGCCTTCTCCGAGGCCTCTTTACTTTCCATTTTCACGGATGCACACCCTGTGAATAAAGCTGACAACAAAATAACAAATGCAATTTTTCTCATCATCCATCCCTAAGAAATAAATAAAAAATTCAAACTCTTTTATTACGAAAAAACGATAACTGAAGTGCATATAAAAATTGCACATAATGTTGTGCAAAAGCAAACACACAGTTACAAAATAATTGTAAGCGAATTGCCATGGGCCGAACGCATCAAAATGCGACCACTTGACGTAACGCCCCGTCGGGTGAGTCATGCCTGAAAAGGGCAGGACTCTATGTCGGCTATCTGACATGCAGATCAGTAAATCCAACGACAGCCACGGTTCTTTTGCAGCCGTTCAAACTGCCATCAGCATCCACAATGGCTCTACCACGATCGGACAACCGGCAACAACGTCACCGCAATCAGCCTTCCAAACCCTGAAAGAGCCACTTCCCGGCCAGCCGAAAACGCTCCTTTGCGTAGAAACAGGCCCAATCAGGCCTATCCAGATCACCCGATACGCTATCAAATAAATAGCTGTTTGTGCCCGTTCAGCATGTGCTAGAGGCCTAAAAAGCATCAAACTGATGGTGTGAAGGCTTCCCTCAAACCCCAGTCCGCTCCAGCATCGCATGCAGCAGCACGTTGCACCCGGCCGTGATGTGCTCGGGCTTGGCGTCCTCGATCTCGTTGTGGCTGATGCCGTCCTTGCAGGGGATGAAGATCATGCCGGCGGGCGCCAGCTGGGCCATGTACACCGCGTCGTGGCCGGCGCCGGAAACCACCGGCATGTTTGAATAACCGAGCTTGTGGGCGGCCCGGGCCACGGCATCGACGCAGCCGGGGTTGAAACCTTGCGCCGGGTAGCTCGACACCAGCTCGATGTGGATGGGCAGGCCCATTTCCTCGCTCAGTTCCGCCGCGTAGGCCTTGACTTCGTCGGCCATTTCATCGACCAGCGCGTCGGTGGCGTTGCGCAGGTCAATGCTGAACTTCACCCGGCCCGGAATCACGTTGCGGCTGTTCGGGAACACCTGCACCATGCCCACGGTGCCGCGCCCGTGCGGCGAATGCCGGTGCGCGGCGCCGACCACGTCCTGCATCAGCAGGGTGGCGACCTGCAGCGCGTCCTTGCGCAGCGCCATCGGCGTCGGGCCGGCGTGCGCTTCCATGCCGGTCACGGTGCAGTCGAACCAGCGGATGCCCAGCACGCCCTGCACCACGCCGATGGTGACGTCGTTGTCTTCGAGCACCGGCCCTTGCTCGATGTGGGTTTCAAAGTAGGCGCCAATCGGATGGTCGCCGGGCTCCTGCTCGCCGATGTAGCCGATGCGCGCCAGCTCGTCCTTCACGGTCTTGCCTTCGGTGTCCGTGGCGGCGTAGGCGTGCTCCAGCGTGAAGGCCCTGGCGAACACGCCCGAGCCCATCATCACCGGAACGAAGCGCGAACCCTCCTCGTTGGTCCAGAAGGCGACTTCTATCGGCGCTTCGGTCGTGATGCCGTGGTCGTTGAGCGTGCGCACCACCTCGATGCCGGCCAGCACGCCGTAGTTGCCGTCGAACTTGCCGCCGGTCGGCTGGGTGTCGATGTGGCTGCCGGTCATGATGGGCGGCAGGGCGTTGTTGCGCCCGGCGCGGCGCATGAAGCCGTTGCCGATCTGGTCGATGGTGACCGTCATGCCGGCGTCCCTTGCCCAGCCGGTGACCAGGTCGCGGCCCTGCCTGTCGAGGTCGGTCAGGGTGAGCCGGCAGACGCCGCCCTTGGGCGTGGCGCCGATCTGGGCCAGCTCCATTAGCGAGGCCCACAGGCGCTCGCCGTTGATGCGCAGGCTGTCGATGCCGGTGGGGGTTGCTGTGTCCATGAGGTTCTCCTGAAGGATTCTTGGGGGCTTAGATGCGGTCAGTAATAACTTCCCTGCGTCATACCCGCGAAGGCGGGTATCCAGACTCGTTTGAGCGCTTCAGCCCGTATTGCTGGATTCCCGCCTTCGCGGGAATGACGGACGGGGAATTTGTTATTTGCCAGATTCTTGGTCGCGCACGACGGGGCTGGGCGCCAGCGTTTCAGCGCGCAGCCTGGCCGCCGCGAAGTTTGCTCCAAAAGCCGGCCGTTTGATATAGCGGCCCTTGCCCTGAACGGCCCGCAGGTCGCCCTGCACGAACACCAGTTCGCCCTGGCTCAGCGTATGGCTGGGGATGCCGCGCACCGTGCGGCCTTCGAAGATGTTGAAGTCGCCCTTGCTGTGCTGGGTTTTGGCCGACAGGGTTTTGGTGCCTTCGGGATCCCAGACCACCAGATCGGCGTCGGCCCCGGCCGACACGCTGCCTTTTTGCGGGTAGAGGTTGAACAGTTTGGCGGTGTTGGCCGAGGTGACGGCGACGAATTCGCTCGGCGTCAGGCGGCCGGTGTTCACGCCGGCATCCCAGATCACGGCCAGGCGTTCCTCGACGCCGCCGCAGCCGTTCGGGATTTTGGCGAAATCGTCCTTGCCGGCGGCTTTTTGCGCGGCGCAGAAGGTGCAGTGGTCGGTCGCCGTGGTGTGCAGGTTGCCCGCCTGCAGGCCGCGCCATAAAAATTCCTGGTTCGCCTTGGGGCGGAAAGGCGGGCTCATCACATGCGCGGCGGCGGTGGCGAAGTCGGGGTGGCGGTAGACGCTGTCATCGACCACCAGATGCCCGGCCAGCACCTCGCCATAGACGCGCTGGCCGCGGGCTCTAGCGCGTGAAATGGCTTCCAGCGCCTCCACGCACGACACATGCACGACGTAGATCGGCACATTGAGCACGTCGGCAATCGCAATCGCCCGGTTCGCCGCCTCGCCCTCGACCATGGGCGGGCGCGACAACGGATGGCCTTCGGGGCCGGTGATGCCCATCGCGGCGACTTCCTTTTGCAGCATGAACACCAGCTCGCCGTTTTCGGCATGCACCGTCGGCATGGCGCCGAGTTCCAGGCAGCGCCTGAAGCTGTGTATCAGCGTTTCGTCGTCGCACATGATGGCGTTCTTGTAGGCCATGAAATGCTTGAAGCTGTTCACGCCTTCGTGCTGCACCAGCGTGCCCATGTCGCGCCGAACCGACTCGTCCCACCAGGTGACGGCGACGTGAAAGCCGTAGTCGGACGCGGATTTTTCAGCCCAGCCGCGCCAGGTCTGGTAGGCGTCCATCAGCGATTGTTGCGGGCTGGGGATCACGAAGTCGATGATGCTGGTGGTGCCGCCCGCCAGGCCGGCCGCCGTGCCGCTGAAGAAGTCGTCCATCGTCACCGTGCCCATGAAGGGCAACTGCATGTGGGTGTGCGGGTCGATGCCGCCGGGCATCACGTACTGGCCGCCGGCATCGACGACCAGGGCGCCGGCGGGCGCCTCCAGCGCTTCACCGACGGCGGCGATGCGGCCGTCATGCGTCAGCACATCGGCGCGAAAGGCGCGGTCGGCGTTCACCACGGTGCCGCCACGGATCAAGATGGAAGTCATCAGTTGCTCCTGATTAGATAGCTGCCTGTGCATAGTAGATAAGCGCAAAAGGCATATTTAATGCTTAAACCGAAACCCGCATCGGGTTGTTCGCGTGCGTGCTCCAGTCCTCGTGTTTATCGCTCACGATGCGCCCGGTGCGCAAGTCTTTTTCGCCGGGCGCCAGGCTGCGCAGCGTGATGCATTCGGGCACCGGGCAGACCAGCGTGCACAGGTTGCAGCCCACGCACTCGTCTTCCTTCACCTCGAAGTGGCGCTTGCCGTCCTTTATGGCCGTGATGGCCTGGTGCGAGGTGTCCTCGCAGGCGATGTGGCAGCGGCCGCATGCAATGCAGCTGTCCTGGTCGATCACCGCCTTGGAGACATGGTTGAGGTTGAGCGCGCTCCAGTTGGTCACCGTGGGCAGCGCCCGGCCCCGGAAGTCGTCAATCGACGTGAACCCCATCTCGTCCATGTAGTCGGACAGGCCGCTCTTCATCTCCTGAACGATCTTGAAGCCGTAAACCATCGCCGCCGTGCAGACCTGCACCGTTCCCGCGCCCAGCGCGATGTAGTCCAGCGCATCGCGCCAGTTGCCCACGCCGCCTATGCCCGAGATCGGCAGGCCGGCGGTCTGCGGGTCGCGGGCGATTTCGGCCACCATGTTCAGCGCAATCGGCTTGACCGCCGGGCCGCAGTAGCCGCCGTGCGAGCCCAGCCCGCCGGTCGAGGGCAGCATGGTCAGCGAATACGGATCGACGCCCATGATGGAGTTGATGGTGTTGATCAGCGACACCGCGTCCGCCCCGCCGCGCCTGGCCGCGCGCGCCGGGATGCGGATGTCGGTGATGTTGGGCGTGAGCTTGACGATCACCGGCAACCGGCTGTAGTGCTTGCACCACTGGGTCACCATTTCGATGTACTCGGGCACCTGCCCGACGGCCGAGCCCATGCCGCGCTCGCTCATGCCGTGCGGGCAGCCGAAGTTCAGCTCCAGGCCGTCGGCGCCCGTGTCCTCGACGCGCGCCAGGATGGATTTCCACGCCGCCTCGTTGCACGGCACCATCAGCGAGACGACCAGCGCGCGGTCGGGCCAGTCGCGCTTGACCTGGATGATTTCGCTCAGGTTGACCTCCAGGTCGCGGTCGGTGATCAGTTCGATGTTGTTGAAGCCTAAAAGCCGCCGGTCGGGCGAGAGCAGCGCGCCGTAGCGCGGGCCGTTGACGTTGACCAGCGGCGGCCCGGCCTCGGCCAGCGTCTTCCAGACCACGCCGCCCCAGCCGGCCTCGAAGGCGCGGTTGACGTTGTAGGCCTTGTCGGTGGGCGGTGCGGACGCGAGCCAGAACGGGTTGGGGCTCTGGATGCCGATGAAATTCGTTTGCAGGTTGGCCATGGGGAGACTCCGGGGCGTATGGGTTCAGGACTGGTTGCGGGGGCGGCAGTGGCTTGCATTGCATTCGTCATTCCCGCGCAGGCGGGAATCCAGTACGGCGCCTGTCATGAGGCCCGGCTTTTGCATCACGACTGGATTCCCGCCTGCGCGGGAATGACGGTGTTGAGCATGTGGGCGTGAATGGCCTGGGCGGCGGCTTTGCCATGCGCGACGGCTTGCACCGTCAGGTCCAGCCCGCCGGCGCGGCAGTCGCCGCCCGCCCAGACGCCGGGCAGGCTGGTGGCGCCGTCTGCGGCGGTGGCGATGCGCCCGCCTTCCATCGCAAAGCCGGCCTCCGCCAGCACCGGGTTGCCCAGCGTCTGGCCGATGGCCTTGAACACCATGTCGGCGGCGATGAATTCGGTGTCGCCGGTGGGCTGCAGCTGGCCGTTGACGAGTGCCTGGCGCGCAAACATCACGCCGCTGGCCTGGCCGTCCGCGCCAATCACCTCGATGGGCGCGAGCCAGTGGCGGATCGTCACGCCGTTGGTTTGCGCCCAGTGCTGCTCATCAACCGAGGCCGACATCGTTTCCGGCCCGCGCCGATAGACGATGTGCACGCTCTCGGCGCCCAGCAGCCGGCTTTGCACGGCCGCATCGACCGCCGTCATGCCGCCGCCGATCACCACCACGCGCCGGCCGATGGGCAGGAGCGACTTGTCCTCGCTCTGGCGCAGCCGGGCGATGAAGTCCACCGCGTCCTCGACCCCGGCCAGGTCTTCGCCCGGAACGCCGAGTTTTTGGGTGGTGGACAGGCCCATGCCGAGGAACACGGCGCCGTATTCCTGGCGCAGTTCGTCGAGCTGGGCGACCGATTCGAGCTTCCAGCCGGTGCGCACCTCGATGCCGCCGACGGCCAGCAGCCACTGCACTTCGTGCTGGGCGAAGTTGTCCGGCGTCTTGTAGGCGGCCAGGCCGTATTCGTTGAGTCCGCCGGCCTTGGGTCTGGCATCGAACACCACCACCTCGTGGCCGAGCAGCGCCAGCGTGTGCGCGCAGGCAAGCCCGGCCGGCCCGGCGCCCACGACGGCGACCTTGCGCCCGGTGGACGGGGCGCGGGTGAAGAGCTGCGGCCGGTCGCTTTCCATCACCGCATCGACCGCGTGGCGCTGCAGCCGGCCGATGGTGACGGGTTTTCCTTCCTGCGTCGTGCGCACGCAGGCCGCCTCGCACAGCGTCTCGGTCGGGCAGACGCGCGCGCACATACCGCCCAGCGGGTTGGATTCGAGAATCGTGCGCGCCGCGCCGCGAACATTGCCGTCGGCGATGCGCCGGATGAACGACGGCACGTCGATGCCGGTCGGGCAGGCGGTGACGCAGGGCGCGTCAAAGCAGTACAGGCAGCGCTCGGCTTCAAGCACGGCCTGCGCGCCAGTCAGGCGCGGGCTGGCGTCGGCAAAGCGCAGGGCGTAGTCGCCGGCGCCCAGGCGGCCCGGGCGGATGTCGGAAAGCAAGGGGATGGACACGCTGGAAACTCCTGTGATTGGGAATCTGGCTTTGAAACTGACCGTTTGGTCAAGTTCGAAGCCATATTAGCAAGTCATGTGCCATTGGGTAGATAGGGAAATCCAGCGGTTCAGCGGATATAGCCGCCCATCGCTTCAGGGCAGGCTATTGATACCCTGCACGCACGCCCTGAAACCGTGCCTGATGCCCAAATTTGTGGCATCCCTGCAAGCCCCACCAGAAAGGGCCGGGCATGGCATTGACCCTTTTTACCGAATAATGTACATTTTCAAAACGTACAAAAAGGAGTTGATCATGCCCAGAGCAGCCGTGGAAAGTAACAGTCGTGTCGCCTTGCGGATTGATCCGTCTGACAAAGCCAGACTCATGCGCGCCGCAGCCCTGGCGCATACCGACCTGACGGATTTCATTTTGCGCAACGTGCTGCGCGCTGCCGATGCGGTGATTGAGCAGGCCGAGCGCGTGGTGCTTTCCGAGCGGGACAGCCTGCGCGTTCTGGAACTGCTGGAGCATCCGCCCGCTCCGAACGCCCGTCTCATGGCCGCAGCGCGTGCATTGCCGCACGCGCCATGACGCTGCCAGCGTGGCACGAGGAGCCCGTTTCCAAACAGCATGACCGCCAGGGTTTCGATTGCGGCCAGTCCGAACTCAATCAATTTCTACGCAACCATGCCCGCAAAAGCCATGAACGCGGCGCGGCGAAAACCTTCCTGGCGGTCGATGATGCCGATGGCAAAACAGTCCATGGCTATTACAGCCTCAGCCCGGCGTCGGTCGAGTATGCGCGCACCCCCGAAGTCATCCGCCGGGGTCTTGGCCGCCATGATATCGGCGCCTACCGTCTGGGCCGGCTTGCCGTTGGCAATGCGCTGCAGGGCCAGGGGCTCGGCGGTCAGTTACTGCTGGCGGCCGGGCGCCGCTGCCTGCGCGTGGCGCAGGAGGTGGGCGGCACCGTCATGCTGATTGATGCCAAAAACGAGCAGATTGCTGGCTGGTATGCCGCATGTGGCGCGCTGCCCCTGCTTGATGCGCCTTTGACGCTGTTGCTTCCGCTTGATCTGGTAGCTGCCGCGCTCAAGGCGGCGGGGAAATTTCCGTAGGCTGGGCTTGGTGGCTGTGCAATGACGATGCTTTTGTGCGCTGTTCGTGGCTGATTGGAATCTGATCCTCATTAGATCAAACATGACGCTGCATTATTAATAGCACTCTGCGCACGGCTGACGTGCGCAAATGGCCAATTTGGCTCTATAAATCGCCACCCAGCCGCTTCACGATGGCCTGCCAGCGCTGCGGCGCGCCCGGCCCCGGTCTGCAAGCGCCGCTTCAGCCCTGCCTAGAATCGGCCGTTCTGTTCCACACCCGAGAATCCAGCCATGGCCAGCATCCCGCTCGACGAAGCACGCCCCGCAAACAATAGCCTCAAGGTCGCCGTGATGGGCGCGGGCGCCGTCGGCTGCTACTACGGCGGCATGCTGGCCCGCGCCGGGCATGAGGTCGTGCTGATCGCGCGGCCCCAGCATGTGGAGGCCATCGCCAGAGACGGCCTGCGCCTGCAGACCACGGCCTTCGACGAACGCGTAGCCCTGGCCGCCAGCACCGAACCCGGCGTGGTGCAAGGCGCGCAGCTGGTGCTGTTCTGCGTCAAGTCGCTCGACACCGAATCGGCCGGCGCCCTGCTGCGGCCGCACTTGGCGCCGGGCGCGCTGGTGTTGAGCCTGCAAAACGGCGTGGACAACGCCGACCGGCTGCGCAGCGTGCTGCCACGGCACACGGTGGCCGCCGCCGTGGTGTACGTCGCCACCGAAATGGCCGGCCCCGGCCATGTCAGGCACCACGGCCGGGGCGAGCTGGTGATCGAGCCAGCCCATTCCACGTCTTTGTCCAGCGACGCCGTGGCGCAAGCCCTGATCGCCGCCGGCGTGCCCACCGAAATCTCCGGCAACGTGCGCGGCGCGCTGTGGGCGAAGCTGATCCTCAACTGCGCCTACAACGCCGTCTCGGCCATCACCCAGCTGCCCTACGGCAAAGCGGTGGCCGGCGCGGGCATTACGGACGTGATGCGCGACGTGGTGGCCGAATGCCAGGCCGTGGCCAGCGCCGAAGGCGTGCAGGTGGCGGGCGATGTGGACGCGGCCATCCGCAAGATCGCCGAGACCATGCCCGGCCAGTTGTCATCGACCGCGCAAGACCTAGCGCGCGGCAAGCGCAGCGAGATTGACTACCTCAATGGCCTGATCGTGCGGCGCGGCGCGGCGCTGGGAATCGCGACGCCGGCGAACCGGGTGCTGTGGGCGCTGGTGAAGTTGCTGGAGGCCAAGGGCACGTAGGGCTGCGGTCAGCAATAACTTCCCGTCCGTCATTCCCGCGAAGGCGGGAATCCAGCAACACGGGTTGAACGCTCAAACCAGTCTGGATACCCGCCTTCGCGGGTATGACGCAGGGAAGCCCTGGATCCAGCGGTGAAGCGCTTCGCCTCAACCGGCGCGGCGGCTTGCCGCTGCCTGGGCAATCTCCGGCGGCAGGCGCTTGAGCAGCCAGCGAATCGCCAGCGGCACCAGCACCAGGTCATCGACCACGCCGATCACCGGCAGCACGTCGGGAATCAGGTCAATCGGCGAGAACAGGTACAGCGCGATCAGCGCGGTGCCTAGCTTCAGCCAGCCCGGCGCGTTGGGGTGGCGCAGCGCGAACCACAGTTGCCGCGCATCGCCGCGCAGCACGGTCCACAGCAGGGTCAGGCGTTTGAGCATGGCGGATTCCTTCAGAGTCGGCCCCCAGCGGGCCTTGCCCGGACCAGATGGCGCTGGCCGGGGCGACTGCAAGGGCTTTTCACCGGACGTTACATTCCGCACTGTCGAACAGTGCCTGGAACTCAGGCGCGTTCAAAGTCGATGAAGCTTTTTTCCGCATCCACCGCCAGCAGCCTGACGCGCGCCGTATCGCCCACGTCCAGCCCGTCGAAACCGCGCACCACCCGGCCTTCGAGCAGCGGGCTGCTGATGCGAACAAAAGTCCCTTTGGGCGCCGCGCCGGTGACGATGGCGTCGAAGACCTCGCCGATGCGCCCGTGCAGCAGCCAGGCGCCCGCCGCTTTGAGCACCTGGCGCTCGACCTTGCTGGCGTTGTCCTCCTGCAGCGTGCAGTGCTGGGCGATTTCGCTGAGCTGCCCGGCCGAATAGGGCGGCGCCTCGCCCGCGATGGCGGCCTTCAGGAGGCGCTGGGTCACCAGGTCGGGAAAGCGCCGGTTGGGCGCGGTCGAATGCGCGTAGTCGTTCACCGCCAGCCCGAAGTGCCCCAATCCCAACGTACCCGTTACCGCTGGCGCACCGTCCGCCGCAGCGGGCGCGGCCGCGTATTCGCCCGAGCCCAGCAGCTTCACCACCGCCAGCGACAAATCAGCAAACCCGGCCGGGTCGGCCAGGCGGCGCGCGTTCAGGAAGCGGTCCAGCGCCAGTGCATCGGGCGTTGCCGGCAACTGCACGCCGTGGCTCGCCGCCAGCAGGGCGATGCGGTCCCAGCGGCGCGGCGCCTGCAGCAGTCGCCGCAGCGACGGAAAGCCCTTGTCCGCCAGATACCGCGCCGTCGCGCCGTTGGCCGCGATCATCAGGTCGGCGATCAGATCCTTGGCGCGGTTTTTGTTGTCGGCGCGCAGGTCCACCAGCTGCCCGTCCTCGAACACCGGGCGTGCGGACACCGTGTTGACATTCAGCGCGCCGCGCGTCTGGCGCCATTGCCGCAGCTGGCCGGCCAGGGCGTCGTGCAGGCGAAGCTGGTCCTCCAGCCCCGGCACGCTGGCGATCTGCGGCGGCGGGGGCGCCACGCCGTCGAGCCATGCCGAGACGCCGTCGTAGGTGAGCTTGGCGCGGTTGAGCACCAATGCCCGATAGACGCCTGACGCGGACACCGTGCCGTCGGCCTCGACCTGCATATCGACCACCACCGCCAGCCGCTCCTGGCCCTCGTGCAGCGAGGTGAGGTCGTTGGACAGCGCTTCGGGCAGCATCGGGAACACGCCGGCCGCCGTGTACACCGAGGTGGTGTTGGCGCCCGCATGGCCATCGACCGCGCCGCCGGGCCGCACCAGGGTGTCCACATCGGCCACCGCCACCAGCAGGCGCGCGGCGCCGGCGGGCAGCGGTTCGGCCACGCTCAGCTGGTCCAGGTCGCGCGTGTCGTCGTTGTCGATGGAAAACCAGGTCAGGTGGCGCAGGTCGCGGATGGCGCTGTTGCGCTCAGGGCTGGTCTGGCGCGCGTCCTCGGCTTCTTGCAGGGCCTGCGGCGCGAAGGCAGGCAGCAGGCCCCGGGCGCGCATGGCTTCGACGGCGATTTGGTGGAGGTTGATGGGGTTCATGGGGTGCCCGTGGTTGAGTTGGCTCAATGTACCTGCTGGCTGTGTCTCCGGCCGCCAGGCCCAGTTCACTGACCGGATGCGGCTGGGAAGGCAACTCTGGGTAGGCTTGTTGCGTAATTCGAAAATTAACTCTGGCCGACATGCCCTGATTTCGCCGACTCTTTCTTGTCCCAGGTTTCCATTACAAATGTAGCGACCGTGTGAGCGGCATTTACGGCCAAACGTGCGTGGCGGGGTTCCAATTTGTAGCCTTTGCGTCCTTCGCTGTGTGCGCTCCCGGCATGCGTACGCAGCGCACCAATGCCGTCAACAATCGAGAACAAGCCACTGATGATTCGCTGCAAGTCCTGATCCTCGACGCTGCCAGGATCGAGTCCTAAGTCTGCCCGCACCACTTTGAAAACAGGTTGCAGGTCTTGCTTTTCCGGCATGCGCAGTTTGTTGTCCTCGATATAGATTTTGAAGATTGACTCCAGAATGTTTGACGCGGCGGATACAGCTTCGCGCGGTTTACCAGTCACCGTTTCCATGGCTCGATCAAACTCGCGGTGGATAGCTGGCATCTCTCTGCCTTTGATAAGCTCCCCAAGGGTTTTGCTTGGCGCCATGCCTCCAGTCGTAAGCATGCCTCCAATCCGATATTGAAGACCGTTCCTGGCTAGAACAACTTCAATCTTGCGCACGTTCTCGCGCTTCTTGATGACGGATTCATGCTCTGCGATCCACTCGGACACCTTGAAGTCAGCTGCCATTACAGGGTCTTCTATGTAGCCGCAAATGATCTTCCCAAGGACCGCCAAAGGTTCGGGATGGACTTTATTTGTATGACGTAGCCACTCTTGCGCCTTGACGTGCTTGCTGCCTTCAGGTGGCTCGCCGGAAGCCTCTGCATACATAAACAAACTGTCAAGGCTTGCATGTGTTTCGTGTGAGGAGACAAGGTCTGACACGATGGCTATCAAGGGTGACGGTATCTGTTTATTCATGAATATGAGAGTAGTGATTTTGGTGGAGTCTAGCTGTCTGGTTATGGCCAGTGCGGCGTTGCACCTCACTGGAAAAAAGGAACTTGTCAGATGATTTCATGGATGCGAGAAGCTAATTTTTTCCGGCCGCCCTGCCACCTGCAACCGAGCCACAACCTCCGGCGTCTCCGCCACCAGAACCCCCTTCCGCCAAACCTTCAGCCGATTCGCCCTTAAACGAATCGCCTCCACCGTATCGCGCGCCTGCAGCAGCACGAAGCTCGCGTCGCAGCCCGCGTCCAGCCCGTAATGCGGCAGGTGCATCACCTTCGCCGCATTCACCGTCACCGCGTCGAAGCAGGCGCGGATGCCTTGCTGGCTGGTCATCTGCGCCACATGCAAACCCATGTGCGCCACTTCCAGCATGTCGCCGCTGCCCATGCCGTACCAGGGGTCCATCACGCAGTCGTGGCCGAAGGCGACATTCACGCCGGCGGCCATCAGCTCGGGAACGCGCGTCATGCCGCGCCGCTTGGGGTAGCTGTCGTGGCGGCCCTGCAGCGTGATGTTGATCAGCGGGTTGGCGATCACGCTGACGCCGCTTTCGGCGATCAGCGGCAGCAGCTTGCTGACGTAATAGTTGTCCATCGAATGCATCGACGTGCAGTGCGAGCCGTTGACGCGGCCTTGCAGGCCCAGGCGCTGCGCCTCGAAGGCCAGCGTCTCGATGTGGCGCGACAGCGGGTCGTCGCTCTCGTCGCAATGCATGTCCACCAGCTTGCCGCGCTCGGCCGCCAGTTCGCACAGCAGCCTGACGCTGGCCGCGCCGTCGTTCATGGTGCGCTCGAAGTGCGGGATGCCGCCGACCACGTCCACGCCCAGGTCGAGCGCGCGTTTCAGGTTGTCCATGCCGCCTTTGGAGCGCAGCACGCCGTCCTGCGGAAAGGCGACCAGCTGCAGGTCGATGTAGGGCGCGACGCGGCGCTTGACTTCGAGCAGCGCCTCGACCGGCAGCAGGCTCGGGTCGCTGGTATCGACATGGCTGCGGATCGCCAGCAGGCCCTTGGCGACGGCCCAGTCGCAGTAGGCGAGGGCGCGCTCGATGATGGCGTCGGCCGTCAGCAGGGGTTTGAGTTCGCCCCACACGGCGATGCCTTCGAGCAGCGTGCCGCTTTCGTTGACGCGCGGCAGGCCGTAGCTCAAGGTCGCGTCCATGTGGAAATGGGCATCGACGAACGGCGGGCTCAGCAGGAAGCCCCGGGCGTCGATGGCCTCATAGGCCGGGGCGTCCAGGCCGGGCGCGACCTCGGTGATGAGGCCGTCCTGCACGGCCACTGAGATGCCGGTCCGGCCATCGGGCAGGCTGGCGTTTTTGACGAGTAAATCAAGCATATTCACCTTTGGGATAAGGGTTCACCGAGGTTGGAGATTAACTGGCTCTGCGCTGCCCCTGATTCCCGATTCAGGATTCAGGATTCCGGCTGGCGCTGCTCGCTAAACTCGTCCCCGGCCTTTAAAAGACGAACCGACCGGAGCAAGCACCATGACCCCACTGACCCTGCATCGCGTGAACGACCAGGTGGTTCGTGTTCTGACCAGCCAAGGCGAATGCGTTGGCAACCTCAAGCTGATTGGTTCTGTGTGGAAGTTCAAGGCGCTGGGCCATGACGCGGACGGCCACCTGATTCCGGGCGGCGGTCCGCTGACCGGGCGGCACAACATGGCGTTTGCCGTGCTGGATGAAGCGGCGGTCAGCGCCGCGTTGCTGGCCTGAAGAGCGTCATCCCCGCGAAGGCGGGGAGCCAGCAACCAGGGTTGAACGCTCAGATGAGTCTGGATTCCCGCCTGCGCGGGAATGACGGACTAACGCAAGCCGAGTAGTTGCAAAAAATCATTGAAAAAGGCTATTTGCGCAATGTCAGTGTGCATTGACAGCTATTGTTTCAGGAGCAATTTAGCCAGATGAATGCGGATTCCTTCAGCGCGCCACCGTGAAGGCCAGCGGCCCGCCGTCGCACAGGCCGTCTGACAGCACCAGCAGCTTGTAGGCCGCAGGCGTTTCTTCCAGCACCGTCATGGCCTCGGGTTTGAGTTCCTTGTCGCACTTGCGCAAATTGACGCCGCTCAGGTCCAGCGCCGCCAGAACCCTGGGCTGCACCACGCTGCCTGCGGCGGCGGTTTTGCCGTCCCACCACGCCACCGCCCAGCCCGCGTCCTGGTTGGCGCGGCTGTCGTCGGGGCCGGCCAGCAGCAAGAAGCCGGTCTTGACAGCGACCATGTCGCGAATGCCCCGGTGGCGGCCCAGCGCCAGGCGCGTCACCGTGGCTTTGGGGTCGCGCGCGGCCTGCGCGTCGAACAGCGCGTCGGCATCGACGGCCAGCACCAGCGCCGTGTCCTGGAGCACCGGGCCGCGAAAGCCGAAGTACAGCCGCCCGCCCTGCACCGCCAGCCCTTCGATGTTCACGCCCTGCTGGCCGGCCAGCCGGGGCGCTTCGTCAGGCGGCTCGGAGCCCAGGCATTTGCGCTCGCCCACATACGGTGCGAGCGCGGGCTGCGCCTGCATGATGGACCAGAGCCGGCCGCTGTCGGCGTAGTCGGCCGGCGCGCCCTGGGTGCTGCCGGCAGGGCGCACGGCGCGGCCGGTGGCCGGGTCCAGCCGCAGGCGCAGCACATGGCGGCTGTCGGGGTTGCTGGCGCAGTCGCCGCGCTTGGCCGAATGCGAGCCGGTGACGTAGAAATAACGCCCGTCGGTGGCCGCGCCTTCGGCGTCGATTTCGCCGCTGCCCGCGCGCAGCGCCACGGGCTGGGCGTCGGGGATCAAGGTTTGGTCGGCCACGTAGGCGTAGCGCGCCTGCGCGCCTTCGTCAAACGCCATCAGGCAGATGCGCTGGTGCTGCGCGTCAAGGTTGCAGGCCATGCCGCTGACGGACTGGCGGGTGTGTTTCAGGTCTTTCTTGCCCAGGGCGAAGGCAAACCCGTTGCCGCTGCGCCAGGGGCCGCTGTCGGGCTGGATGGCGGGTGGCGCGGGTTGCGCCGATTGCGCAGGTTGTGCGCCTGCGCCGGCGCTCAAGGCCAGGGCGCAAGCCAGTAGCGTCAGCTGAAGCAGCCGCAAGGGGAAATGTGTCGTGTGCATCGCCCTACTTTAGTCGGCGTCATGGCCGGTGGCAATCAGCGCCTGGCTCAAGACGGCATCCGCGCCGCGATGAAATCCAGAAACGCCGTGATGCGCGACGACAGCGCGGTGTTGCGGTAGTACACGGCGTTGACCGGCTGCCGGCTCTCGACCGTGTCCTGCGCCAGCAACTGCACCAGGTCGCCGCGCTGGCGGTCGGTTTCGGTCATGAAGTCGGCCAGGCAGACCACGCCCATGCCGGCCAGCGCCAGGTGGCGCATGGTTTCGCCGCTGGAGGCGCTGAGGGTCGGCGCGGCGGCATAGCTGTCGCCGTGCGGCCCGCGCAGCGGCCACTGGTTGAGGGACGCCAGCTGGCTGTTGCCGATGCGCGCGTGGCTTGCCAGATCGGCCACGCGCTTGGGCCGGCCGTGCGCCGCCAGGTAGGCCGGGCTGGCCAGCACGCGCAGCCGGCTGGCGCCCAGCGGCCGGGCATGCAGCGTGGAGTCGCGCAGCTCGCCAATGCGGATGGCGATGTCGGTGCGTTGCGCCAGCAGGTCCACGTTGAGGTCGTCGGTGTTCAGCTCCAGGCTGATCCTGGGAAACAGCCGGCTGAACTCGGGCACCAGCGGCACGATGGCGTGCAGCATGAAGGGCGCGGCGGCATTCACGCGCAGCAGGCCGGCAGGCGCCTGCCGGCGCGCCGCCAGTTCTTCCTCGGCCGCGTCCAGCGCGTCGAGGATGGCGCGGGTGCGCAGCAGGAATGTTTGGCCTTCCTCGGTCAGCTCCAGCCGCCGCGTCGTGCGGCGCAGCAGCGTGGTGCCGAGCTTTTTCTCCAGCCGGCCCAGCGCCCGGCTGATGCCCGAGACGGTTTGCCCCAGCTGGTCGGCGGCGGCGGTGATGGTGCCACTGTCCACCACGGTGCGAAAGGCCAGGAGTTCTTCGATGGTGGTCTGCATGGTGTCTGCCCGCTCCTCTGATTGTTGCTTGCGAGTCAACTGTATTCTGACCAGGACGGGCTTTTTCTGCAAAGGTCAAGCGCGCAAACTCCGGGCTTCACCCCGTTTTTCACCTGTTCTTGACGCCGGAGCCCCTTCATGCCCATTGCCCTTCTGGCGCTGACCATCAGCGCCTTTGCCATCGGAACGACCGAGTTCGTCATCGTCGGCCTGCTGCCCACCGTGGCCGCCGACCTGCAGGTCAGCCTGCCGTCGGCCGGATTATTGGTCAGCCTTTACGCGCTGGGCGTGGCCATCGGCGCGCCGGTGCTGACCGCGCTGACCGGCAAGCTGCCGCGCAAGACGCTGCTGCTGGCGCTGATGGCGCTGTTCACGCTGGGCAACCTGCTGGCCTGGCAGGCGCCGGGCTACAACTCGCTGGTGGCCGCGCGCATTTTGACGGGCCTGGCGCAGGGCGTGTTCTTCTCGATTGGCTCGACCATCGCGACCGGCCTGGTGCCCAAGGAAAAGGCCGCCAGCGCGATTGCCATCATGTTCACCGGCCTCACCGTGGCGCTGGTCACCGGCGTTCCGCTGGGCACCTTCATCGGCCAGCATTTCGGCTGGCGCGAAACCTTCCTGGCTGTGTCGGCGCTGGGCGCCATCGCCTTCGCCACCAGCCTGCTGTTCATTCCGCGCAGCATCAAACACACGCCGCCGGCATCGCTGGCGCAGCAGTTCAAGGTGCTGGCCCAGCCGCGCCTGCTGCTGGTGTATGCGACCACGGCCGTCGGCTACGGCGGCTCCTTCATTCCCTTCACCTTCCTGGCGCCCATCCTGCAGCAGTCGGGCTTTGGCGCCAGCGCCATCGGCTGGGTGATGCTGGTGTACGGCGTCTCGGTTGCCGCCGGCAATATCTGGGGCGGCCGGCTGGCCGACCGCAAGGGGCCGATTGCCGCGCTGAAGATCATCTTTGCGCTGCTGGCTGCCGTGCTGCTGGTCTTCAACTTCACCGCGCCGCATCCTTATCTAGCGGTCGCCACCGTGCTGCTGTGGGGCGCCGTGGCTTTCGGCAACGTGCCCGGCCTGCAGGTTTACGTGGTGCGCCAGGCCGAGCGCCACACGCCGCAGGCGGTCGATGTCGCCTCGGGCCTGAACATCGCCGCCTTCAACCTCGGCATCGCCTTCGCGGCCTGGGCCGGCGGGCTGGTCGTGACGCACCTGGGCGTGATGCAGACGCCGTGGATTGGCGCCTTGGTGGTGCTGGGCGCGCTGGCACTGACTTACTGGAGCGGCCGGCTTGATGACCGGGAAGGCGTGCCGGCCCGTATCGCAACCCCAGGCGCAGTGCCCGCCAACTGATTTCTCTTTTTTCACCCTTTCATTCATTTTCATTTTTCAAGGATATTCACCATGACCGGGTTTGAGCGGCAAGCCTCGGGGTTCAGCCCGGGGTCTGAGCGGATCAGGCCGGCACGGCCTGCTGCTGCTGGATGTACTGGCGCAGGATGCTGATGGGGGCGCCGCCGCACGATGCCGCAAAGTAGCTTGGCGACCAGAGCACTCCTCGCCGCTTGAGCCACGGGTGGAAATCTCCGAACTCTTTGCGCATCAGTCGGCTGGAAACCCCCTTCAGGCTGTTCACCAGGCTGGACAGTGCGACCTTGGGCGGGTAGTTGATGAGCAGGTGTACGTGGTCTGCCTCGCCGTTGAACTCAATCAGGCTGGCCTCGAAGTCCTCGCACACCGACCGCAAGATGCGCTCCAAGGCTGCCATATGTTCCTGCCGGAAAACACCCCGGCGGTACTTCGTCACGAATACCAAATGTGCATGAATTGCAAAAACGCAATGTCTGCCGGTGCGAACGTCTTGTATTTTATCCATAGACCAATTATGATTATCTCTGTGAAAACGGTCAAGACCCTCAAGCTGCGCATCAAGGACAAGCATTCAAGTGTGCTTGTTGCAATGGCGTGCGAGGTCAATCAGGTCTTCAATTTCTGCAACGAAACCAGCATGCGCGCCATCCGCGAGCGCCAGAAGTGGCTCAGCGGCTACGACCTGCAAAAGCTCACGGCAGGGTTCAGCAAGTGCGAAGGCGTGAAGGTCGGCAGCGGCACGGTGCAGCTTGTCTGCGCCGAGTACGCCACGCGGCGCAGGCAGTTCAAGAAGGCCCGCCTTAACTGGCGCGTCAGCAACCCGAAGTCGTCCAAATATTCCCTGGGCTGGGTACCGTTCAAGGGCGGCCATGCGAAATACAAGGCCGGGCAGATTGAGTTCTCCAGCCGCAAGTTCAGCCTGTGGGACAGCTACGGCCTGAGCAAGCACGAGTTGCGCGCCGGCTCCATCAGCCAGGATGCACGGGGTCGCTGGTATTTGAATGTGTGCGTCGAGATCGAGGCCAAGCCGGGCACGGGAACGGCCAGCGTCGGCATCGACCTGGGGCTGAAAACGGCGGCGGTTTGCTCCAGCGGAAAACCCCTGGAGTCACGCATTTACCGCCAATACGAGCCTGCGCTGGCGGCGGCCCAGCGTGCTGGAAAGAAAGACAGGGCGCGGGCGATACACGCAAAAATTGCCAATGTGCGCAAGGATGCCATGCACAAGTTCAGCACCAAGCTGGTCGCTGAAAACGCCGCGATCTTCGTGGGCAACGTGTCAAGCCAGGCGCTGATCAAGACGAAGATGGCCAAGTCCGTACTCGATGCGGGCTGGTCAACGCTCAAGACGATGCTGGAATACAAGAGCCATCAGGCCGGTATCGTCTTTGAAGAGGTGAGTGAGCGTTACACAACCCAGACTTGCTCGTGCTGCGGGGCCATACCCGCCAGCAGTCCGAAGGGTAGGGCATGACTTGGAATAAGAGAGTGGACTTGCAGCGATTGTGGTTCGGTACACGACCGGGACACGAATGCGGCCAGAAACATTCTCGCGCGCGGGCATGCGCGTCTGGCAGCAGGAATCCCCGTTCTTTAGGACGAGGAGGATGTCAACATTCCCGCATTCGGCCTGGGCACCTTCCGCCTGAAAGACCAGGTTGTCATCGACTCGGTCAGCAACGCGCCGGAACTCGGCTACCGCGCCATCGACACGGCGCAAATCTACGGCAACGAGGCCGAGGTCGGCCAGGCC
The DNA here is from genome assembly GCF_040105105.1 of Polaromonas hydrogenivorans. GTDB lineage: Bacteria > Pseudomonadota > Gammaproteobacteria > Burkholderiales > Burkholderiaceae_C > Polaromonas > Polaromonas hydrogenivorans. Next base: position 4,177,857 of record NZ_CP157675.1, on the reverse strand, counting down.
ATCGCCGGCAGCGGCATCGCGCGCGACCAGCTTTTCATCGTCACCAAGCTATGGACCGACCACTACGCCAGCGACCAGGTGATTCCCAGCCTGAAGGACAGCCTGGCCAAGCTGCGCACCGCGTATGTGGACCTGACGCTGATCCACTGGCCGTCTCCGGCCCGGGCCGTGCCGCTGGCCGACACGCTGGGCGCGCTGATGGACGCCCGTACCCATGGCCTGACGAAGGCCATCGGCGTCTCCAACTTCAACATCGCGCTGCTGCAGGAAGCCATCGACACCGTCGGCGCCGGCAACCTCGCCACGCACCAGATCGAACTCAGCCCCTACCTGCAAAACCGCAAGGTGGCCGCGTTTGCCAAAAGCCACGGCATCCACACCACGTCCTACATGACGCTGGCCTACGGCAAGGTGCTCAACGACCCGGTGCTGCTGCAGATCGCCGCGCAGCATGGCGCGACCACCGCGCAGGTCGCGCTGGCCTGGGCGATGCAACTGGGTTATGCGGTGATTCCGTCGTCCACCCGGCGGGTCAACCTGCAAGGCAACCTCAAGGCGCGGCAGCTGAAGCTGACCGACGCCGACATGGCCCTGATCGCCACGCTGGACCGGGGCGAGCGCCTGGCCAATCCCGAGAACCTGGCGCCGGCCTGGGACTGAACGCCGCGTTCGTCACACATGCCGGTGCGCGCGCGACTTGGCCTCTTCGCGCGGCAGGTGCGCGGCGCGGTCGTGCAGGGCTTGCATGATTTTGCATTGCGGCCCGGTGCCGTCGCAGCAGTCGCGCAGTTGCACCAGGTCGTCCTGCAGGGCCTGCAGTTCGGCCAGGCGCTCGCCGACATGCGCGATGTGGGATTCGAGCGCGGCGTTCGCCGCCGCGCAGTCGGCCTTTTCAGCCAGGTCCAGGTTCAGCAGGGTGCGGACTTCATCGAGCGACATGTCCATGGCCCGGCACAGGCGGATGAAGCGGAGCTGATGAATGTCGCCGTCGGTGTAGCTGCGGTAGCCGTTGGCCGAGCGCGGGCCGGGCGCCAGCAGGCCTTGGGCCTCGTAGAAACGGATGTTGGCGGTGCTGACGCCGCTCAGGGCGGCGGCTTTCCCGATCAGGCGCAAGGGTCTTGTGGCGGGCATGGCTTGACCTTCAAGTGGGTTCAGGGTTTTTAATGGTCGCACAGGAAACAAAAACCATGACCGACTGCTGCAACCAACCCTCCCACACGCCCGCCATTGCCGACCTTCCGGCCGCGCCCGTGCCCGCCGGCGCCACGCGCTTTCGCATCCCGGCGATGGACTGCGCCGTTGAAGAGGCCGACATCCGGCGCGTGCTGGCCGACGTGCCGGGCATCCGCTCGCTCAACTTTCAACTGGTGGCGCGCACGCTGACGATTGATGCGCAGGCCGAAGCCCTTGAGGCGGCGGTCAGCGCGATAGGCAAGGCGGGCTACAAGATGCAGCCGTTTGCCGACGCGGGGGCGGTCGGCGAAACCCATGGCGGGCACGACCATGACCACGGCGGCCTGCCCTCGGGCCTGCCGCGCCTGGCGGGCGCGCTGGTGCTGGCCGGGGTGGCCGAGGCGATCAGCTTTTTTGCTCCCGCCGGCCTGCCCTGGATGCTGGCCGGCATGGCGGTGGCGCTGGCCGCCATCTTCATGGCCGGCCTGGAGGTGTACCAGAAGGGCCTCACGGCCTTGTTCAGGCGCCGGCTCAACATCAATGCGCTGATGACGGTGGCCGTCACGGGCGCCTTCCTGATCGGCCAGTGGCCCGAGGCGGCCATGGTGATGGCGCTGTATTCCATCGCCGAGCTGATCGAGGCCATGGCGGTGGACCGCGCGCGCAATGCCATCAAGGGCCTGATGGCGCTGGCGCCTGAAGAAGCCGAGCTTCGCCAGCCGGACGGCCAATGGACCAGCGTGCCGCTCAATGACGTGCCGCTGGGCGCCACGGTGCGCGTGCGGCCCGGCGGGCGCATTCCGCTGGACGGCCTGGTCACGGCCGGCGCCAGCGCGGTCGATCAGGCGTCGGTCACCGGGGAAAGCCTGCCGGTGGACAAGGCGGCGGGCGACAGCGTGTTCGGCGGCACCATCAGCCAGACCGGCGAGCTGGAGCTGCGGGTCACGGCGGCCGCCAGCGACAGCACGCTGGCGCGCATCATCCACGCCGTCGAGCAGGCGCAAGGCGCGCGCGCGCCCACGCAGACCTTCATCGACCGCTTCGCCGCCATCTACACGCCGACAGTCTTCATGCTGGCGCTGGCCGTGGCCGTCCTGACGCCGCTGGCGCTCGACTGGACCTGGCTGGAGGCGCTGTACAAGGCGCTGGTGCTGCTGGTCATCGCCTGCCCGTGCGCGCTGGTGGTGTCCACGCCGGTCACGGTCGTCAGCGGCCTGACCACGGCGGCGCGGCGCGGCATTCTGATCAAGGGCGGCACCTACCTGGAAGACGCCCGCCGGCTGAAGGCCGTGGCGCTGGACAAGACCGGAACCATCACCCAGGGCAAGCCGGTGCTGGTGGCGTGGCAGGCATGGAACGGCGCGGACCAGGCTGAAGTCGGCCGCCTTGCGGCCACGCTGGCGGCGCGCTCCGACCATCCGGTGTCCAGCGCCATCGCGCAAGGGCTGCAGGCCGGCAACCCGCAAAGCGCCCTGCCGGCAGAGGTGGTCGAGATGCTTGAAGCGCTGTCGGGGCGGGGCGTTCAGGGCCAGATCGGTGGACAACCGTATGCGCTGGGCAACCACCGTCTGATGGAGGAGCGCCAGCAATGCTCGCCCGCGCTGGAAGCGGCGCTGGCCCTGCATGAGCAGCAGGGCCGCACGGTCACGCTGCTGGCCAGCGGGCAGGGCGTGCTGGGGATTTTCGCGGTGGCCGACACGATCAAGGAAAGCTCGCGCCAGGCGATTGCCGAGCTGAAGGCGCTGGGCGTGACGCCCGTCATGCTCAGCGGCGACAACGCCGCCACGGCCAGCGCGGTGGCGGCGCAGGCCGGCATCATTGACGTGCGCGGCAACCTGCTGCCCGAGGAAAAACTGGTCGCCATCCGGCAACTGCAAGGCCAGTACGGCGCGACCGGCATGATCGGCGACGGCATCAACGACGCGCCGGCGCTGGCGCAGGCCGACATCGGTTTTGCCATGGGCGGCGCGGGCACCGACATTGCCATCGAGGCGGCCGACGTGGTCATCATGAACGACAACCTGCGGCGCATCGCCGAGACGGTGCGCCTGTCGCGGCGCACGCATGCCGTGCTGTGGCAAAACATCGCGCTGGCCTTGGGCATCAAGGCGGTGTTTTTCGTGCTGGCTGTGTTCGGCAGCGCGACCATGTGGATGGCGGTGTTCGCCGACATGGGCGCCAGCCTGCTGGTGGTGGCCAACGGCCTGCGGCTGCTGCGCCGGTAAGGCCGTGTTTGCATACACTGGCCCCGATGCGCCACCCTTCTCAACCCCACCCTGTGCGCGACCTCCTGGCTTCGTATTTCTGGAGTGGCGATGCCATCCGCAGCCGAAGCGTGAGTGATGTCGTGCTCTCAGGCACGCTCGACGTGCCTGCGCCCCCGGCAAGGCTGATAGCCGATTGGACAAGGGAAGCAGCGTTGCACCTGGGCCTGGAGCCCGGAGATGTCGAGGCATTGCCTTTGGCGCGAGCGCGGGCGCGCTGGCCGGACTACCGGCATTGCGTGCAGGCGGTGTCCGACTGGACGCGCACGCTCGGTCTGCCTGAGCTGCTGGCCGCCTGTGACGTCGCCCTGATGGCCTGCCGTGGCGCCAGGTACCACCATGACGGCGCACGCTATGGCGGCATGGCCTTTTGCAATCTCTTCCTGAGCGAGGACAGGGGCCTGGACTTGCATTTTCCCTCGACAGGCCACCGAATCCCGCTGGCCAGGGGGACGGCTGTGATCTTCGATACGGGCCAGCCGCACGGCGTCATTGCACGCCGCAGCAGCGGCTTTGATGTGGCGGACTTCCCCGACGACAAGGATTGCACCCAGGTATTCCTGACATGGGAGCTTCCCATCGAGGAGGCTCATCTCGGGAACGCACTTCGGATCGCCTTCGACATCGACCCTTCGACCGCGCAGCGACTGGACGAGGAACAAGTCTGGCTGAACGGCGCACGGGTCGGTGTGTGTCCGGATTCGGGTCGGTGGTGCCGGGCTGGCTAGCCCAGCGGTATTTAGACCCGGCCCGCTTCGACGGCGGACACCGCGGCGCGCAGGCCCAGCAAATAGCTGTCCACGCCAAAGCCGCAGATCTGGCCCCGGGCGATTTCGGCGAACACCGACACATGGCGGAACGGCTCACGCGCATGGATGTTGGACATGTGCAGCTCGACGATGGGACAGGTCAAAATCGCCAGCGCGTCGCGGATGCCGTAGCTGTAGTGCGTCCAGGCGCCGGCGTTGATCATCACCGCGTCCACGCCGTCGGCATGGGCCTGGTGGATGCGCTCGCACATCGCGCCTTCGCTGTTGGTCTGGAAGGCCTCGACCGTGGCGCCGAGTTCCTGGCCCAGGGCGCCCACGCGGGCATTGATCTCGTCGAGCGTGATGGTGCCGTACTGCTTGGGGTCGCGCTTGCCGAACATGTTGAGGTTGATGCCGTGCAGCATGAGGATGTTCATCGGGTCTCTTTCGGGTAGTGAAAATGGAATCGGTGGGTTGACGGATCAACGGCGCGGCGCGGCAAGGCCCGCATCAGGGCGCGCGCATGAAGCGCACGATCATCTCGATGATGCTGCCGCGCCGCGCCGCCAGCGCTTCGGGCGAGTGGGTGTCGCCCTTGAAGATCAGCCCGAAGGTGTGCTGGTTGGAGACATTGAAAAACGTCAGCGCCGAGATCGAGGCGTGAATGTCAGTCGGGTCCAGGCCGGCGCGGAACACGCCTTGCGCCACGCCGCGCGCATACAGCTTGTCGATGGCGCCGATGGCCGGCACATTGAGTTCCTGGATGATCTTGCTCTGCGCCAGGTAGCTGCCGCGCTCCATATTTTCGGCCATCACCAGCCGGATGTAGCCCTGGTTGCCGTGGTGGTGGTCGAAGGTGAAACCCACCAGGCGGCGCAGCGCGTCCTCGGGCGGCAGGTCGTCCAGCTTGAGCCCGGCCTCGATGCTGCGCATGCGCCGGTACGACTCTTCCAGCACGGCCAGGTACAGGCCTTCCTTGCTGCCGAAATAGTAGTAAATCATGCGCTTGCTGGTCTGGGTGGCCGCCGCGATTTCGTCGATGCGCGCGCCGCTCAGCCCCTTTTCGGAAAACTCGGCCGTCGCCACCTCCAGGATGCCGGCCATGGTGCGGGCCGGGTCGTTGGTGCGGGACGGCGCAGGCCCCGGGGCCGGCGTCTTGCGCAGGCTTTTGCGCGCTGGCGCCCGGGATTTTTCCGCCGGTGAAGCGGCGGCAGCCCGTGGCGAATGTACTGTTTCGTTCATTCGCAAAGTATAGGCCGCAACCCGCGAGCGCCGCTACTTCCCGAACCCGTGGCAGGGTTAATTGGGCAATGGCTGCGCTGGGGACGGGCTGGTCGGGAAGCGGCCTGGTTTTTGGTAAATCACGCATCAAATAAGCCATTTGCGCACGCTGGTATTGCACATGCAGCTATATATTTAATAGCAAAACCAGGCTGGATGCTTCAGGCGACCACCGTGCCCTTTGCTAGTTCGACTGGCGCGGGTGTGAAAGGACGTTGCGCTGCGTCTCCTGGCCATTTTCCAGCATGAGCTTGTGGGTCTGCTTGATGCAGTAGGCCAGCAGGCCGTCGAGTTCGGTCGATTTGTCAAAGACCGCGTCAGCCCCCAGCGCGACCGACCGCAGCCGGATTTCCGGCGTGGCGTAGTTGGTCAGGAGGACCATTTTCTGGTACGGCTGGCGATTGCGGCAAGCCGCCAGCACGCCCAGCCCCGTGCCCTGCTTTAAAAACAGATCGACGATGGCCAGGTGCCAACTGGCGTGATGCCGTTCCAGCCACTGGCTTGCCTCGGACTGCGTGGCCGAATGCGCGGTGACTTTCACATGGGCTATCTCGCTCAGCGCTTCTATCAGATTGGACAGGACGGTCGGATTGTCTTCAACCACGTAAGTAATGAATGTTTCCATGGGTGACCTGTGTGTTCATGTGCCGATTATTTCTTGCGCACATCAGGAAATCTCCCTGATTCATGAAAACACTTCGGCGGTTGAAAGACTGCCATCCAATAACGCCTGAAAAAGTAGGACAAGACACAAGTCCGGGTGCCGCCCCGCAACGCCCGCTGCGCTGGAGGCGATGGCCCGCCGTCAGGCCGTTGCCGAATCGCTGGCCGTGCCGCTTTCGGCGGGCCGTTCCTCGGCGCCGCCGGGATGCCGCGCAAACCGCGCCGGCTCCCGTCCATGCACCGGCGCGCTGTCGGGCCACGGCCAGCCGCCGAATTGCGTGCGCTGGTAGTCGGCCAGCGTCTGCCGAATCTCGGCCTGGGTGTTCATGACGAACGGGCCGTACTGCGCCACCGGCTCGCCAATCGGCCGGCCCTGAAGCAAGAGGAATTCAGCCTCTCCGGGGCCGTTGACCAGTTCCACGGCGGCATTGGCGCGCAACTCGATGGCGCTGGCCGGGCTGACCGCCTGGCCCGCCACCGCGACCGACGCGCCCTTGAAGAAATACAGCTGGCGCCGGGTGTCCTTGCCGCTGGCGGCAGGCAGCGTCCAGCGGGCGCCGGGCGCCATGCGAATCGTCCAGATGGCCACGTCGGCGTCAGGCTGCGCGGCCCAGGAGTCGGGCGGCGGCGGCAGCGGTTCGGCCACGCCAGCGTCCGGCGCGTCGAGCCGGCCGGCAATGACCGCCACCTCGGTCGCGCGGCCGTCGGCATCAAGGGCCGTCAGGCGCGCAATCGCCTGCGACCAGAACATGGTGAAGCGGGGCGCGGCCATCTTGCTGCGGGCCGGAAGGTTCAGCCAGATCTGGAACAGCTCCAGCGGATTCGGGCCTTTTTCATCCAGCAGCGGAAACATTTCCGAATGCACGACGCCCTGGCCGGCCGTGAGCCACTGCACGTCGCCTTGCCCGAAGCGCGCCATGGCGCCCAGCGAATCGGCGTGGTCGATCAGTCCCTTGCGGGCTATGGTCACGGTTTCAAAGCCCCGGTGCGGATGCGCCGGAAAGCCCGGCACCGCGCTGCCGTGGTACATGCTCCAGCCGTCCTTGCGGCTGAAGTCCTGGCCGATGTCGCGCCCCGCCAGCGAAGCGGCCGGCCCCATTTGTCCATTGGCCGCCGGGTAGGCGTCGTCGTGGTAGGCGCAAAACAGGAAGGGGTCGAGGGTTTCCCACGGAAAGCCGAGCGGCTTGACCTGAAGGACGGGTGTGCTGGCATTAGCGGAGGCGGGCGATTGAGTCATCGTGAACCGTGCTTTCAAAACCACACAGGTGAGGCTGCCGTGTTGTGTTTCAAGCGCGGCGCTTCAGGCCGTCAGCCGCTGCCTGCACGGCGCGCCTGCACGCGCAGTACCCGCCCAAAGGCGACGAACAGTCGTGGAAACGTCCTACATTTCCGATGCAACTTTTTCAGTAAATTAGGGTTACAGCTTGTCAGTGACTGTTAAAGGTCGCGGCAAGAAAAACTGTCAACGCACACATCAAACTTGGTGCGGCTTTCTCTTCACCTCAAAGGCTCCCCATGAAATATTCATTACTGCTCGCCGCACTGGTTGCAATGCTCGGCCTGACCGCTTGCGAAAAAACCACCGTGACCCCGCCTGCCGCCGCGCCGGTCGTGGTCGTTCCCGGTCCCGCTGGCCCGGCAGGAGCAACCGGCGACACTGGCGCCACCGGCTCAACCGGCTCGACGGTTGCCGTTCCCGGCGCAACGGGTGCGACTGGTGCGACCGGCGCAACGGGCAATGAGGGTGCGGCAGGTTCCACGGGCTCTACGGGCTACACCGGCGCAACGGGTGCAACCGGCGCCACCGGCGCTGAAGGCACCAAGGGCGAGACCGGCAAAACCGGCGGCGACACGGTCGTCGTTGTTCCAGCCAAATAAGCTTTTTCCTGCGCAACGCAGGATTCCCGCCGGCGGCTGGTTGCCGCCGCTGGCGGGGTGGCATTTAGCCGCTGGGCGCCGCGTTCAGGCCGGCGCCAGTGGCACGATCACCATCCACGACACGCCGAAGCGGTCGGCCACCATGCCGAAGGACGAGGCAAAAAACGTCTTGTCCAGCGGCATCTGCACCTGCCCGCCGTCGCCCAGGGCGCTGAACAGCTTGCGGGCTTCGTCATCGCTTGCCGGTGAAACCGACAGCGAAAAGCCCTTGAACTCCGGCTGCCCCATGGCGCGGCCGTCGGAGGCCATCAGTTCGGTCTCGCCGATGCGAAAGCTGGCGTGCATCACCTTGTCTTCAGAACCCGGCGCGCACATGCCCGGCGGCTGCGGCTCGGGGCTTTCCCTGAAGCGCATCAGCATGGTGACTTCGGCGCCGAGCGCGGCACGGTAAAAATCAAGGGCCTCCTCGCAGCGGCCGTCGAAAAACAGGTAGGGCTGGACTTGCATGGCAATCTCCTTTTGAAAAAGGGTGATGCGCTGGGCATGCGCCATGCCGGGGCAAGAACGCTGGTTTTGTGTGCACCACCCGCTCAAACCATACCAAAGCCGGACGGCCTTTGCAGCGTCGGGCGGTCTGAAAATGTAACTCTGCGGCGCGCCCGGCCCGACCGCCACGGACCTGTTCCTGCTGAACGGCAAGACCCCCGAAACGGTTGAGCGCCTGTCGAAAATGGCGCCGCTGGAACGCCTGGGCACGCCCGGGGGCATCGCCGCTGCGGTCGCTTTTCTGGTCAGCGAAGACGCCGGCTGGGTCAACGGCCAGACGCTGCGCGCCAATGGTGGGGTGGTTTAACGCCGCTTCAGGATAGCGCCGCCAGCTGTTCCTCTATTTGCGCAAACAGCGGCCGGGCGGCCGGGTCATCGCCGGCGCAACTGGCCTGCAAATCGGCCAGCCGGTCCAGCGTGGCCCGCGAGCCGGGCAGGGGAAGGCAGCGCGCCAGCAGTTCTTCGAGCAGGCAGGCAAACGCCCGCACCTCGATGCGCTGCAGCGCCTGCGCCAGCGTTGGGTCATCGGGCGCAAAAAACGACGCCGCGCCGAAGTCGCCCAGCAGCGCCTGGCCGTCATCGCGGCACAAAATATTGTGTGCATACAGGTCGCCATGCAACATGCCGCGCCCGTGCAGCTGCCGCGCCGCCGACGCCATGCCCCGCGCCAGGCGGACCAGCGCGTGCGGCGTGAAGCGGGTGTCGGCGGCATACACGTCGCGCGTGCAGGACGCCAGGCTGGGCGGCGCGGCCAGGTTGCCAAAGCGCGGCGCCACCAGCGCCATCACCAGGCCGCTGGCACCGGCCGGATGGCCGGCAAGCTGGCCATGCACGGCAATCAGGTTGGGATGCGCGCCGGCGCTGATGCAGGCCGCCATTTCATGCTCGGGCAGGCCATCGCTGGTCAGCGCGCCCTTGAACACCTTGACCGCCACCGGCTGCTGCGTGTCGCCGCGCTGCCAGAGCGCCTGGTGAATCACGCCCGAGGCGCCTTCGCCCAGCTGCCGGCCAAGCCGCAGGTCGGCCCAGGCTATGCGGGCCAGGGGCGCGGCCGCCTGCGCCGCCGCTTCGCCGGCCTGGTCCAGGGGATTGCCCGCAAACGCCAGCCAGGCCAGGCGCGGTAGCTGGAGCAGCCAGTCCGGCAGGGCGGTGAAGCGGTTGGCGGCGATGCGCAGCAGCTCCAGCCGGGTGCAGCCGGCCATTTCCGGCGGCAGGGCTTCGAGCCGGTTGCCCGCCAGCATCAGCTTTTGCAGCCGGGTGCAGCGCCCGATGCCGGCCGGCAGTTCGCCGATCTGGTTGTCGGTCAGCACCAGCCAGCGCAGCAGCGGCGGCAGCGCCGCGTCGGGCACATGGCGGATGCGGTTGGCCCGAAAGCCGATCATCTCCAGTTGCGGGCACCGGCCGAGCACGGCGGGCAGTTCGGTGAACTGGTTGTCCGAGCAAAAAATGATGCGCAGCCGGTGCAGGCGCGGCAGGTCGCCCGGCAGGGCGTTCAGCGCATTGCCCGAGAGGTCGAGGATTTCCAGCGTGTCGGCCAGCTCGAAGATCTCGGGCGCAAAGGTTTGCAGTCCGCACGACAGGCTCAGGCGCCGGCTGCCAGCCAGTGCGCCCGAGCGCAGTTGTTCAAGGGTGTTCATGGCCTGATTGGACACGAAGCGGATGCGCCGGCCTGATGGACCAGGGCCGGCGCGGGGGCGCCGTTCAAGGGCGCATTCTTTGGACTTGGCGGCATGAGCGCCTGAAACATTGCGGTTTATGAACAAAATAGCCCGTCTGCGCATGTCCAGCATGCGCAGGCAGCTATTAAAAACAGAGCATTGTCGGCTTTGCTAACCTGCCGCCTGCCGTGAACGGGCGGGGCCTTGCTGATGCGGCCTGCGCGAGCGCAGCGCCCACAGCAGCCCCAGCCCGAGCGCACCGGCCAGCGCCACTGCCGCCACCGGCGCGGCGCGCGTCGCCAGGGTGCGGTGGCCGCCGTCAATCGTGTGCACGCGCGAGGGCTCGAACAGGTTGCCGTTGGTGATCGGCGCCGGGTCGGCGCGGTTGAGGGCGCGGTTGGTGAACCAGGCGCTGACGCGGCCGGTCAGCCCGGGCGCCACGGCATGCGCCAGCCGCCCGGGCAGCGCCACGCTGCCAATCGAGGTCACGTCGCGCGGGGTTTTGGCCAAGGCCACCAGGCTGGCCGCGACCTGGCGCGGGTCGAGCACGGGCGGCGCCGGGTGCAGCCGCTTGCCGGTGTAGTTGGCGCCGTGCAGCAGGCCCGGCGTATCGACAAACGCCGGGTACACCTCGCAGACATGCACGCCCGGCAGGCTGCCCAGCTCGGCGCGCAGCGCTTCGGAAAAGCCGCGCAGCCCGAACTGGCTGGCGGTGTAGGCCGCCGCGTAAGGCGTGGCGATCCAGCCGCCGGAAGAGATCATGTTGATCAGCGTGCCGCGCCCGCGCTGGCGAAAATGCGGCAGCACCGCATGCGCGCCGTTGAGGTGGCCGATCAGGTTGGACTCGATGACCCGCTGGTGCGCCTCGATGGGCGTGGCGTCGAAGGCGCCGACCGCGCCGGTGCCGGCGTTGTTGATCCAGACATCGATGTGGCCAAAGCGCTCGATGGCGGCGTCGGCCAGCGCGCGCATGGCGTCGGCATCGGTCACGTCGGTCGGCACCGCCAGCGCCCGGGCGTCCAGCAACTCGCATTCGGCGGCCACCCGGTCCAGCGCCTGGGCACCGCGTGCTGCCAGCACCAGGCGCGCGCCCGCACGGGCAAAGGCCAGTGCGGTGGCGTGGCCGATGCCGCTGGAGGCGCCGGTCAGGACCACGACGGGGGCAAAGGGCTGGGGGGCGTCGGAGTTGGGCATGGTATCTAGCCTGGAAGTGGTGGAAGTGGTGGAAGTGGTGGAAGTAGTGGAAGTGGTTGCGGGGTTTTTAATCGTCGGGGGCAAAAACCCGGCTGTCAATCGGCGAAGGCGCCGCGGCGCTATTTTTACGGCGCTGTCAAGCTCGCTTGCCCCGGTAAGTAGTTGCACGGAGTTGAAACCAAAGGTGTTACCGACCATCATCAGGCCGGCCCGTCAGGCCCGGCCGTTGCGCCTGGACCTGCCGAGGGTTCGCACGCTGGAGTGACAGCCTTGCTTGGGAAGAACGAGATTGCTTTGAGCCGGCGTGTGTGAGGACTCGATGAATGAATCAACGAATAAATCAACATCAAGAGGACGACATGACCATCATCATTGCAGGCAAAAACACCTTGACGCTCACCTCGCTGGCCGCTGCCGTACTGGCGCTCGGCGCCTGCGGCGGCAACAGTGATCCTTTCGAAAGCAAAAACACCAAGCCGGCCTACCTGGGCGCCGTCGCCATCGCCAGCTATGACGGCGCCAGCGACGACCTGCTCACCGCCGGCCTCGGCAAGACCGGCCTGGGCGGGACCGCGCCGGCCGTGGCCGACCCGCTGAAGCCGACCCCCGCCGAGCTGCGCAGGCTGGCGATTTTCAACAACTACCGGGCCATCCTGGACATCACGGCGGGCGGCGGCTACGGCACGCTGTATGGCCCGAACGTCGATGCCAAGGGCGTCGTCACCACCAGCGAAGGCAAGATCGCCGGGACCGAATACATCGCCTACTCCGACGACGGCACGGGCAGGCAGAACATCACCATGATGGTGCAGGTGCCGGCCAGCTTCAACCCGGCCAATGCCTGCATCGTGACCGGCACCTCCAGCGGCTCGCGCGGCGTGTATGGCGCCATCGGCTCGGCCGGCGAGTGGGGCCTGAAAAACGGCTGCGCCGTGGCCTACACCGACAAGGGAACGGGCACCGGCATCCACGACCTGCAGAACAACACCGTCAACGGGCAGAACGGCGTTCGCCTGGACGCCGCCGCGGCCGGTAAAAACTCGATCTTCACCGCCGGCCTGACGGCATCCGAGCTGGCCGCCTTCAACGCGGCCACGCCAAACCGCTTTGCCGTCAAGCATGCGCATTCGCAGCAAAATCCTGAAAAGGACTGGGGCAAATGGACGCTGCAATCGGTCGAGTTCGCCTATTTCGTGCTGAATGAAAAATACGGCGACCTGGCCCGGGACGGCGCGACGCACCTGAAAAAGCTGACGCCGTCCAACACCATCGTGATCGCCTCCAGCGTGTCCAACGGCGCCGGCGCGGCGCTGGCGGCGGCAGAGCAGGACACGCAGGGCCTGATCAGCGGCGTGGCGGTGGCCGAGCCCGAAGTGCAACTGGCGCCCGACGCCCGCCTGAGCGTCAGGCGCGGCGCCAGCGTGCTGGTCGGCACCGGCAAGCCGCTGTACGACTATTTCACGCTGGCCAATCTGCTGCAGCCCTGCGCGGCGCTGGTGTCGCCGGCCACGAACGCCTTCAACACGGTCAACGCGGCGATTGCCGCCAGCCGCTGCACCGCCCTCAAGGCCAGCGGCCTGGTCACCGGCACCACGACCGCCGAACAGGCCGCCAGCGCGCTGGCCGCACTGGTCGCGGCGGGCTGGCAGCCGGAAAGCAATGTGCTGCAGGCCTCGCATTATTCGTTTGCAACGCTGTCGGTCGGGCTGACGTATGCCAACACCTACGGCCGCTTCAGCGTCAAGGACAACCTGTGCGGCTTCAGCTTCGCGGCCACCGGCGCGGCTGCATCGGCCACGCCGAACGCCCCGGTGCCGGCTTCCGCCAGCGCGCTGGCGACCTCGTTCGGCGCGTCCAACGGCGTGCCGCCGACGATAGGCATCAACATCGTCAACAACCTCAGCGCGGGCGGACCCTTGCTCGATGCCGCCTCGCTGTCGGCCGGCGGTGTGCAGGACTACAACATCGCCGGCGCGCTGTGCATGCGCGAACTGGCCACGGGAAGCAGCGCCAACGCCGTGCGCGTCAGGCAGGGCATGAGCGAAGTGGTGCGCAGCGCCAACCTGCGCGGCAAGCCGGCGCTGATCGTGCAGGGCCGGGCCGACACGCTGCTGCCGGTGGCCTTCACCGGGCGGCCGTATTTCGGCATGAACCAGATCGTCGAGGGAACGAGCAGCAAGCTGTCGTACATCGAGGTGACCAATGCCCAGCATTTCGACGCGTTCCTCGCCTTCCCGGGCTATCCGGAACGCATGGTGCCGCTGCACCGCTACTTCATCCAGGCGATGGACATGATGTATGCCAACCTGAAGACCGGCGCCGCCCTGCCCGCCAGCCAGGTGGTGCGCACCGTGCCGCGCGGCCTGACGGGCCTGGTGGCCAATCCGATTGCCGCCAGCAACGTGCCGCCGATCAAGACGACGCCCGCCGCCGCTGACCAGATCACCTTCGCCAACAACGTGGTGACCATCGCCGACTGAGGATGCGGTCAGCAATAACTTCCCTGCGTCATTCCCGCGAAGGCGGGAATCCAGCAACACGGGTTGAAGCGCTCAAACGAGTCTGGATACCCGCCTTCGCGGGTATGACGGACGGTAAGTTATTCTTTGCCAGAAGCCGGCTTGTCTATTTGCTGGTTTTGACCGCCAGCACCGCTTCAGGCAGCGCTTCATCGGGCGCCGTCACCTCGACCCGCATCTCGTTGAGTTGCAGCGGGCGCGGGCCGTAGTCTGAAATAAAGGCCACGTCGGTCGCGTCATGGCCGTAGGCCAGAACGATGCGGGCGCCGCGCGGCGCGTCCTGCGTGGCGTCGAAGGTGTACCAGCGTCCGCCCAGGAAGGCCTCGAACCAGGCATGCAGGTCCATCGGCTTGAGCCCGTGCATGTAGCCCACCACCATGCGCGCCGGAATCTGCAGGCTGCGGCACAGCGCAATGCCGACATGCGCAAAGTCGCGGCACACGCCTGCGCCGTGCTCCAGCGTGTCCAGCGCATCGGTGGTGGTCGAGCTGACGCCATAGCGGTAGGCCAGGTTGTGGTGAATCCAGGCCCGGATCTTTTCGACCTGGGCATAGCCCCGGGGCGTCCTGCCGACCACCGACAGCGCTTTGTGCAGCATCTTGTCCGACGGGCAGTAGCGGCTTTGCAAGAGGTAATGCAGCACATTGGAAGGCAGCTCGCTGATCGGGGTCTGCGGCGCATGCGGCGCGACCGTGATGTGGTCTTCGACCTCCATCGTCACCTCGACCCCGATGCGCATCTGGCCGCGCGGCACGATCATGCGCTGGCACAGGTTGCCGTAACTGTCGATGAATTCTTCCACCGGCACGCACGGCTCCAGGTCGTAACGCTCGCTGATCATCCACTGCGTCACGCCGCTGCGCGGGCGCAGCATCGCAATCATGGGGCAGTCTGAAAAGGCGGTGATGCGGATGAAACAGGCGGCTTTGAGCTTCATGGAAAAGAGAAAATAAAGAGGAGGGCTAAAAGACAAACCGTTACAGCTTAACAAGCTTGGCCATCAATTGAAAAATTTATTAAAGAGCGCTGTTGCGCTTGCCTGACAAGCACCTGAAGCTATTAAAAAAATAGCATCATGGGCTTCAATCCGTTGGCTTGCGGCCCTGTCGGCTGGTTTGCCGGGCCGAATCTCGGCGCTTTCGCCTGGCGGCATGGCGTGAAAGTGCGCATGCCGACAAGACCCCGTCTGACAAGGGCCGGGAAAAGCCCCACGGACAATCAAGAAAAGGCGGTGCGGCTGCACTGAACTGGGGCGTTTCCTGGTTTTGTGTTGTCCAGTAACACCCGCTTGATAACTACAACTCCGAAGAGACATAGGCCTGCACAATGAACCAGCCACATGTTGAAAGGCCGATGAGCCATCCAACCCTGCCTGCAGGCCCTCTCAATTTTCGCCAGCTCAGCGACAACTACCAGTTCCTTCGCGGCTTTGTGCGCAATCCGGCGCGCGTCGGCTCCATCGTTCCGAGTTCACGCCAGCTTGAGCAGCGGCTGGTGCAGCTTGCCCGGCTTGGCGAGGCACGCACGGTGGTCGAACTGGGGCCGGGCACCGGCGGAACGACCGCCGCCTTTTTGCAGGCGATGTCTCCCACGGCCCAGTTGCTGGCCATCGAACTCGACAGCGAATTCCACCAGCGCCTGGACGCCGCCATCCGTGACCCGCGTTTTAACCTTGAGCTGGGCAGCGCCGAGCGCCTGGCCGAATTCCTGGCGGCCCGCTGGCTGCCGGCGCCCGATGCCATCGTCTCCGGCATTCCGTTTTCAACCATGGCGCCTGAAGTCTCCGACCGGGTGGCCGCCACCGTCGCCCGGGTGCTGCGGCCGGGCGGGCGTTTTGTCGCCTACCAGGTGCGCGCGCATGTCGCCGATTTCATGTCGCCCTACCTCGGCCAGCCCGAGACCTGCTGGGAATTCATGAACGTGCCGCCGGTGCGGGTCTTCACCTGGGTCAAGCCCGGGCGCTGAGCCGCTCTGCCCTGCTCTCCGTCAGGAGCGCGGCGGTATCGCCAGGCCTTTGACCACCGCCGGGCGCGCCACGAATGCCGCCAGCACCCGCTTGACCTGCGCAAAGTCATCAATTCCCACCAGCTCGCCCGCCTCGTAGAAGCCGATCAGGTTGCGCACCCACGGAAGGGTGGCGATGTCGGCAATGGTGTAGTCACTTCCCATGATCCAGTCGCGGCCGTCGAGCCGCCGGTCCAGCACGCCCAGCAGGCGCCTGGCCTCGGCCACGTAGCGGTCGCGCGGGCGCTTGTCCTCGTAGTCCTTGCCGGCGAACTTGCTGAAAAAACCCAGCTGGCCAAACATCGGGCCGATGCCGCCCATCTGGAACATCAGCCACTGGATGGTCTCGTAGCGTCCGGCCGCGTCCTGGGGCAGAAACAAGCCGGTCTTTTCGGCCAGGTAGATCAGGATCGCGCCCGACTCGAACAGCGCCAGCGGCTGGCCGTCCGGCCCGTTCGGGTCCAGGATGGCCGGAATCTTGTTGTTCGGGCTCAGCGAGAGGAATTCGGGCGACATCTGGTCCTGCGTCTCGAAGCTGACCAGGTGCGGCTCGTAGGGCAGGCCGGTTTCCTCCAGCATGATCGACACCTTCACGCCGTTGGGCGTGGGCAGCGAATACAGCTGCAGCCGGTCAGGGTGCAGGGCGGGCCATTTGTGGGTGATGGGGAAGGTCGAAAGCGTGGAGCGGTCGGTCATGGGTAATTCCTTGGGACAAAGCAACAGCGGGGCGCAGGGTTCTGCGCCGGGCATTTTGACCCGAAGGCGACGGTTGCGCTTGGCGCGGTCATTGACCGTTTCAGATCCTGTTTTTACACAGGCCCAGGTCAGGTGACGGACGTTTTTCTTGAAGGTCTAAACATCTTCGGGGCCGATGTGGACATAGGTCGGCTCTATGTACATCACTTCCCACAGGTGGCCGTCCAGATCCTGGAAGCCGTGCTGGTACATGTTGCCGTGGTCCTTGGCCGCGCGGTGCGTCCTTGCGCCTGCGCCCAGTGCATTGCTCACCATCAGGTCCACCGCCTCCCGGCTTTCGCAGGACAGGCAGACGATGACCTCGGTGCTGCGGGTGGCGTCGCAGATCGGGTGGGGCGTGAAGGTCCTGAAAAATTCCTCGGCCAGCAGCATCACGTAACTGTCGTCGCCCACGACCATGCAGGCGGCGTTCTCGTCGGTGAACTTGGGGTTGAACGCGAAGCCGAGCCGCTTGAAAAACCGCAGCGACTTGTCCAGGTTCTTGACCGGCAGGTTGACGTAGATCTGAGTGGCCATGCGCTTCCCCTTTGAGGCTTGAAGCTTGAACTACCGGTCAAGGCGAGGCCGCCGGCAGTGTGTGAAACAAGGTGGTGGGCAAAGGAGTAGGGTGCTTTTCCAGGCCGGGCCGGCGCGTCGGACAAGGCGCCGTTTTTTTGTCGGTCACTGGAATGCCGCCGATGCTGCCGGCTGAAAATCGGCTTGGCACTTCGGCTGATGAAGGGCTGAGCCCTCAGCCTCTTCAGCGCAATAAACGGCGAACGCGGTGCGGCCTGCCGCTCTGAATTACAAGCCAAATCTGGCTTTTGCGCATGTCCAGCGTGCGCAAGCCGCTATCAAATCAGGATCAACCGGCGGAGCCGGCAAAAACAGCCAGTGCCGCCTATCGCCCCACCACCGACCAGCCCGCTTGCTGGTTGGCCTTGTTGTTCTCGTATTCCCACGCCGTGCCGCAGCGGTCGCAGCGGTACTTGGTGATGGTGACCAGCGCGGAGCCGCGCTTTTCCTGGCGGTTGGCGCCCTGCACCAGTTCGGGATGGCCGGGCGCCTTGCGCCAGTTGCGCTGGATGCCGGCGCACGAATCGCACAGCTCCATCTTCTTCAATTCGTTCTGGCGGTTCAGGTCTTGGCTCATGGTGTTGCTTTTTCAGGTGCGGCGAGGTTGCCTTGGGTGTTGGGGGTCGATTGTCGCTCTTCGGTCATCCGCGCTGGCGCGAACTTCCCGTCAGGCGCCAGCGCCTCTGCCGCCAGGCAAACGCAAGCCGCGCAGACGCTGGTGCGCCGCGTCTTCCCCATCCACGGGCAACTGCTGCTTGGCCAACAGGTAGTGGCTGGTGAACACATCGAGGTAAGCCTCCAGCGTCCGTGCCGCATGCGGCTCGCCCGCCAGTTCCAGGCACAGCGCGGCGACTTCTGAAGTGCAGAAATGGTCGGCGCGCCTGGAGCGGCGCAGGCGGTAGCTGGAAAGCTGCTCGGTCTGCAGGCTGAGCACCGGCAGGTGGTCCAGGTAGGGGCTCTTGCGAAACATCTTGCGCGCCTCGGGCCAGGTGGCGTCGAGCAACACAAACAGCGGCCGCTTGCCGTTGTCAAGGTCGGTGGGCTGCACCTCCGCCACGACGCGTCCGTCCGCGACGAACTCACCCGGAAACACCAGATACGGCTGCCACTGCGGATCGGCCAGCAGGGCCAGCAGCGCAGGGTCCACCTCGGTGCGCGCCCAGCCAAAGGCCGACGTGTCGGCCACCACATCGGCGATCAGCCAGCCCGTGTTGCTGGGCTTGAGCGGCTCGATGTCGGCCATGATCAGGCAAACCCCCGCACGCACCGGCACGGCCGGACGCAAGGCGCACAGGCAGTGGCTGGGAATCAGGCGGCAACCGGCGCAGCGCTCCCCACGCGGACCGCCACGGGCCAGAAAGGGTTTGGAACTGCGCGCCAGGCGGGCGGCGCGCAGGCGGGAAACTGCGTGTGCATGGGCGTGGGGCAATGGGGCTGGCGGGGATGATGCGGCTTGGCTGGACATCGGACGGACTGTAGCAGCCAGGGTGAGTCAGGGCGGCGCCGAAATCGCCATTGAGGCGAAGCGCTCGGTTTGGGTCAGCGCGTCACCGGCTGGTTCCAACCCGCGACGTTGACGGCGTAGCGCGTGGCCTTGCCGACGCCTTCGACCCTGAGCAAACCGTGCTGCAGAAGCTCGGCCAGGTCGCGCGTGGCGGTGGCCTTGGAGGTGGCGCTGATCTTGCCGTACTTCTCGGCGGTCATGCCGCCCAGGAATCCGCCGCCCAGTTCGGTGCTTCCCGCTTCAAGCAGGCGCATCAGCACCTTGATTTGCCGCGCATTCAGCGCCAAGCAGGACATGCGCAACCGGAACGCGGCTTTGTCCAGCGCCTGCTTCACCGCCGCCTGGGACAGGATGCAGCTCCGGGTAAAAGCCTGCACAAACCATTGCACCCACGGCGTCACATCCAGCGCGCCCTCCGGCGGGCCAGACTGCGCCTGGCTCAAGGCGTCGTAATAAGCGCTTCTCGACACCAGCAGTTGCCGCGACATGCCGAACAGCCGGGCCGGTGCGCCCACATCCTGCGCCAGCGCCATGTCCACAATGGCGCGCCCGAGCCGGCCATTGCCGTCTTCAAACGGATGAATCGATTCAAACCACAGGTGCGCCACCGCCGCACGGGCAATGCCGTTGAGCGTGGTGGCCGGCACGTCGGGCGATGCGGCGACGGCCCGCTGGCTGGCTGGGCGCGTGGCTTCAAACCAGGCCAGAAACCGCGCCATTTCACCCGCCACCCGGCTGGAAGCGGGCGCGGTGTAATGCACCACCTCCCGACCGGGCCGCCCGCTGACGATTTGCATCGGGTCGGCGTGGTCGCGCCAGCGCCCCACGGCAATCCGGCGCAGGCCCGACGTGCCGCCCGGAAACAGGGCCGACTGCCAGCGGCACAAACGGTCGCCGTCCAGCACCGAGGCGAATCCGTCGGTCGCGTCCTGCATCACCTCCACCAGCCCGTCCACATGGCGATCACCCGTGGGCGCGTCGGCCAACCCCAGACGGTACGCCACCGACGAACGAACCGCCGCCAGATCAAGCTGTTCACCCTCAATCGCCGCCGTGGCAACGGCCTCCTGCACCCACAGCTCGCGCGTGATTTCCTGCGCCTCCGCCAAGCCAATGGCATCGAGCAGGCCCAGCAAGCGGCCCTGCTGGAGCCGCGCCTGATTCAGGTCGGGGGCCAGCGCCTGTGCGTCAAAACCGAGCTTGGGCCAGTCGGGGTGCTGCCAGATGTAGCGGGCTGGCATGGTGGGTGCGGGGGTTGTCATGAGCCGTATTTTAAAGAATACGGCTCAAATGGTGAGCTGTATTTTTAGAATATCGGCTCATGTGGCGGAAATTGAAGCACGAAAATATCGATAACTGATTGTTTTATATAGGGTTTTGGCATAAAACAGAAAAACTGACTGATACACCGAAATGCCCGGAACAAATGCCTCCATTTCGCGCCAGACCGGGGAGTTTTGCCATTGTTCAATGACGATGCTCCGGGAGATGCGCTCATTGGAGGGCGGAGGCTGCAACACGGGCTATCGGCTGGCGAAAAGCGGTGAATATGGCGAAATTTTGAGTAAAAAAGGCCTCTAGCGCATGTGCTGCCTGCACAAGCTGCTATCAAATTAAATAAGGATACGCGATGAAAAAAGTGTCTCGCACGGCGTCTGCAGCACCGGATGCGGAATTGGCTCTGTATTCCAGCATCCGCTCGCTGGTCCTGTCCGCCCGCAGCACCGTTGCGCGTGGCGTTGACCTGGTGCAGGTGCGTACCAATTTCGAGATTGGCCGACATGTCGTGGCGCATGAACAGCAAGGTGAAAGTCGCGCGGAGTACGGCAAGGAAGTGCTGAAACGGCTGGCTGAACGCCTGACGGTCGAGTTTGGAAGCGGCTTTTCGGTGACCAATCTCAAGTTGATGCGCCAGTTCTATCTACTGAACGCCCACCGAATAAGTCAGACAGCGTCTGACTTATTTGAAACCTCCAAGGGCCGCATAGGTCAGGCGGCGTCTGACCTATTGGCAGCGGTTGAAAAACGCCCCTTCAGCCTGAGCTGGTCCCACTATGTTTTTCTGCTGGGCATCAAGAAGGCCGATGAACGCGACTTCTACGAAATCGAAGCGGCCAGCCAGAACTGGACCGTGCGCGAGCTCAAGCGCCAGTTTGACAGCGGCCTGTACGAACGCCTGGCGCTGAGCCGCGACAAAGACGGCATTCGCCAGCTTGCCCAACAGGGGCAAATCGTCAGCCGGCCCCAGGACTTGCTCAAGGAGCCGCTGGTGCTGGAGTTTTTTGGCCTGTCCGAACAAGCCCGGTATTCCGAGTCCGACCTGGAAGGCGCCATCATCAGCCAGATCGAGCATTTTCTGCTGGAGCTGGGCAAGGGCTTTTTGTTTGAAGCCCGGCAAAAGCGCTTTACCTTTGACGGCGACCATTTTTTCGTCGATCTGGTTTTCTACAACCGCCTGCTGCGCTGCTATGTGCTGATCGACCTGAAAATCGGCAAGCTCACCCATCAGGATTTAGGCCAGATGCAGATGTACGTCAACTACTTTGACCGCTACGTCAAAACCGATACCGAAAGCGCCACCATCGGCATCGTGCTGTGCAAGAAAAAGCACGAGGCGCTGGTTGAAATCACTTTTCCCAAAGACGCGAATATCCATGCGCGGGAATACCAGCTTTATTTTCCGAGCAAAGAGGAGTTGCAGCAGAAACTTGCGGAGTGGGCTGCAAAAGTAGCTGGCTGAATATGCTTCCAATGACTGTTCATACAACGCGGTCAACAACTTTGGGTATCGGGCATGCTGGCTGCTGGCAGCAAAGCTCAGCAGAAATGCCGTAAAAGTTCGATCCTCTTCAAAATCACTTAAACAATGCCCGTAAGCTCGTTCGCAATCATTTCCGCCTGTTTAAGTACCGTTTCAGTCGCGAGCAATTCCATGCTTGGCGGATAGCCAAATTGCCGCAAGGTACGCTTCACAATCACCTTGAGCTTAGCTCTGACGTTCTCTTTGATAGTCCAATCAATGGATGCGTTTTCGCGTACCCGCTGGGTTAACACCACAGCCAGTTCGCGTAACTTGTCTTGTTGCATCAGCTCACGGGCACTGTCGTTGTTTGCCACTGCGGTGTAGAACGCATACTCAAAGTCAGAAAGCCCCATGTGTTTGGCTTCATCATCGGCGGCGACGATTTCCTTGCTGACCTTGATCAACTCGTCCATCACCTCTGCAGCAGTCAGAATTTTGTTGTGGTACTTCTTGATAGCGGCCTCTAACATTTCCATCAGTGACCGGCTTTGCACCAGGTTGCGCTTTGCGCGGATTTTCAATTCGTCATTGAGGAGTTTCTTGAGCACCTCCAAAGCCACGTTTTTATGCTCGTAGCCTTTCAGTTCGGCCAAGAATTCATCAGACAAAATTGAAATGTCTGGTTTTTTTATGCCCGCCGCGTCAAACACGTCAATCACTTGTTCCGACACCAACGCTTGGTCGATCACCTGGCGAATGGTCGTTTCGATTTCTTCGTTGCTGCGCCCGCCCCCGACACTGTCGTACTTCACCAGCCGCGCCTTCACCGCTTGAAAGAAGCCCACCTCGTCCTTCACATCTATCGCCTGCTCATGCGGTATGGCAATGGCGAAGGCCTGTGAAAGCGCCGTGACCTCGTTGATATAACGCTTGCGACCGTCATCCAAGCCGAGGATATGTTCTTCCGCCGCGAGAATCAGCGACAGCTTCTGGGCGGTATCCGCTTTGAAATAGTGTTCATAGGCAAAGCCGTGATAAAGGGCCGATATCACCTCAAGCTTCTCCAGCATCAGGCCCACGGCCTGCTCCTGCAACAGGGTTGGATCACCCTTGCCGCCCGCATCGGAATAGAACGAAAGCGCCTCTTTGAGGTCCGCCGCGATTCCTAAATAATCCACCACCAAGCCGCCGGGCTTGTCTTTGTACACACGATTCACCCGCGCAATGGCTTGCATCAGGTTGTGCCCCTTCATGGGCTTGTCAATGTAAAGGGTGTGCATGCTCGGCGCATCGAAGCCGGTCAGCCACATGTCGCGCACGATCACCAGTTTGAGCGGGTCATCTTCAGCTTTCATGCGCTCGGCTAGCAACTTGCGCTGCTCCTTGGTGGTGTGGTGTTTGGCGAGCTTTGGTCCATCGCTCGATGCGGCAGTCATAACCACCTTGATGACGCCTTTGCCCAGTTCATCAGCATGCCAGTCGGGGCGCAACTTGATAATCTCTTCGTACAGATCGGCGGCAATACGACGCGACATGCTTACCACCATTGCCTTGCCTGCGAAGACCTCTTGCCGGACTTCAAAGTGACTGACGATGTCACGGGCAATATTTTTGATGCGCTGCTCACTGCCAATCAGCGCCTCCATCTTGGTCCACTTGGCTTTGGCTTTTTGTGTCTCGGTCAGCTCATCTTGCTCCAGCTCTTCGTCCAGTTCGGCAATCAGCTTCTTGCCCTCCTCGCTCAAACTCACTTTGGCCAGGCGGCTTTCGTAGTAAATACGCACTGTGGCACCATCCTCCACCGCTTGGGCAATGTCGTAGATGTCCACATAGTTGCCAAACACCGCTGGGGTGTTCACATCGGTCTTCTCAATGGGTGTGCCAGTGAAGCCCAGATAGGTGGCGCGTGGCAAAGCATCACGCAGATACTTGGCAAAGCCATAAACAACCTTCTTGCCTATCACCACGCCATCGGCGTTTTTCTCGTCCACCGTCTTGGCGGCAAAACCATATTGGGTGCGGTGGGCTTCATCGACGATCACCACGATGTTTGAACGATTGGAAAGCTGGTCGTAAACATTGCCCTCATCGGGCTGGAACTTCTGGATGGTTGAGAAAACCACGCCGCCCGCTGCCACCTTCAGCAGTGCCTTCAAGTGCTCGCGATCCTTGGCTTGCACTGGCTCCTGTCGCAACAACTGTTTGGAAGCGGCAAAGGTGTCAAAGAGCTGATCGTCCAGATCATTGCGGTCGGTAATTACCAGCACCGTCGGGTTGTCCAGCGCCAGCACGATCTTGCCGGTATAGAAAACCATGGAAAGCGACTTGCCCGACCCCTGGGTATGCCACACCACCCCCGCCTTCATGTCACCCTTGGGCTGGTCCGCAACACCTGGCAGTCCGTAGCTGGCCGGTTTTTCACGCACAGATAACGGCCCGCTCATGTCCGCCGCCCGCAAGGTGGAGGCTACCGCCGCGTTCACTGCGTAATACTGGTGATAGGCCGCCAGCTTCTTGATGGTGCTGATCGTGATCTGGCCCGTTTTTGGGTCTTCCTTGCTGCCCTTCTCGAAAACGATGAAGTGGCGCACCAAGTCCAGCAAAGTCTCTGGGTTCAACATACCGATGATCAGCGTTTCCAACTGGCTAACCAGATGAGACGCCTCCGCCTTGCCATCGGCGCTTTTCCAGGCCATGAAACGCGACAGACTCGCCGAAATGGAGCCTGCCTTGGCCTCTAGCCCGTCAGAGATCACTACCAAGGCGTTAGAGGTGAACAGGGTCGGTATGGCTTGCTTGTAGGTTTCAATCTGCTGATACGCCGCTTTAAGGGTGGCGTTTTCATCGACGGCGTTCTTCAGCTCGATCACCACCAGCGGGATGCCGTTGACAAACAGCACCAGGTCGGGTCGCTTGTTTTGGTGGTTTTCGATGACGGTGAACTGGTTGGCCACCACAAATTCATTGTTCGCAGGCCGGGCAAAGTCGATCAACCAAACCCGTTCGCCGCGCGTGTCACCGTCCTTTTGCAGGCTGACCGGCACCCCTTCGGTCAGCAGGCGATGGAAAGCTTCGTTACTGGCCAGCAGGTCAGGGGAGTGGGCTCGTTGCACTTCCTTGAGCGCCATCTCAACCACATCCCGTGGCAGCTTGTGGTTGATGCGCCCAGCGGCCTGGGCCAGCCGACCGAGCAACAACACCTCAGCGTAGCTGCTGCGCTCCGGGTTGTCGCTGTCGGGGGAGATGTCCGGGCCGTGCAGGTAGATGTAGCCCAGCCGTTCAAACAGCTTAATAGCAAAGGTTTCAATGGCGGATTCGGTGAGCATGCTGGTTATATCTCTTGTTTCGCTTCAATTCGTGACGGCTTAAAAAAATAGATGAGAGCGTAACTCATTGATTTTCATAGATTTTTTTGCATTAATTCATCAGATCTCTCATAAACTCTCATACAGGGTGATTGGTTACGAGAGCCCAGGACGGTTTTGTATCGCTACCTTGATTGACGATCTTCTGATGCCGCCTCAGCTCCGCAATCAGGTTGCCAACCTTGATCTTCCGTTGCCGCTCGTCCATCCAATCGGGCAGCTTGTTCCACAGTAATTCATCAATGTCCTTGCGTGCCAGCGAGCCGTGTTCTTTCACGGCCTTGCAAATCAGGTCCAGGTAATACTGCTTGTCAAACGCCCGGTTCTTGCTGTAGCGCGCCTTCTGGCCGGTTTGCTGTGCCAGTGACTTGGCAATGAAAAAATTCGGCTTTCGCCCTTCAATCAGCGTCTTGGCCTTTAGTAACTTCTCTTCATCCGCAGTCAGCGCCAGCCGCTTCTGCACCTTGTCCAAGGCCATGATGTCCTGCAACGCCAAGGCGCCATCGCTGGCCAGCATGCGGGCGTAGTCCATGTCCAACACCTTCCCTGTCAGCGTCAGCTGGACCCGGTTGCCTGAGAGGTCGTAGTCCGGCATCGGGAAAAAGCGCTGCCTCTGAAACAAAAATAGCTTGCGGATACCGCCGCCCGCCGTGTCCACCATCTTGAGGTTGAACATGGCGGTGGCAAGGAAGCGGTTGCGGTAATGTTCTTCGGGCGCATCTTCCATCACTACCCGGCGCACATCGCCAGGCACAAAGCTGCCTTTGTTGGTGAAGCTCAGGCTTTCTTCCCGCTCAATCACATTGATGCGCCCCGCCAGCGTGTAGTCCTGATGCGCAATGCAATTGTTCAGCGCCTCACGAATCGAATAAGGCGCATATTGGTCGATCTCATCCGGGAATAGGGTGCCTTCGCGGATGTAGCGATATTTGAGGTTGCGAATCTTGGCGTACACCTTGTCCACCGCCAGCAGCAGCGGCATGCCAAACAGGGCGTAGTCCCTGTCGTTGCCCAGATGGTCCTTCAGCAGCCAACGAATCTTGGCCTCTGCGGGCAGCAGGAAATGCTCAGCCTCTTCACGACCCAGCAGCAACAGTGCGGTGCGCGTGATCCGCCCCTTGATGGTCAGCTTGGCCTTGTTCAAGAAGGTCAAGTCGTCCCAGCCGTCCACTTCGGCAGCCTTATCCGGGAATTTGCTCTTGAAATTGCGCCGCGCAACCACCAAGGCTTCTTCATCCAGATCGACCAGGCTGGCGTTGGGCACGACAACTGCACTCCAGTCCTCCACCGTCGATTGCGCCCGGATGCGCTCGATCTCCTCCAGGTTCAGCGGTGACAGCGCTTCGCCATCGCGCCCGTAATAATGCCCGTCGTAAGCCACCGGCAAGCCTTTGGGTGCGGCAGGAATCTCCAGCAATAGCACCCGCCCTTGGGCGTGTGCCACCTCGTGAATTTCGATGAAGGTAATGCGGTTAGTGGTTTTGTTCGCGATCTCCTCTTTCAAACTGTCCAGATCCTTGCGCGCCAAACGAAAGTTGGAACCCACCACCTGCCGCTGGTCATTGACGCCAAACACCAGCCAAGCCGATGGATGATGTTTCAGGTTGGCTTCGTTGCACAACGCCGAGAAATATTTGCCGAGTTTGGTGAAGTCGTAGCCGTTCTTGGCTTCCTTGAACTCCACCACCTCGTTTTCGGCCGACATGGCAAGAAGGGTCAGCAGTTTTGCATGGGTATCCAGACTCATGCATCCTCTCCTGCAGGCTCTTCGTCGGATTCAATAAAGGCTTTGTATTCGGCTTGATAGGCCTGCATGTCCACATTGAACAGGATTTCACTGGCCGGATAAGAATATTGGCCCATGGTGAACTCGCCGAAAGATTCATCCCAGAAGTTGTTGAAATCTTCGTGATCGTCGTATTCTGGGGGTGCTTCAACAGTGCCCACTACAGGTACGGCAGCATGAGTCTGCCGCTCCTCAAACGCACGAATCAGGAACACGGCGACGACCAGGGTGCTGTCGATCAAGAAATCTCGAGTGAGTAAATCGACTTTATCGTTCCTATCCTTCAACTCCTCCAATGACTTCCCATGCGAAGTCGGGCTGATTTCGTTTCTCAAATTGCCGATATATTGGCCAATATTTGCCAGCGAACCCGATACTTGAGTTACCAACTCATCCGCCGTATAGCCCAACGCAACAAAGGCCTGCTTCAGCACGGCATTAATACTTGGCTTCTTTCCTAGTTCAACGCTCTTCGTATCGCAGATTTCCTTACAAATACTTTCCAGTAAAGCTTTTGCGTTTTCAACCGCGATGCTGAAGTCGGTTTCGAGGTGGGCTTCCATGCGATCCACATACATGTCAAGCGGTTGCCATCGGCTGTACTTGGCGAGCGTAATCCTGAGCTTTTCCATCAGTAGGCCACCCGCACTTCGCCATTCATCAACTTGGGCAGTAGGGTGTCGCGCAGCTTTTCCAGCGTTTTGCGTTGTCGGGCAATCGCGATCTGCTTGTCCAACAGTGGTTGCATCTGCTTTGACATGGTTTCAAGAACCGATGGTGGTGGAACCAGCACCATCGCCGCATCCAGGTCGCCGCGTTTGATGTGTCCCATGGTGGTTGCGTGGCTGGCAGCGACTGCGATGAATTCGGCGAGATGGTGCTTGCACCACCTCAGGTAGAACCATTTGGGGAACTCGTCCGATGTGACCTTAAACAGGTGCTGATTCAATACGCATTTTTCGCCATCCCAGACCTTGACCATCAAGGACGCGGACCAGGCAAAAATCACATCACCGGCTTCGACGATGTAACGGGGTTTGACTTGATTTGTGGCCCAGTCTGCGGTTTCAGAAATGCCGCTGCTCAGCTCGCGAATTTTGAGAACAGGCAGCTTTTCCAGATCATTGGTTGGTGGATATTTCTGGCATGCCAAACCATTCAAAAAATTGGCAATGCCGCTCAGCGGTCGTTCGTTCCAGCCTTCTTGCACGTCTTCCACAAACCACTGACGGAACAGCGTTTCGGCCATGGCTTCGAGGGTTTTGTTCTGGCGGTGCAGCAGGTCAAGTTTGTCGTCGAGGCTGCCAAGGAGAATGGCGATAGCTTTTTGCTCAAAGAAAGACGGCAACGTAATGCTCATTCTCCGCTGATCAGCCAAATTGACGTAATCGGCCATATCGGTCTGGCCTTTTAAGCCCTCAACTTGCCCGAGAAATTCATTGCCGTGCATCCAGTAATAAACGAACAGAGGAAATATCTCATCCTGTTTCAGGCTTCGCCAAAAACAAAGTTGTGGCGAGTAAATAAATTTCTCGGTTTTTTCAGTTACAAAACCAAATCGCCCGACAGTGCCTTTTGACGTAAAAACCGTATCGCCGGACCTACTGGCCTTTTCACCAACAATCTCTGCATAGTGACTAGGCAAGCAGTCTGCACCGGAGAACTGAAAACCATTGTTTATGTTGCCCGCACGAGCAAATGGAAACCCACTTGCAACCAGTTCATCATTCTTTGCCCGGTAACCATCGCCAATTTTTAAAACGCCGGCATCTATTAACTTTCCAGTGGAAGTTTCTAACCAGCCACTCATACCTTTACCCTCTTGAGATTCTCAGCAATAGCCTTGTTTAGCGTGACCTCCTCCACCAACTGAGCCTCAAACTCCGCCTTTAGCGAAGCAAAGCGTTCAGTAAAATCGAAATCGTCCTCTTCGTCAGGCAGGCCCACGTAGCGCCCTGGCGTCAGCACGTAATCCAGTTCCGCCACCCGCGCCAAAGGCACTGATGCGCAAAAACCCTTTTCGTCCACATATTCGCTCTCACCCGTACGCCAGGCGTGATAAACGTCGGCAACCTTCTGGATGTCGTCATGGCTCAGCTCGCGGGTGCGGCGGTTGATAAGGTGGCCCAGGTTACGGGCGTCAATGAACAAAATCTCGCCCTTGCGCGGGTGGCCGTTGCTGCGGGCGCGGTTCATGAACCACAGGCCCGCCGGGATTTGCGTGTTCAGGAACAGCTTGGCGGGCAGGTTAACGATGCAGTCGATCAGATTGCCATCCGCCACGAGCGCCTTTCGGATGTCGCCTTCGCCGCTGCTCTTGCTGGTGAGTGCGCCTTTGGCCAGCACCACACCGGCACGGCCATTGGGGGCCAGATGGTGGTTGAAATGCTGCAA
The DNA here is from genome assembly GCF_040105105.1 of Polaromonas hydrogenivorans. Classification (GTDB taxonomy): domain Bacteria; phylum Pseudomonadota; class Gammaproteobacteria; order Burkholderiales; family Burkholderiaceae_C; genus Polaromonas; species Polaromonas hydrogenivorans. The sequence continues at coordinate 4,148,825 of NZ_CP157675.1, read as the reverse complement.
CCAGGCAAAGTTGGCGTTGCCGGTTGGCGGCACGCCGTATTGCCAGCGGCCATCCTTGCGTAGCAACTCACCGCTCCAGTCGCTCACATTGAAGGGCGGGTTCGCAATGATGAAGTCGGCTTTGACATCCTTGTGCGCATCGTTGAGGAAAGAGCCTTCGTTGTTCCACTTCACTTGGCTAGCGTCAATGCCGCGAATGGCCAGGTTCATCTTGGCCAGCCGCCAGGTGGTCTGGTTGCTTTCCTGCCCGTAGATGGAAATGTCGTTAACACGGCCCTGGTGTTCGGTAACGAATTTTTCCGATTGCACGAACATGCCGCCGGAGCCACAGCAGGGGTCGAACACCCGGCCTTTGTAGGGCTCCAGCATGACCACCAGCAGCTCAACGATGGAGCGTGGCGTATAGAACTGCCCGCCCTGCTTGCCTTCGGCCAGCGCAAACTCGCCCAGAAAATATTCAAAGACATGGCCCAACACATCCGCACTACGGGCTTTGGCGTCGCCCAGGGCAATATTTCCCACCAAGTCAATCAAGCCGCCCAAGCTGGCGGGGTCAAGGTTTTGCCGCGCAAAAACCTTGGGTAATACGCCCTTGAGAGAGGGGTTTTCCTTTTCGATGGCATCCATAGCCCCGTCCACATGGCTACCAACGTCAGGTTGCTTGGCCTTACCCAGAAGGAATGACCAGCGCGCTTGTGGCGGCACAAAAAAAACGTTTTCAGCCTTGTACTCGTCTTTGTCTTCGGGGTCGGCCCCGGCATAGTCGCCTGCGCCGCCTTGCAGCTTGGTAAACAGTTCCTCGAAGGAATCGGAGATGTATTTCAGGAAGATAAGCCCAAGCACTACATGCTTGTATTCGGCAGCATCAATGTTTTTTCGCAGTTTGTCAGCAGCTTTCCATAGCTGTTTTTCCAGTGGTTCTTCTTTTAAAGCTGTGGTCGAAGGGGGGCGGGCCATGAGGTTCTTTCTTTCTTGACTATTGGGGGACTTTACGCGATGAATTCAGTGCAACCTCCGCCCGAATCCTCCCTCCCCACTCGCCGTAATCACCAGCCTCTGCGTAGCCCGCGTCGCCCCCACATAAAACAGCCGCGCCTCCTCCCGCTCATCCTCGCCCGCCGCTGGCATGCGTCCCACGCCCACCAGCGCCACCACGGGAAACTCCAGCCCCTTGCTGGCGTGCATCGTCAGCACCTTGATCGTGTCGTCGTTGGGGTGAAAGCTGCCTGTGCCCTGGCGCACCTCGTGCGGCAGCTTCCAGCGGCCCAGCGCCTGCGCGCAGGCATCCATCTCGTCGTAGCGCCGGCAAATCACCGCCATGTCGCCCCAGGCGTGGCCTTCCTGGTGGGCCGCGCTCAGCAGCGTCGCCACCTTGGCCGCCTCGTCGCGCAGGCTGGGCAGGCGGATGATCAGCGGCGCCGGCCCGTCGCGCCCGCAACTGATCGGCTTGACCAGCGGAATGCCGTCGTCGCCCTTGTCGTCGGCCGTCAACAGGTCGGCGGCGATCAGGCTGGCCACCTGCAAAATCTGCCGGGTGTTGCGGTAGTTGATTTTCAAAATCGTCGTGCGGCCCTGCGCCTGGATGCCCACACTTTTAAAACTGAACTGCTTGCTGCGGCTGCGCTCGTAAATGCTCTGCGCGTCGTCGTACAGCACCAAGAGGCTGTGCGTGGCCGGGTCCACCATCTGCGTCACCAGCCGGAGCCATTCGGGTTGAAAGTCGTGGCCCTCGTCGATCAGTACGGCCCGGTACTGGCCGGCCGGAATGTGCCCACGGTCCACGCCGTAGATCACGCGTAGCACCATCTCGTCCATCTTCTGCGCCACGGTCAAATGCTGCGCGGGCAAGTCCTGCCCGAACGCCACCAGTTGCTCGCGGCACCATTTGTGAAAATGCCGCGCATGCACCTGGCTTGAGAGCCCCTTGGCATCCATCATCGCCGCCAGCTTGACGGCCAGCGGCTCGTTGTAGCAAAGAATCAACACCGGCTTGCTGGCGTCGGTGGCCGCTTTGGCCAGGTATTCGGCGCGGTAGCCCAGGATCATCGTCTTGCCCGAGCCGGCCACGCCGTGAATCACCCGGTGGCCCTCGCCCAGGCTGCGCGCGAGCTGCTCTTGCTGCAAATCCATCACGCGCAGGATGCCGGGAATGTCGGCCTCAAGGTCGTTGTCGTCAAACAGGGCGCCTTGCGTCTGCACGCGCACCTGCGGAAACATGTTCCAGCGCACCCGGTCGAGCTGCGGCAGCGTCATCAGGCCGCCGCCAAAGCTGTGGGGAAACATGTTCCAGAGCCGCTGCTGAAATTCTTCCGGCTCGGCGGTTTCCAGCATTTCGTCTTGGCAGATCACGTAATGCGGCTCAATGGCTTCGCCCAGCCCGGCGGCGTCGAACTGCTTGCGCGTGATGCGCGTGAAGACCACGCCGTGGCCCCACGGAAAAGCCAGCTTGCCTTGGTGCCGGCCTTCGGCCTGCACGAGTTGCGGGTCGCGCTCTAGGGCGTTGACCACCTGAATCGCGCAAAACCGGGCTTGTGCCAGCGGGCTCATCACGACCTTGATGCGGCCATCTACCAAAATGTCCCACGCCTGCCGCGTGGCCTGCTGGATGGTTTCCAGCTTCCAGTCCTTGGTTTCGAGGATCAAGAGGCCGCGCCGGGGATGCAGCAGCACGAAGTCGGGATGCGACTGCTTGGGGCCGACCGGCACGTCGTACCAGAGCAGATAGTCGTCGTCGAGCTTTTGCTCCAGCCGCTCGGCCAGTCGGCGCTCGCCGCTGGTCATGCGCGGCAGGCAAGTGTTGAGTGAAGGAATAAGAATCGCCATCCGGGCATCGCTCTTTCGTTGATATTGTTATGAAGGTATGCCGGAAGGGAAACCGGACTTCAGGCGGGCTGGGGTTCAGAAATCAGTTGCCACCCAAACTTGCCATCGCCACTCACGGCGATCACCAGCCTTTGCGTAGCCCGAGTCGCCCCCACATAAAACAGCCGCGCCTCCTCCCCCTCGTCCTCGCCCTCCGCAGGCATCTGCCCCACGCCCATCAGCGCGACCACTGCAAACTCCAGTCCCTTGCTGGCGTGCATCGTCAGCACCTTGATCGTGTCTTCGCTGGGGTGAAAGCTGCCTGAGCCTCGGCGCACCTGGTGCGGCAGCTTCCAGCGGCTCAGCGCCTGGGCGCAGTCGTCCATCTCGTCGTAGCGCCGGCAAATCACGGCCATGTCGCCCCAGGCGTGGCCTTCGTGATGCGCGGCGTTGAGCAGTTCGGCAATCTTGATCGCCTCGGCGCGCCGGTTCGGCAGGCGAAAGATCAGCGGCGCCTGGCCGTCGCGCCCGCCGCTGATCGGCTTGAGCCGTGGAATGCCGTCGTCGTCCCGGTCGGCAGCCAGCAGCAGGCCGCCGGCAACCAGGCTGGCGGTCTGCAGAATCTGCCGGGTGTTGCGGTAGTTGATCTTCAAAATCGTCGTGCGGCCCTGCGCCTGGATGCCGACGCTCTTGAAACTGAAGTGCCGGGTAAGGCTGCGTTCATAAATGCTTTGCGCGTCGTCATACAGCAGCAGCAGATTTTTGGTCGCCGGGTCCACCATCTGCGTCGCCAGCCTCAGCCATTCGGGCGCGAAGTCGTGGCCTTCGTCGATCAGCACGGCCTGGTACTGGCCGCTCGGAATCTGCTGGCTGTCCACGCCGTGAATCACGCGCAGCACCATCTCGTCCATCTTGGCGAACACCGGCATGTCGCGCGCGGGCAGTTCCTGGCCATGCGCCACCAGCTGGTCGCGGCACCATTTGTGAAAATGCAGCGCCTGCACCTTGCCCGACAGGCCCTTGGCGTCCATCACGCTCGCCAGCTTCACGGCCAGCGCCTCGTTGTAGCAAAGGATCAGGATCGGCTTGCTGGCGGCGGTGTGCGACTGGGCCAGGTATTCGGCGCGGTAGCCCAGGATCATCGTCTTGCCGGACCCGGCCACGCCGTGAATCACGCGGTGGCCGTCGCCCAGGCTGCGCGCCAGCTGCTCCTGCTGCAGGTCGAGCATGCGCAGGATGTCGGGGAATTCGGCATCTAGGTCGTTGTCGTTGAACAGCGCGCCTTGGGTTTGCACGCGCACCTGCGGAAACATGTTCCAGCGCACCCGGTCGAGCTGCTGCGTCGACATGTGACTGCTGCCAAACGAATGCGCAAACATGGCCCACAGCCGCTGCTGGAAGGCTTCGGCGCTGGCGCTTTCGAGCATTTCGTCCTGGCAAATCACGTAATGCGGCTCAATCGCCTCGCCCAGCCCGGCGGCGTTGAACTGCTGGCGCGTGATGTGGGTAAAAACCACGCCGTAGCCCCACGCAAAGGCCAGCTTGCCCTGGTGGCGGCCTTCGGCCTGCACCAGCTGTGGGTCGCGCTCCAGGGCGTTGACGACCTGGATGGCGCAAAACCGGGCCTGCGCCAGCGGGTTCATGACCACCTTGAGGCGCCGGCCCACCACAATGTCCCAGGCCTGCCGGGTGGCCTGCCGGATGGTCTCCAGCTTCCATTCCTTGGTTTCCAGGATCAACAGGCCGTGCCGGGGGTGCATCAGCACAAAGTCGGGGTGCGACTGCTTGGGGCCGACCGGCACGTCGTACCAGAGCAAACAGTCGTGGTCGAGCTGTTGCTCCAGCCGCTCGGCCAGCCGGCGCTCGCCGGAAGTCATGCGCGGCAGGCAGCTGCCAATTGCAGGGATGAGTTTTGCCATCAGAAAGTTACACGCTTAAACATTTTGTGACGCATATCATGCGCCAAAAAGGCGTGGCTTGACTGAATGACGGGTGGCTCGCGCTGGCTGAAAAACCAGCGCGCGGCGTGGTTTGGCGACTTGGGATGCGGTCAGCAATAACTTCCCTGCGTCATACCCGCGAAGGCGGGTATCCAGACTCGTTTGAGCATTTCAGCCCGTGTTGCTGGATTCCCGCCTTCGCGGGAATGACGGATAGGAAATTATTCTTTGCCAGATCCTTGGGGGAAGGGTCAGGCCGCTGCCGGAGCGGCGGCGGTTCTGTCGGACTCGGGGCTGTCGTTGAACTCTTTGATGGTCGCTGATGTCAGGGTGACATTGCGCTGGAGTTCGGCCAGGAGCTTGAATTCTTTCTGGATGGCTTTTTCGAGGGTTTGCAGCTCAATGACCTGCTTTTCCAGTGCCGGCAGTTGCGTGGCTTGTGCCGGCTGGGCGGCGGCGGGCCGGGCTTTGGGGTCTTGAAGTGACGCGGCCGTCGTGGCGGCGTTGCGCTTGAGCGTGGCATTTTCCTGCTCCAGCGCCTGCACCCGGGCTTCGAGCGCCGGCTCCCTGCTTGCCGCCACGGGCGCCTGCGGCGCCTTTTTGGCCAGGTCCAGGGCTTCGCGCAGTTTGGCGGCCTGCAGTTTCAGTTCCTGGTGCTCGGTGGCTGCGAGCTGCTGCTTTTGCTCGATGGAGCGAAAGTATTCCTTGGCCTGCGCCTGCTCGGCCTGGGCGTCGGACCTGGCCTTGGCGGCGTCGGCGCGTGCGGCCCTTTCCTGGTCTTGCAGCGTGGCCAGCTGGGCCTGCAGCGCGGACAGCTGCGATGCGCTTTCGGCCGCCGGGGCGGCTTCTTTTTTGCTGCGGGCGGTCTGCAGCTTCAGGTCTTCGTAGTTCTTGACCGCCGCCTGGCGTTCCTGTTCGAGCTGGCTGACGCGCTCTTTGGCCTGCGCCAGTTCGGCCTGCGCCTCGGGCCTGACCTGCGGGGCTGGCGCTGGCGCCGGGGTGCGGCCCCGCGTTAACAGCCAGCACAGCACGAAGCCTGCGACAAGTCCGGCTACAGCGATCAATACGGTAAAAATTGGGGAGTCCATATGCGTGCTTTGTCTGGTTGGAATCAAAAAACTACCAGCATTATTTGCCATAAACCGCCGTTCGTCCTCACGACTTGTTGCAAAAATAACTCAGACACACTTGTAAAGCACGAAGAAGCCTGCGTTTCAAGCGTGCGGGCTCGTTGATGCGCTGCTGTTTTTTTGCCCAATCGCCAGATTCAGCCGTTGCGTTGCGGGCACATCTGGTAACGGGCAGACATGCTTTGTGCATGAACCGACATACTGGCATTACCTGTCGCGCGTTGAATGGACGCTGCCCGGTTGTTTGTCCTCGCGGGTATAAGGAACGTCTTATGAAAACGCTTTTACTGCTTTTTACCGCTGCCGGCCTGACGGGCTGCGCCGTGTACCCTGCGCCCGCCTATGAACCTTATGGCGGCGTCGCGGCCCCGCCTTATGTGGTCGAGCAGCCGGTGTACATCTATGGCGGCGGCGGGGGCTACTCTCGCCCTTACCCGTACGGCTATAACCGGCCACCGCCTCCGGTCGTCATCAGGCCGCACCGGCCACCGCCGCCGGTCGTCGTCGTGCCGAACCGGCCGTTCCACCCCGGCGCGCATCAGCCGCGTCCGGGCCGTGGCAACGGCGACCGGGACCGTGACGGCATTCCGAATCGCCGCGACTACGACGGCGTTCGACCCCCCACCGAACGCGACCGGGATGGTGATGGCGTTCCCAACCGGCTGGACCGCCAGCCCAACAATCCGGCGCAAAGGTAGGGCGTCGCGCTGCGCGGCGACAGGCGGGAGCGGTTACGGGCAAGGCCGGCCGCTCGAACAGCCCGAATGGCTCAAATAAGCTTTTTGTCCTTGAGGTATCTGGACAGCCCGCAATAACCGTCTTTTTTCAGCAGATCTTTTTCAACGGCCGCAGGCAGCTTTTTTTCCTTGAAGGCGGATGTCCAGGTCGAGCCTTGCGTCTCCCGCACGAAGTCAATGGCGTGTTCGAACTTGTCCACGTTTTGTTTGCAGACCAGTTCTTCCCTGGCTTTTTGCGCGACCTGTTCGGAAGCGTCCTCGGCCTTGGCCGCCAGGGCATTCCCCGACAGAACCGCCAGCAGGGCAAGGGCCAGTGAATGGAAATGACGTGAAGGTGGGGTTGAGCAGGTCATGGCGACGATTAGCACAATTGATGCCAGGCGCCGCGCCCGAAAACAGGAATTCAGGCATAAAAACAGTGCTTTGCGCAATGTTGACGGGCGCTGGTAGCTATTAAAAACAGAGCAATTGCAGTATTAGCCCGGTTTGCCGTCAGCCCGAACGCGCGTCAGCACCGGCCAGTAGCCCACCGCATACAGCGCAAAGCCGCCCGACCACAGCGCAGCGGACCCGATCACGGCATTCACCAGCTGCGCCGGCGCCAGCAGCGGCACGAACACGCGGATCAGCGCCGCCGCCAGTACCAGCAGGTAGCAGGCCACTTCGGTGCGGCCCGCCTTGAGCGGCCGGCCGGTGTGGCCCAGCGCGGTGCGCGTCATCATGCCGATGATCAGTCCGCCAATGGCGCCCACCGTCAGCGCATGGATGGCGATGGACGGCGCGACCCAGCCCATTTCGGCCAGGCCGCGCAGCGCCAGATGCACCGGAATCCAGAAATAGGCCACATGCAGCACCCAGACCAGCGGCGTGCGGCGGGTTTTCCACGGCTGCCACAGCGCCCACCGGGCCAGGTGCGCGGCTGCGGAGAACCCGGCCAGCAAGGCCAGTGGCAAGCCGTGCAGCGGCAGCACATCGGCCAGCAGCAGCGCCAGGCTGGAGCCGAGCGCGGCTTTTTCCAGCCAGCCGCGCTTGATTGCCCCGGCGCCCGGAATGCTGTTGGTGAACATCGGAATCACCCGCCCGCCCATCACCGCCATGATGAACAGCACGCCGTCGAGCGCCACCTGGATGCCGATCCAGCCGGGCAGCTGCGTCACGCCCAACTGCGCCAGGTGAACGCCCAGCACGGCAGCGGCCATCAGTAGCAGCAGGCCGATGAAAAAATAGTTGCGCTGGTTGCGCGCGGCAATGAAGGGAATCGCCAGCCCGACGGCGGCGGCCAGCGGAAAAGCCACGTTGGCGATGGCGGCGGCCCAGCCGAAGGGCGTCAGCACCAGCACCCGCCCGGCGACCCAGAGCGCGGCCAGCGCCATCAGCGGCGCGCCGGTCGGCGTCGGTCGGCCCGACCAGTTGCGCCCGGCGGTGAACAAAAAGCCCACCACGACGGCCAGCGTGAAGCCGAACAGCATTTCGTGCGCATGCCACATCGGCCCGGCCAGGTAGGGCTGGCCCAGCCAGCCGGCAAACTGCAGCGCCCACAGGCCAATCGACAGCGCGGCAAACACGCTGGCCAGCAGGTAAAACGGGCGAAAACCGAGTTCCCACAGCGCAAAGCCGGGCGGCGGCGCGATCGGGATCGCTGACGGGTTCTTGATCTGGATGGGTTGTGACATCAGGACTTCTTTCGGGTAGGCCAAGCGCCCGGGGTTCAGGCGCCGCCGCCACAGCCGCCGCAGCAACCGCCGCTGCCGTGGCCGGACTTCTTCAGCCGGGTGATGGCGATGCGCCAGGTGGCCGGGCCTTGCTCCAGATAGGCCCAGGAAAACTGGCCCGGCAGCTCGAACTGGAATTGGGCCTGCAGGGGCTTGGGATCGTGGTCGCTGATCAATTCCATGGTTTCGTCCGGGCCGAGCAGCTTGAAGGCCGCAAAGATCATGGAATGGCGATCAGGCGGCGCAATCTTGCGGACATCCATCGTCAGGTAGGCATCGCAAACGGTCATGGGAACTCCAGTTGAAAAGGCAGGGCGGAAGGGGTGTTTAAAAGATGCATTTATAATACACCTATTCGGCCGCCAGCAGTCCTGCCTGACCTTGACCAGGCGCAAGCCAGAGGAGAAATGCCCGGTTTCAGCCGGCCCGGGCGTGCCGCTTCAGAAGGCTTTCGCCTTCTTGGCCTGAAGCGGGTGGCTCAATGATGGTGGCCGTGCTCGCCATGCACATGCTGGTGCGCGATTTCTTCCTCGGAGGCCAGGCGCACGTCGGTCACCTTCAGCGTAAAGCGCAGCGCCTTGCCGGCCAATGGATGGTTGGCGTCCAGGATCACGGTGTTGCCCTTGATCTTGGCGACGTTGAAGACCTGCTTGCGGCCATCGCTGCCCTGGCCTTCGAGTTGCCCGCCGACCTTCACGCCGGGCGGAAACTGGCTGCGCGGAATGGTCCGCACCAGGTCTTCATCGCGCAGGCCAAAGGCGTCTTCGGGCGGCAAGGCCAGCGTGGTCTGGTAGCCGGCTTCCTGGCCTTCGAGCGCTTCCTCAATCTTGGGCAGGGTGTTGCCGTAGCCGCCATGCAGGTAAACCATGGGCTCCTTGCTGTCCTCGATCAGCTTGCCCTGGGCATCGGATACCTTGAAGCGCAGGGTGACGGCGGTGTTTTTTTCAATTTTCATGGCTAGTGTTCTCTGGAGGAAGGGGCCGGGCGACATCGGCCGGCAGCCCGTTGCGGGTGAATGATCTTAGCAACGATGGCCCGCCCCCGCCGCGCCCGCGCGGCGACCCGCTGCGTCGCGCAGGCATCCGGGAATCCGGACTACACGCAAGGGCAGCCGCTGGCGCCATAGTGGGAAAGCCTGGACAATCCATTGCTGTTTTTAACTTCACGCCCATCCGCCCATGTCCACCCTGCCGATGAATCCGCCCGCTGTTGCTTCCATCGAACTGCTGTCCGGCGCCGCCAGCCCCAGGCCTTTGTTCGTGCTGCTGCACGATGCTGGCGGCTCGGCGCTGGACATGCTGGAGTTGGGTAGCCGGCTGGGCGATGCCTTTGCCGAATCGGCGGTGCTGATTCCCGAAGGGCTGACCGGGCCGGTCAAGGCGGGCGACAACGACGGCGCGCTGGCAGGGCAGGTCAATGCTCTGGCCGATTTTCTGCGCCTGCAGCAGCAGCGCTTTGGCGTCCTGCAGTCCGACACCGCGCTGGCCGGCTTTGGCGCCGGCGCCACCCTGGCGCTGGCGCTCAGCGATGCGCACGATGGCCTGGTCGGCCGGGTGCTGGCCTTTGGCGGCTGCTACGCCGTCTGGCCCGCGAAGGCGCCGGCACTCACCACGCTGCATCTGCTGCACGGGCAAAACGACGCGGTGGTGCCGGTGGCCCGCACCCGCCAGGACTTTGCGCACTTGATGGAACTCGGTGCCGACGCCACCCTGGACGTGGCCAGCACGCTGGGGCATGAGTTGCATCCGGCGCTGATGGACCAGGCGGTCACGCGGCTGCAGACCTGCGTGCCGCTGCGCTTCTGGAAAACGCTGTAGGGTTGCGGAGTCAAGAATTCAGATAAAAAATGCATTTTGCGCAAGATACGCTTGCGCTTGCAGCTATAAAAACAGGAGCAAGATCGGCCAACCTGCTACGCGCAGGCCTGCAGCGCCTTGCCCGCCAGCTGGGGCTTGAGCGCATCGAGCCAGGTGCGCATGGCCGCATCGGCCGCCGGCACCTTCAGCCACAGGCTGGGCAGTTCGGGCCGCTCCAGCGTCACCCGGGCGCTGCGCAGGCCGCGCTCGTTCATCTGGTCCAGGGCTTTCTCGGCCTCGGCTTTGGAGGCAAAGCTGCCCAGCGACAGGCCGGGATTGAGCACCGGACTGACCGGCGGCTCGAAGGCCAGGTCAAGCTGCTTGAGCATGAGGCGCTTGCGGTTCATGGCTTCCTTGCTGATGTATTTGCCCATGTAGATGATCCAGCGCACCGAGTCGCCGCTGCTGTCAAACGACCAGCTGCCCTCGGGCAGGCCGCCCTGCAGGCGCGGGCGCAGGGCGCGGGCCTGCTGTTCGGTGAACACGCCGACCTGCAGGCATTGGGTGTCGGAAGGAGGCTCCTCCGTGATCGCTGCTGTGCGAGCGGCGTGAACGGGCGGCTTGTCCACGGGCGGGGCCGTGCGCGGCTGGATCAGCTGCATGGCTTCGGGCCGGATCTGCTGCGCCAGCCGCTCGGGTTCGGCCTGACGCGCTGGCGCCCAGCCATAGGCCGCCAGCAGGCCCTGCCCCCAGGCGAAATAAGCCGCATTGGCCAGCAGCAGGCCCAGGACCAGCGCTCTCAGCACGGCGGTGTGCCTCCCGCCACGGGCCGCACGCTGACTTCGGAGCTGCTCACTTCCACCATGCCGCCCGCCGTATGCACCAGCAGGGCGCCGTTCTCGGCAACGCCGTGGGCCGTGCCCCGGGTGCCGTCCGACAGCTGCACCTCGCGGCCGGACAGCACATCGCGCAGCCCGAAGCGTGCCTGGAACGGCTCGAAGCCGAACTGCTCGAAGGCCTGCACCGCCTGCACCAGCGCCGGAACGATGCGCAGCAGCGCTTCGGCCGCGTCGATGCCGCTGTCCAGCTCCTGCAGGCCGCCGGGCGCCACGGCGGCCAGGGGCGTGTCGGCAGAGTCCGCCAGCGCCACCGGCCGGATATTGACGCCCACGCCGATGACCACGTAACGCAGGCCGTCCCAGCTGGCGGTTTCGACCAGGATGCCGGCCAGCTTGCGCTCGCCCTGCGGCGTGGACAGCCACAGGTCATTCGGCCATTTCAGGCCGATGCGCGGCTTGCCGGCATGGCGCGCCTGGCCGGCTTCGGGCGGCTCCAGGCTTTCGGCCACGCTGATGCCGACGGCCAGCGACAGGCCCGACCAGTCCGCCGGCTGCAGCGGCAGGCCCAGCGAAAACATCAGGCTGTCGCCGCGCCGGCCTTGCCAGCTGCGGCCCAGCCGCCCGCGTCCGGCGCTTTGCTGCTCGGCCACCAGCAGCAGCGGCTCGCGTTGCGGCGGCATGCCGGGGCCGCCCTTGAAGCGGCGCATCAGCTCGCTGTTGGTCGAGTCGATCTCGGGCAGCACCTCGACCGTGAAGCCGGGCAAGAGGGGTGCCACGGCTTCCCAGATGGCTTCGGCGGGCCAGCGGATGGGCGGCAGCAGGGACGGTGAAGAGGTCATGGGGGTTTCCGGCGAAAAACAGGGTTGAAACAGGGGGGAAGCCGGCATGACGGATTCAGTCTTTGCGGCTTTTGTTCTTTTTGCTTTTGGTTTTGGGTGCCAGCAGTGTGCCCCGGCACTGCGGCGCGCCGCACCAGCAGGGGTAATCGGCCAGCAGCTTGGCGGTGTAGCGGGCGTCGATGATCAGGCCGTAGTCGTAGAACAGCTCTTCGCCGGCCGCGATGTTGCGCAGCGCCTTGATGAACACGCGCCCGCCGGTTTCGTCGGCCTCGCAGTTCGGCTGGCAGCTGTGGTTGATCCAGCGCGACGAGTTGCCGCCGAACTTGGCGTCGATCACATGGTGTTCGTCGATGTGAAAGTAAAACGTGTGGTTGGGCTGCGCCGGGTCGTGCGGATGGCGGCGCAGCGCCTCCGGCCAGCTGATGACCTCGCCCGTGTATTCGATCAGCGTTTCGCCTTCGGCCAGGTCTTGCAATGCAAACACGCCCTTGCCGTGAACGCCCGAGCGGCGGGTCTGGATGCGGCGCTTGTCGCTGCCGGCCACAGGCGGCGCAGGGGAGGCAGAGACCTGTTTTTTGGACACGGCGGTTTTTTTGGTATGGTTAATTCATGTGTGTGCGTGCGCACCAGCGCGCATGCATGCGCGGGAAAGCGGTATTGTAGTGACGAGCCTTGGGCCTTTGCTGACAGCCGCTTGTCCAGCATCAGGGATAGAAAAAAGCCGCTTTGGCGCAAGGCGGGGACAGCGTTCCCCGAAGATGAAAAGTCAGAAAAGTATTTATGAAAACACTGGTAATTGCCGAAAAACCATCGGTCGCGCAAGACATCGTGCGCGCCCTCACGCCCACGGCGGGCAAGTTCGACAAGCACGACGAGTACTTTGAAAGCGAAGACTGGGTGGTCACTTCGGCGGTCGGCCATCTGGTGGAAATCCAGGCCCCCGAAGAGTTCGACGTGAAACGCGGCAAGTGGAGTTTTGCCAATTTGCCGGTGATTCCGCCGTACTTCGATCTGAAGCCGATGGACAAGACCAAGACGCGGCTCAACGCCATCGTCAAGCTGACCAAGCGCAAAGACGTAGGCGCGCTGGTCAACGCCTGCGACGCGGGCCGCGAGGGCGAGCTGATCTTCCGGCTGATCCAGCAATACGCCAAGAGCAAACACCCGGTCAAACGGCTGTGGCTGCAGTCGATGACGCCGGCCGCCATCCGCGACGGCTTTGCCGCGCTGCGCAGCGACGCGCAGATGCTGCCGCTGGCCGACGCGGCGCGCTGCCGCTCCGAGGCTGACTGGCTGGTCGGCATCAACGGCACGCGCGCCATGACGGCCTTCAATTCGCGCGACGGCGGCTTCTTCTTGACCACCGTCGGCCGGGTGCAGACGCCGACGCTGTCGGTGGTCGTCGAGCGCGAGGAAAAAATCCGCAAGTTCGTCAGCCGCGACTACTGGGAAATCCACGCCCTGTTTTCGGCCGAAGCCGGCGAATACCCGGGCAAATGGTTTGATCCGAAGTGGAAGCGGGCGGCGGCCAATGCAGACAATGCCGAGCCTGACCCCGAGCTGAAATCCGACCGGCTCTGGACCGAGCGCGAGGCGCGCGAGATTGCCGACGCGGTGCGCGGCCAGACCGCCACGGTGACCGAGGAATCCAAGCCCACCACGCAGGCGCCGGGGCTGCTGTTCGACCTGACCTCCTTGCAGCGTGAGGCCAACGGCAAGTTCGGCTTTTCGGCCAAGACCACGCTGTCGATTGCGCAAAGCCTGTACGAGCGCCACAAGGCGCTGACCTACCCGCGCACCGACTCGCGCGCGCTGCCCGAGGACTATGTGCCGGTGGTCAGGCAGACCTTCGAGATGCTGGCCCAGAGCGGCATGAGCCACCTGGCGCCGCATGCGGCGACGGCCCTCAAGGGCAACTACATCAAGCCGACCAAGCGCATCTTCGACAACGCCAAGGTCAGTGACCACTTCGCCATCATCCCGACGCTGCAGGCGCCCAGCGGCCTGAGCGAGGCCGAGCAAAAGGTCTATGACCTGGTGGTGCGCCGCTTCATGGCGGTGTTTTTCCCGAACGCCGAATACCTGGTGACGACGCGGATTTCGGTGTCGGTCGGGCACAGCTTCAAGACCGAGGGCAAGGTGCTGGTCAAGCCGGGCTGGCTGGCGATCTACGGCAAGGAAGCCGCTGCCGAAGTAGCTGAGGCGAAAGAAGGCGACAAGGGCCAGAGCCTCGTGCCAGTCAAGCCCGGCGAGCGCGTCGGCGTCGAGGCCGCCGATGCCAAGGCCCTGAAAACCCGCGCGCCCGCCCGCTACAGCGAAGCCACGCTGCTCGGCGCGATGGAAGGCGCGGGCAAGACGATTGACGACGACGAGCTGCGCGAAGCCATGCAGGAAAAAGGCCTGGGCACGCCGGCCACCCGCGCCGCGACGATTGAAGGCCTGATCGCCGAAAAATACATGCTGCGCGAAGGCCGCGAGCTGATTCCGACGGCCAAGGCCTTCCAGCTCATGACGCTGCTGCGCGGCCTGGATGTGCAGGAGTTGTCCAAGGCCGAGTTGACCGGCGAGTGGGAGTTCAAGCTCGCGCAGATGGAACACGGCAAGCTCAGCCGCGAGACTTTCATGGCCGAGATCGCCGCCATGACGAAAAACCTGGTCGCCAAGGCCAAGGGCTACAGCCGCGACAGCGTGCCCGGCGACTACGCGACGCTGCAGGCGCGCTGCCCGAACTGCGGCGGCGTGATCAAGGAAAACTACCGCCGCTATACCTGCACCGGCGCCACTGGCGATGGCGAAGGCTGCGGTTTCAGCTTTGGCAAGACGCCGGCCGGCCGGACCTTCGAGCTAGCGGAAGTCGAGCAGTTCTTGCGCGACAAGAAAATCGGGCCGCTCGAAGGTTTTCGCTCCAAGGCGGGCTGGCCGTTCACCGCCGAGATGGTCATCAAGTTCGACGAGGAAGCGAAGAACTACAAGCTCGAATTCGATTTTGGCGACGACAAGAAGGAAGATAGCGGCGAGATCGTCGATTTTGGCGACCAGCCCTCGCTGGGCGTGTGCCCCAAGTGCGCCGGCGCCGTGTACGAACTGGGCAAGAATTACGTCTGCGAAAAGTCCGTGCCCACGCTGGACCAGCCGACGCCGAGCTGCGACTTCAAGACCGGCCAGGTGATCCTGCAGCAGCCCATCGAGCGCGAGCAGATGGGCAAACTGCTGGCCACCGGCAAGACCGACCTGCTCGACAAGTTCGTCTCGATGCGCACGCGCCGCGCCTTCAAGGCCATGCTGGTTTGGGACGCGGAAGCGGGCAAGGTGAATTTTGAATTCGCCCCGTCCAAGTTCCCGCCCAAGCCGGGCGCGGCGCCCAGGGCCGGCGCCGGCACGGTGAAGACGCCGTTTGGCAAGACCGTGGCGGTCAAATCTGCGGCACCAGCGGCAAAGAAAGCTGCAGTCAAGAAAGTGGCCGCCAAAAAATCAGCCGCCGCCAGCGACAAGCCCAAGGCCGTTCGCAAGGCGGCCGCGCCCGGCGCCGGCCTCAAGCCCAGCGACGCGCTGGCCGCCGTGATCGGCACCGAGTCGGTGGCGCGTCCACAGGTCATCAAGAAGCTGTGGGACTATATCAAGGACCAGAACCTGCAGGACCCGGCCAACAAGCGCGCCATCAACGCCGACGCCAAGCTGCTGCCGGTGTTCGGCAAGCCGCAGGTGACGATGTTCGAGCTGGCAGGCATCGTGGGCAAGCATTTGAGCTGAGGCTTGGCCGGAAGCGGGAAGCTATATTTTTGATAGCTGCCTGCGCAGGTGGGGTGTGCGCAAGTGCGGATTTTGATGCTCAAACTACGGGCAAACCCGCTGCGACCCGCCTCAAGCCGCCTGCAACTGCAAACCCTTTGTCGCCTGCCAGCGGCCGCGCTTGTCCACCACCAGCACATCGACCTGCCACTGCCGCGCCAGGCGCAGCGCGCCTTCAAATCCGGCGACGAACATCACCTTGGTCAGCGCGTCGGCCAGGGCGCAACTGGGCGCGGCGACGGTGACGCTGGCGAGTTCGGCGGGTGAGTAGCCGGTGTGCGGGTCGAAGATGTGGTGGTGGCGCTTGTCCGCGCTGAAGCTGCATTCGTTGTCGGCCGAGGTAGCGACGCTGCGGCCGTCCAGCGCCAGCCGGGCCAGCAGCGCCGGCTCGTGGCGCGGGTCGGCCAGCCCCAGCAGCCACGGGCGCGTGGCTTGCGGGTTGCCCAGCGCGGTCCATTCGCCGGTGTTGATCAGGGCGTGCCGGATGCCGCGCGCCTGTAGCCCGGCGCGCACCCGGTCGGCCGCAAAGCCCTGGGCGATGCCGTTCAGGGTCACGCCCATGCCGCGCTGGCGCAGGCGGATTTCGCTGCCTGAGATGGCGAGTTGCTGCCAGCCCACGGCCGCCCGCGTCTTCGCCACGTCAGCCGGCGACGGCAGTGTCCCCGAACGCGCGGCCGCCTCGAACACCGCCCACAGCGGCTGCACGGTGGCGTCGAAAGCCCCCTGGCTGCGCGCCGACACCGATTGCGCCAGTTCCAGCACCGCCACGAGGTCGGGATGCGGCTGGCGCAGCACGCCGTCCCGGTTGAGCCGCACCAGCGCGCTGTTGGGGTTGAACAGGCTCATCTGGTCTTCGATGTGGCGGATGGTGGCAACGGCCGCGTCCAGCGCGGCTTCGGCCTGCGCGGCGTCGGCATGCGTGACCTTGAGCGACAGCGTGGTGCCAAAGCCGAGCAGGGCGCGCTCACGCCATTGCAGCGCAGCCGCGTCGCCCGCCAGCCCGGCCATGCCGGCCATGCCGGCCAGGGCGGCGCCCAGCGGCAAGGTGGCGCCCAGGCCCAGGCTGGACTGCAGGAAGGTACGGCGTTTCATGGCGTGGCTCCTTCATGGCGTTTGCCCGCGTCGCCGTGGCGCACCACGGTGATCGGGATGTGAACACGGGGCTTCGGCGGCGCAGGTGGCTGCTGCTGGCGGTTTTTCAGGATCAGCGGCACGCACAGGTCTTCGTTGCTGTAGATCGCCACGCAGTCCAGGCACTGGAAGCATTCGTCGTAGTCGATCTGGCCCGGTTTTTCAATCGCCTGGTAGGCGCAGGCGCTGCGGCAGCGCTGGCAGGGCTGGCCGCATTCGGCGCGCCGCGTGAGCCAGTCAAAGCGGCGCAGCCGGCCCAGCACCGCCATGCCCGCGCCCAGCGGGCACAGGTAGCGGCAGTAGCTCTTGTAGAAAAAGGCGCTCATCACGATCAGGGCGACGGCCCACAGCACGAAGGGCCAGGCGCGGTTGAACCCCAGCGTGATGCTGGTCTTGAACGGCTCGACCTCGACCAGCCGGTCGGCCCACGGCACGGAAACGCAGGCCACGCCCAGAATCACGGCCAGTACCACGAACTTGAGCTTTTTGAGCTGCGCGTCCACGCGGTCCGGCACCTTGCGCTGGCGCAGGCCGAGCGCGCCGGCCAGCTTGCCCACCAGTTCCTGCAGCGCGCCGAACGGGCACAGCCAGCCGCAGAACGTGCCCCGGCCCCAGGCGACGGACGCCACGGCCACCGCGCCCCACAGGACGACCGTCATCGGGTCGTACATGAAAAAATCCAGGCTGCGCCCGGCCAGCAAGGCCTGCACCAGCGCCGTGAGGTTGACCACCGAGAGCTGGCCCTGCGCGTACCAGCCGATGAACAGCAGCGTGAACAGCAGGTAGCCGGTGCGGAAATACGCCAGCCGCGCCGGGCTGCGCGACACCCAGGCCGGCCGGGCCAGCGCCCAGGCCAGCAGCCCCAGCCCGGCCAGCAGCAGCGCCAGCTCGCCGCTGCGCTCGCGCCAGGTCGCATGCCAGGTCTTGTTGTCGGCATGCGCCGCCTCGAAATAGGCCTCGGGCAGCGCCGCGCTGAAGGCAAAGTCGCGGCTGACCTGCTCGGGGTAGATCTGGCCCTTGCTGCGCGTGATGCGCAGCTTGAAGTTCAGCGCCTGCGCCGGGTCCAGCCCGGCCGGCGCGTTGATGCGCAGCACGCGCCACTCGGCGCCCTGCAGCGCGGGCGGGAGTTTGAGCGTGGCGTCCAGGTCGAGGTCGCGGATTTCCATCGGCAGGCTCTCCTGCTGCAGCGTCAGCCGGTCGGGTATCGCGCCCCGGACAAAATCCTCGCCGACGAACGAATAGCGGCCGCTGCCGATCACCAGCAGCGCATGGTCGCCCGGCTCCAGGCGGCGCTGCAGATAGGCCCAGCCCTGCGGCGTGAGCAGGTTGCGGCCCACGGACGGCACGCTCAGGTAGGCGACGTGCAGGTCGATGAAAGGCTGGTCGGGCGCGCGGCGGTCTTCGGCGTCCTGGCCTTCGCCCACGCTGCCCTTGAAGGCCTGCTCGATGTCGCCGTTGCTGAAGCGCTTGGCGGTGATGAGGCCCGCCTGGGTCAGCGCATCCCAGTCCATCGCCGCGAACACGTCGGGCCGGACGCGGGCGATCAGGTCGGGGTCGCGGCCCTTGGCGTAGCCCATCCTGGCCCGCGCCACCTTGAGCGAGGCCGACAGCAGGCTCTGGTTCAGGATGCGCACCGAAGCCGTCGCCTTGGCCACGCCGTCGATGTACACGTTGGCGCTGCCGGCTTTGGCGCTGTTGTTGCTGGTGTTGCCGCCGTTGCCGATCTTGATGTTCTGCGTCAGCGACAGGCCCTTGTACTGGCGCACGAAGTCGAGCATCGGCCCCTCGCCCAGTCCGTCGAGAAACACCGGCTCGTGCTGCGAGAGCACGCGCACGTCCATGAACGCGCCCCTGGCGTCGAGCGCGACCAGCAAATTGAACGGCGTGCCGGAAAATCCGGGAATCGGCGCCAGGTCGATGGACTCGAACACGTAGGCGACCACCGGCGTCGCCGTGCCGTCCTGCTTCAAAATCGGCCAGACGGGCAGTTCGCGCTCTTTCTCGCCGACGATCAAGGGCGCGGGAAAAGCCTTGAGCATCGCCTCGCGCGTCATCACGCCGGCCTGCGCCGGCAGCAAGCCCGGCAGCAGGAACAGCATCAGCAGCGTCAGCAACACGGGCAGAACCCTGCGCATAACCGGGTCTGGCCCGCTGGCCCGCCCGTCGTCCGTCCAGGCGTGCTTGCCTGAGGTCATTCGGCTGTCTCCTGGTGTACGCTTTTTATAGAGTGCCTGCGGCCTGTCCCGGCGCGGCAGGTCTGCCTTCGGTATTCGAGGCGACCGGCTCATCTTTGTGCAAAACGCATGCCATTCGCGCCGTCAGGGGCATGCGCCGTGAAACCGGCAACGGCTCCATCGAAAGGCCGGCCAAGTGCTGAATCCCTGAACAGGTGTTCAAGGCGCATGTTCCTATTTTCAGCAGTGCCGCTTCAAGATGGCGCGCGGCCGGCCTTGCTGGCGGCCACGGCCCCGAGGAAGTCCTTCAGCACCGCCGCGTCGTCAATCGTGTCGGCGCCGGGCCGGTGGAATTCGGGGTGCCACTGCAGCGCGGCGATGTAGCTTTTGGCCGGGTCCTTGCGGCGTATCGCCTCGACGATGCCGTCGGTCACGCTGAAAGCCTCGGCTTCGAACTCGGGCGACAGATCCTTGATGGCCTGGTGGTGGATGCTGTTGACGCGCGCCCGTTCCACGCCCGGATACAGGCTTGACAGCCGCGTGCCCGGCACGATATCGACACTGTGAAAGTTCAGGTCGTAGGTGTCGGCGTCGCGGTGAAGGAAGGAGTCGGGCACCTGCGTCGTGATGTCCTGGTACAGCGTTCCGCCAAAGGCCACATTGAGCAACTGCAGCCCCCGGCAGACGCCGAACACCGGCTTGCCCAGCGCGTCAAAGGCGGCGACCAGCGCCTTGTCGTACTCGTCGCGCACCCGGTCGCCCGACCATTGTTCATTCAGCGGGGCTTCGCCATAGCTGCCGGGCCACACATCGGCGCCGCCGTGCAGCACCAGGCCGTCGAGCCACTGGGCGTAATGCGCATAGGTCACGTCGCCGCGCTGGGTGCTGCCGGTCGGGCAGGGCACCATCACGACCATCGCGCCCGAGGACATCAGCCAGTGCGCAATCGACTGCTCGACATACTGCAGCGTCTTGCCGGAAAACAGCGAGCGGCTCGGATCGGCATGCGAAAAACACGCTGAAAGGCCAATCTTCAAACGGCGGGATGCGGGCATGGTTTCTTGGGTGGTGAGAGGAATGGAGTCATGGCGATTTTTAACGCGCGTCTCATGGCTAGCGCCGGTCATTCCGGCCGGACAAGCTACTGTGAAAGTTTGCGCCCGCAGGCGTCTGGCGGCTATAGGACGATGACCCATTGTGGCGCTGCCGCCGCGCCTGACAATCATTGCGATAGCGCCAAAATGCTATTAATAATATAGCTGTACACGCATGTGGATAGTGCGCAAAAGCCTTGTTTGATACTATTTTTGAGTCGCCGGGGCCGCTTCAGCCCATGCCCACGAAACGCAGCGTCACGCGCGTGCCCGGCGAATCCGGGTGGCCCGGCAGGTCGGCGTCTTCTATCGTGATGGCCGCGCCGTGCTGCTGCGCGATTTCCTGCACGATGGCCAGCCCCAGGCCCGAGCCATCGACGTTGGTGCCCAGCGCGCGGTAAAAGGGCTGGAACACCAGTTCGCGCTCGGACTCCGGAATGCCCGGCCCCGAGTCCTCGACGATCAGCACCAGGATGCCGCTGAACCGGTCCACCATCAGCCGCAGCGTGACATGGCCGCCCTGGGGCGTGTAGTTGATGGCGTTGTCCAGCAGGTTGCGCACCAGCTCGCCCAGCAGCGTCGGGTTGCCCTGAAGGGAGGTCGCCTGCTCGCCGGCCTCGGGGCCGTCATAGCCCAGGTCGATCTTCTTTTCCAGCGCGCGCGGCACCGAATCGGCCATGATCTCCGAGACGATTTTCACCATGTCCACGCGCTGCTTGGCCAGTGCGCGGCCGGTGGTTTCGGCGCGTGCCAGCGCCAGCAGCTGGTTGACGGTGTGCGTTGCGCGGATGCTGGCCTGGCCGATGTGCTTGAGCGACTTTTTGAGTTCATCGGCATCGGTTTCGCGCTGCGCCAGGTCGGCCTGCATGCGCAGCCCGGCCAGCGGTGTCTTGAGCTGGTGCGCGGCATCGGCCAGAAAGCGCTTCTGGGTTGATAGCGACACCTTGAGCCGGCTCAGCAGGTCGTTGACCGAATCGACCAGCGGCACCACTTCCTCGGGCACGCCGGTTTCATCGAGCGGGCTCATGTCGTCGGGCTTGCGGGCGCGGATGCGCTTTTCGAGCTGCGCCAGCGGCTTGATGCCGCGCACCAGCGCCAGCCACACCAGCAGCACGGCCAGCGGCAGCGTGACGAACTGCGGCACCATTGTTCCCTTGACGATCTCGGTGGCCAGCGTCTTGCGCTTTTCCAGTGTTTCGGCCACCTGCACCAGCACCGGAAGGTTTGCCGGCGTGGCGCCTTTCACGTCCACCTTGATCCAGGTGTAGGCCACGCGGACCGCCTCGCCCAGGATGAAGTCCTCGCGCAGCCGCACTTCGCCGTCGCCCAGTTTTTCCTCATCGGGCGGCGCGGGCAGGTCGTGCTCGCCGCTCAGGTATTCGCCGTGCGTTCCCATCACCTGGTAGTAGATCAGGTCGGTGTCATCGGCGCGCAAAATCTCGCGCGCCGGCGCCGTCAGGTTGAACTGGACCAGGTTGTTCTTGACCACCAGCAGCTTGGCCAGTGCCTGCACGTTGTATTCAAGCGCCCGGTCGAAGGGCTTGCCGGCAATGTTTTGCGCCACCAGCCAGGTCAGCACCAGGCTGATGGGCCACAGCAGCAGCAGCGGCGTGAGCATCCAGTCCAGGATTTCGCCAAACAGGCTGCGCCGCTCGCGCTGAAAGAGTCTCAGGGCCAAATAGGCCCCCACGCTCCCCACTGCGTGTGGTTCGCTGCCCCCCGAGGGGGCGCTGCGCCTGCGGCCCGGCAAAGCCGGTTCCGCGGCCCTTGCTGGAGGATGCGGGGGCGGGCCGGCGCTACGACCGTGGCTTCCCTATTTACCCTCAGTGCTGACATGGCTACCCGGGGATTTTTTCAAGGCAGTAGCCGAGCCCGCGCACGGTGGCAATCCGTACCGGCCCTTTTTCGATTTTCTTGCGCAGCCGGTGGATATACACCTCGATGGCGTTGTTGCTGACTTCCTCGCCCCATTCGCACAGGCGCTCGACCAGCTGGTCCTTGCTGACCAGGCGGCCGGCGCGCTGCAGCAGCACTTCGAGCAGGCCCAGCTCGCGCGCCGACAGCTCGATCATGTGGCCGTCGATGGTCGCCACGCGGCCGGCCTGGTCATACACCAGCGGGCCGTGCTTGATGGTGCTGCTGCCGCCGCCCACGCCGCGCCGCACCAGGGCGCGCACCCGCGCTTCGAGTTCCTGCAGCGAAAACGGCTTGGCCATGTAGTCGTCGGCGCCGTAGTCCAGCCCCTTGACGCGCTCTTCGACGCTGTCGGCCGCCGTCAGGATCAGCACCGGCAGCGTCGAGCCGCGCGCGCGCAGGCGCTTGAGCACTTCCAGCCCGTGCATGCGCGGCAGGCCCAGGTCCAGGATCAGCAGGTCGAATTCGGTGTTGGTCAGCAGTGCGGCGTCGGCCTCGGTGCCGCTGGCCACATGGTCTGCCGCGGCGCCGGACGCGCGCAGGGTGCGCAGCAGGCCGTCGGCCAGAACCTGGTCGTCTTCGGCAATCAGAATACGCATGGCTTGTCTCCAGAAATCAGCCGCATCAAGACGTGCGGAGTGATAGTTTTTTCTCCTTTGAATTTTAGGCCTCAAGGTGGGTAACCATGCGCCATGCCCCTGACAAGGTTGTCAGGGGGCCACGCAGGGCTGCGCTAGCCCTTTCAAGGCACGGCATACGCTTCGAGCCCCAGTGCCACCACGGTCGCGACATCGTCGCCGACGGCCTGGCGGAACTCGTCTTCGGCCTGCACCACGGCGCAACGGAAAGCCTCCAGCCAGGCCAGGCCGGATTCGGTGAACACCACGCGCCGCGCGCGCCGGTCATGCGGATCGGCATCGCGCCTGACAATGCCCCAGGCTTCGCACTGATCGACCAGGTTGCCCATGGCCTGCTTGCTCATGCCGGCGCTCAGCGCCAGGTCGGTCAGGCGCGAGCCGCCGACGGCCAGGTGGCGCGTGATGTGGATGTGCGCCGCGCCCACCTGGTCGCGCGCCGCCAGGTTGGACAGCGCCAGCGGCACCTCCACATTGCTGGCCATGAGCCAGAGCACGCGCTCGTCAAAACGGCGCAGGGCTTCACCCATCAGCCGGCCCAGGTGGGTCAGGCGCCAGCTGGTGTCGTAGCCGGCATGGGCGCTTGAAATGGTGGTTTCGTGCATCAGGCAATGCTACTTTATCCAGCGGCATTTCGTCAGGCAAACTGACTAAAAACAGGGTTTACTTCTTTCCATGTTGCCCATAAAGTACTGTTCATGCACCCAGTACTGTGTTCCAGACCAGGCTGAAATTATTGGTGAAAAGGACGTGCAGAACTTTTTACCCCATTGATTTTTAAGGAAATTTTCCATGGACGCACCGATCAAAGCCCCCACCGCCCTGAACACCGAGAAAGCCCGGGCGCTGGCCGCCGCGCTGGCCCAGATTGAAAAGCAGTTTGGCAAGGGCACCATCATGAAGCTGGGCGCCGGCGAGGTGATTGAAGACATCCAGGTGGTCTCGACCGGCTCGCTGGGCCTCGACATCGCGCTCGGCGTGGGCGGCTTGCCGCGCGGCCGGGTGGTCGAGATCTACGGCCCCGAGTCGTCGGGCAAGACCACGCTGACGCTGCAGGTGATTGCCGAGATGCAAAAAATCGGCGGCACCTGCGCCTTCGTCGATGCCGAGCATGCGCTGGACATCCAGTACGCGCAAAAGCTCGGCGTCAATCTGCAGGAGCTGCTGATCTCGCAGCCCGACACCGGCGAGCAGGCGCTGGAAATCGTCGATTCGCTGACCCGCTCGGGTGCGGTCGATCTGATCGTCATCGACTCGGTTGCGGCGCTCACGCCCAAGGCCGAGCTTGAAGGCGAAATGGGCGACTCGCTGCCCGGCCTGCAGGCGCGCCTGATGAGCCAGGCGCTGCGCAAGCTGACCGCCACCATCAAGAAGGCCAATTGCATGGTGATCTTCATCAACCAGATCCGCATGAAGATTGGCGTGATGTTCGGCAGCCCTGAAACCACGACCGGCGGCAACGCGCTGAAGTTCTACGCCTCGGTGCGTCTGGACATCCGCCGCATCGGCTCGATCAAGAAGGGCGACGAGGTCATCGGCAACGAAACGCGCGTCAAGGTGGTGAAAAACAAGGTGGCATCGCCGTTCAAGATGGCCGAGTTCGACATTCTGTATGGCGAGGGCATCAGCCGCCTGGGCGAAGTGCTCGATCTGGGCGTGGCCAACCATGTCGTCGAGAAGGCCGGCGCCTGGTATGCCTACCGGGGCGAGAAAATCGGCCAGGGCCGCGACAACTCGCGCGAATTCCTGAAGGAAAACCCGGCGCTGGCCATCGAGATCGAAAACAAGGTGCGTGAAGCGCTGGGCATTCCGCTGGTGCAGGCCGCGCCAGGCAGCGCCGAGCCTGAAAAGGCGGCCAAGCCCGAGAAAGTCGAAAAGGCTGACAAGCCGGTGAAAGCGGTGGTTGATAAAACGCTCGCTGCACCTTTGGCGCCTGTCGCTTCCTGACCCGATTTTTTATGCCAAATCATGGTTTTGCGCAGACTGGGTATGCGCAAGAAGCTATTAAAAATATAGCAGTATCGCGTTGTGCAGTTCCGCTCATTCGGGAGCTGCGCGGTGAGTGAAGCCAAACCTGCCTCCCGGGCAGGCTTTGGCCTGTCGCTCAAGGGCCGCGCCCTGCGCTATCTGGCGGCCCGGGAGCATTCAAGGGCCGAACTCGAGCGCAAGCTAAAACCGCATGAGGAAACGCCGGGCCAGCTGGCGCAGGTGCTCGACGAGTTGCAGGCCAAGGATTTCATCAGCGAGGCGCGTGTCGTCGAGTCGGTCATTAACCGGCGCGCCGCGCGCTTCGGCGCTGCGCGCATCAAGTACGAATTGCTGAACAAGGGGCTGGGCGCCGAGGCGGTCGCCGAAGCGGTGAACAGCCTCAAGGGCAGCGAACTCGAACGCGCACAGGGCATCTGGCGCAGGAAATTCGACGGGCCGGCGCTGGACGCGGCCGGTCGGGCCAAGCAGATGCGCTTCCTGGCCGCGCGCGGTTTTGGCGGCGACGTGATCCGCCGCGTGGTGTCGCAGGCCGACGAGGATTGAGATACGGGGGCTCAAACAACCAGCCGGGGCCGCGGAACCGGCTTCGCCGGGCCGCAGGCGCAGCGGCCCCCTTGGGGGGCAGAGAGCTACACGAAGTGAGCGAACGTGGGGGCTATATCCCCAGCATCAGCTTCAGGTTCTGCACCGCAGCACCCGATGCGCCCTTGCCCAAGTTGTCCAGCCGCGCCACCAGCACCGCGTGGTGATGGCTGTCGTTGCCAAACACGCGCAGTTCCATCTGGTTGGTGTCCTTGAGCGCCAGCGCATCGAGCTTGCCCGATTCGGGTGCGGCTTCAACCGTCACCCATTCGCTGCTG
The DNA here is from genome assembly GCF_040105105.1 of Polaromonas hydrogenivorans. Taxonomy (GTDB): domain Bacteria; phylum Pseudomonadota; class Gammaproteobacteria; order Burkholderiales; family Burkholderiaceae_C; genus Polaromonas; species Polaromonas hydrogenivorans. The sequence continues at coordinate 4,123,444 of NZ_CP157675.1, read as the reverse complement.
GCGTAATGCGCTGCCAGCACGTCATGCACCTGCGCGGCCGTCGGCTGGCCCGGCAGCAGGTCCAGGTGCAGCGGCAGTTGCACCAGCATGCCCTGAATGAAATTACCGACCGACGGAATGAACACCGGGCGGCGTGTCAACCCGGTGTATTTCATGATTTCAGGCAGGTGCTTGTGCTCCAGGCTTAGGCCGTACAGCTCGAAGGCGGGCGCGGTGCCGGCTTCGTAAGCCTCGATCATCTGGCGTCCGCCGCCCGAGTAGCCGCTGACGGCCGGCAGGCTCAAGGGGAAGTCAGGCGGCATCAGGCCCGCATCAACCAGCGGACGGATCAGCGCAATCGCGCCGGTGGCGTAGCAGCCTGGATTGGCCACGCGGTCGGCCGCCATGACGGCTTCCTGCTGGCCCCGGACCAGCTCGGGAAAACCAAACACCCAGCCCGGCGCCGTGCGGTGCGCGGTCGAGGCGTCGATGATCTTGGGCTTTTTGCCCGGCAGCGAATCAATCATGGCCACCGATTCACGCGCCGCGTCGTCATGCAGGCACAAGATCACCAGGTCCACCTGCGCCATCAGGTCACGCTTGGCGGCCGGATCCTTGCGCAATTCGGGTGCGATGCTGACAAGTTCGATCTGAGGCATGGCCTGCAGGCGTTCACGGATTTGGAGGCCGGTCGTGCCGGCTTCTCCGTCGATAAAAATTTTGGGCATAAAGGCTTTCAGGAACAAAGCAGAAACCAAACATAATTATTTATTTTGGATTTCCTGCAGGTGTAAGGTAGGTTCAAGGATTGTGCGTCGCAGCATGATACAGTTCCGGGTTGCTGCCCGCAGTAACCGCTAACATGCTGGTTTTGAGCCGATATGGCCTGTTCTTTGTCTTTCCAACAGCCTTGCCCAACTCCCTGTTGCACCCCTCTTTTACTGAATCCTGAAGGTTTTTCATGAAAATTCACGAGTACCAAGGCAAGGAAATCTTGCGCAATTTTGGTGTGCCAGTGCCGCGCGGCATTCCTGCGTTCACGGTGCAAGAGGCGGTGGAAGCCGCGCAAAAGCTTGGCGGCCCGGTGTGGGTGGTCAAGGCTCAGATCCACGCGGGTGGCCGTGGCAAGGGCGGCGGCGTGAAGGTGGCCAAGACGATTGAAGACGTCAAGCGCATCGCCGGCGAAATCCTGGGCATGCAGCTCAAGACGCACCAGACCGGCCCCGAAGGCCAGAAGGTCCGCCGCCTCTACATCGAAGACGGCGCCGACATTCAAAAAGAATACTACGTCTCCCTGGTGACCGACCGCGCCACGCAAAAAGTGGCCTTCATCGCATCGAGCGAAGGCGGCATGGACATCGAGGAAGTGGCGCACTCCACCCCCGAGAAAATCATCACCGAGTTCATCGACCCGCTGACGGGTCTGGGCGAAGAGCAAGCCATCAAGATTGCCAACGGCATCGGCCTGCCTGCTGAATCCACCGCGCAGGCCGTGGACATTTTCCAGAAGCTCTACAAGTGCTACATGGACACCGACGCTTCGCTGGTGGAAATCAACCCCCTGAACCGCGACAGCAAGAACGCCCTGATGGCGCTGGACGCCAAGTTCAACTTTGACCCGAATGCGCTGTTCCGCCATGCTGACATCGTCGCCTACCGCGATCTGGACGAGGAAGACCCGGCTGAAGTCGAGGCTTCCAAGTTCGATCTGGCCTACATCTCGCTGGACGGCAACATCGGCTGCCTGGTCAACGGCGCCGGCCTGGCCATGGCCACGATGGACACCATCAAGCTGTTCGGCGGCGAGCCTGCCAACTTCCTGGACGTGGGCGGCGGCGCAACGGCCGAGAAGGTCACCGAAGCCTTCAAGATCATGCTCAAGAACCCCGATGTCAAAGGCATCCTGGTCAACATCTTCGGCGGTATCATGAAGTGCGACACCATTGCTGACGGCGTGATTGCTGCCTGCAAGGCGGTGAACCTGTCGGTTCCGCTGGTCGTGCGCATGAAGGGCACGAACGAAGACCTGGGCAAGAAGATGCTGGCCGAATCGGGCCTGCCCATCATTGCCGCAGACACCATGGCCGAAGCCGCGACGAAAATCGTCGCCGCCGTCAAGTAAGCGCCGGAGAACCACACATGTCCATCTACATCAACAAAAACACCAAAGTCATCACGCAAGGCATTACCGGCAAGACCGGTCAATTCCATACCCGCATGTGCCGCGAGTACGCCAACGGCCGTGAAGCGTTCGTGGCCGGCGTGAACCCCAAGAAAGCCGGCGAAGACTTCGAAGGCATCCCGATTTTCGCCAACGTGACCGAAGCCGCCCAGGCGACCGGCGCCACGGTGTCGGTGATTTACGTGCCACCCGCAGGCGCAGCTGCCGCCATCTGGGAAGCTGTTGAAGCCAACCTGGACCTGGCCATTTGCATCACCGAAGGCATCCCGGTCAAGGACATGCTCGAAGTGCGCAACCGCATGAAGGCCAAGGAAGCCGCTGGTGGCAAGAAAACCCTGCTGCTCGGCCCCAACTGCCCCGGCCTGATCACGCCTGACGAGATCAAGATCGGCATCATGCCCGGTCACATCCACCGCGCCGGCCGCATCGGCGTCGTGAGCCGCTCCGGCACGCTGACCTATGAAGCCGTGGCGCAGCTGACCGAAATCGGTCTGGGCCAGTCCAGCGCCGTCGGCATTGGCGGCGACCCGATCAATGGCCTGAAGCACATCGACGTGATGCGAGCCTTCAATGACGACCCGGACACCGACGCCGTCATCATGATTGGTGAAATCGGCGGCCCCGATGAAGCCGAAGCGGCCGAATGGTGCAAAGCCAACATGAAAAAGCCTATCGTCGGCTTCATCGCCGGCGTGACCGCGCCTGCCGGCAAGCGCATGGGCCATGCCGGTGCCCTGATCTCGGGCGGTGCCGACACGGCCGATGCCAAGCTGGCGATCATGGAAGCGTGCGGCTTCACCGTCACGCGCAACCCGTCCGAAATGGCGAAATTGCTCAAGGCTCTGCTGAAATAAACGCGCATCCCTGCAACGCGCTGGCGCAAGTTAGCGCCTATTGCGGTTAGCCACAACAGACAGGCCGGTTGTCATCGCTGACAATCGGTCTTTTTCATTTCTCAAGAGGTTTCCATGGAAGAGTTCATGACGGCGGGTTTTTGGCTGGCGGTCGGCCAGATCATCATGATCGACATTCTGCTGGGTGGCGACAATGCGGTGGTTATTGCCCTCGCTTGCCGCAACCTGCCCGGAAAGCTGCGGACCCGAGGCATCATTTATGGCACTGCGGGTGCCATCATCCTGCGCGTGATCCTGATTGCCTTTGCGCTGGCCCTGCTGGCCATTCCTTACCTGAAGATTGTCGGAGCCGTTTTGCTGCTGTGGATTGGCGTGAAACTGCTGCAGCCCGAAGACGAGGGCGATCACAATGTCAGTTCAAGCGACAAGCTCTGGGGCGCGGTCAAGACCGTCATCATTGCCGATCTGGTCATGAGCGTGGACAACGTCCTGGCCATTGCCGGTGCCGCGCAGGGCGCGCACCAGACGCACCAGTTGCCGCTGGTCATCTTTGGCCTGCTGGTCAGCATTCCCATCATCGTCGGCGGCAGCCAGCTGGTGCTCAAGCTGATGGAGCGCTTTCCTGTCGTCATTACGCTGGGCGCCATGCTGCTGGGCTGGATTGCAGGCCAGATGGCTTACTCCGACCCGGCCATCAAGCCTTATCTGCCCGAATCGGCATTCTTGGGTTATGCCGTGGCTGCTGCGGGTGCGCTCTTGGTGCTGGTGATTGGCAAAGTGATGCAGGCACGTCAAAAGCCGGCTGAAGCGGGCTGAAATCGCGCAATAATTCCTTGTCGGGTGCTTTGTGCTCTGTTAACGTCCAGCGTTAATCCGGCTTGGCGCAATCAGTTGGTCAAATAGACTGGTTACTAAACCACCGCCGGCCACTTGGGGTAACCACCCAGACAGAGGTCAAACCCAGCACTCATGACGTACGAAATTTTCGCTCAAACGGATCAGGGCCGGGTACGCCAAAACAATGAAGACGCTGTCGCGTTTGATCCGCAGACGGGTTTGTGCCTGTTGGCCGACGGGATGGGCGGCTACAACGCGGGCGAGATTGCCAGCGGCATGGCCGTCACCTTCATCAAGCAGGAACTGGGCTCCTGGCTGCTACAGGCCGGCAACCGTGCCTCTGCCAGGGAACTGCGCCGGACCCTGGAAACCTGCGTGCACAACGTCAATCACTCGATTTTCAGTGCAGCCTGTTCCAATCCCGACTATGAGGGCATGGGCACCACGCTGGTGGCGGGTGTTTTTGTCGAAGGCCGACTGGTCCTGGGTCATGTCGGTGATTCCCGCTGCTATCGCCTGCGCGGCCAGGCCTTTCAACAAATCACCAAGGACCATTCGCTGCTGCAGGAGCAGATCGACGCTGGATTGATGACGCCCGAGCAGGCCCTGACGTCACCCTACAAGAATTTGATCACGCGCGCCCTGGGAGTTGAAGATTCGGTCCTGATTGACATCAACGAATACCGGGTAGAACTGGGTGATGTGTACCTGATGTGCTCGGACGGCCTGTCGGACATGGTCCCGGATGGCGTCCTGGCCGCAATTTTGCATGCCTCCGGCACACTGCGGCAAAAAGCCCTGAAACTGGTGCACGCGGCCAACGAAGGCGGCGGGCGCGACAATATTTCTGTTTTGCTGGTGCACGCCACCGAAGACGAATCCAGGCGCGGCCTGCTGTCCAGAATGCTGGGAAAATAGCGCAGTGACCAAGTATTTCAAAACTCAGAGGAGTCGGCCATGCCGAAAATGATCATTTCCCTGGACGGTGTAGTCCTCAAGGAAGTCCAGTTGACCAAAGACCGGACCTCCTTGGGCCGCAGGCCGTACAACGACATCGTTATCGACAACATGGCCGTCAGCGGCGAGCATGCCGTTTTGCAGATGTCGGGCAACGAAGGCTACATTGAAGACCTCAACAGTACCAACGGTACCTATGTCAACGGCAAGACGGTCAAGAAGCAGCAACTGCACCACGACGACATCGTCGAAATCGGCAAATACAAAATTCAGTACGTCGATGAAGCCAATGCGGGCGCAAGCGCTGTCAATGGCGCCATCAAGGTCATGTCGGGTGCCGCCGCCGGCCGTGAAATGGCCCTGGTCAAGCCGGTGACCACGCTTGGCAAGCCCGGCGTGGCCGTAGCCACCATCACCAAAGGCCCCAGGGGTTTTGTCATTGCCCATGTGGACGGCGCCAGCCAACCCAAGGTGAACGGCGTGGCTGTGGGCATCGAAGCCATTGCGCTCAGGGATGGCGACAGGATTGAACTAGCTGGGGCGCAGATGCAGTTCGTGGTGCATTGAGGCGCGGTCGGGTTCATCCAGAGGTTTTCTTTTTTGAATCGGGATAGCCCTATCAATCTGCATGAGCGCAAGGGGCCTTTGCCATGAACTGGAATAAACGGAGACAGGAACATGCCTTCATCGCCAAGATGTTTCAAACGGCAGGTCATCCAAACAGAATGCTGAGATGAAGAAAATTTCAGCAACTATTGGAAACCTCAAAGCGAATGAAGTGACAAAAATGTCGTGACTTTTATGAGTCAGAGCCGAAAAAAGTAACTTTTACGTATCACTTGTGAAAAAAATCACGATCTGTCTGGCTTAAGTGAGCTTTAAGAACTTGGCACACAACCTGCACTAGTTGATGGCAAGTTTCTTTCAACCTAGGAGTTTTTCATGAAGCGTTCCATGCAAAAGGGTTTCACCCTGATCGAATTGATGATCGTTGTGGCGATTATTGGTATTTTGGCTGCCGTGGCTTTGCCTGCTTACCAGGATTACACGATTCGTGCCCGCACAACTGAAGGGTTGTCTTTGGCTGCTGCTGCAAAGCTTAATGTTGCTGAGTTTGCAGCACGTGGTGCGGATGTAGCTGTAGCTACCGGTTACAACACGGGATTTAATGTTGTGCCTTTTGTACCGACGGCCAATGTACTGAATTTGACTATTGCTCCTGCTACAGGCGTAATTTCCATTAATTACACAACGCGTGTCCAAGTTGCGGCGACGAATTTGCTCACTCTCAATCCTTACACCGGAACGCAAGCCGCTCCTGCGCTGCTGCCGGTAGGCACTGGCATTTTTACCCCACCAGCAGAACCAGTTAAATGGCGTTGCCGCGCCGCTGGCGCTGTTGGTACGCTGATTGGCACTGCTGGCACGCTGCCCGCAAGGCTTGCACCAGGCGAATGTCGTTAATTAGGCTTTAGCCAAAAAAGAGCGCTTAGGCGCTCTTTTTTTTGGGTAAAAATCATCACGATACTTTCTATCTCTTCGCGTCTATGACCACTTCTGTTCGCTTTCGTGCCGCCTTTGAAGCCGCCAGTATTCATTTAATGTGCAGCGTGGGGGTGGCCGCGCTGGCTGCTGCCTTGGTGTTCGGCTTGTGGTATCCCTTTCCCTACCGAGAGTTGTCGGGTGGGCGAGAACTGTTTATGCTGGTCGTCGCGGTGGATGTGGTTTGCGGACCATTGTTGACCATGGTGCTTTTTAACCCCGCCAAGCCCCGTGCCGAGCTGTGGCGCGATCTCGGGCTGGTGGCTTTAATTCAGCTTGGCGCTTTGGGTTACGGGCTATGGACGGTATGGGAGGCCCGACCCTTGTTTCTGGTGCAGGAAATTGACCGCTTTAAGGTCATTGCCACCCCTGATTTGCGCGGCACCTCAATATCAGAGCTTGCTGATGCTCTTCAGCCGCACTGGATGTCCGGGCCAATTACCGTGGCGATCCGTGGCCCTAAGGATGAAGAGGAGCGCAAGACAGTGCTGTTTGAATCCGTGCAAGGCGGTCGCGACTATGCCGAGCGGCCCGAGTTTTACCTGCCTTATGAAGGTGCAGCAGCCCTCAAATCGCTGCAACGTGCCAAACCTCTGGCGGTGTTTTTGCAAAAGCATCCTGACCAGCAGGACGCTGCCCGCAAGCTGGCGCTTGAAAAAGGAGCCGACATGGCGCAGTGGGTCTATCTGCCCGTAGTAGCCCGGCAGGACTGGATAGCCGTGCTCGACAAACAGGCCCAAATTCAGGGCTTTTTGCGCGGTGACGGATTCTAAAGAGGCATTTTTTCCCTAGACGCTTGGAGCGGCTGAAGATGCAAGGCAAGCAACGCAGCTTTTGAAACAAATCCGTACCCAGCAGGGACATGTCCGAAAATGGGTTTCACTCCATCGAACGAGTCAAAATACCCGTTTTCCGTCAAATCCAGTTCGGCTCCCCATTTGCTGCCCGCCTTGAATCATCGTTCTATCCAAGCCTGCTGGCTGGGCACGTTCCTGCTCCTCCCTTGGCTCAACCCCTACACCGCAGGCCCCACGCCCAACGTCTGGCCCCTGCTGCTTTCAGCCCTGTGCGCGATCGTTCTCTGGACTTTCCGGCATCGGCTCAATGCCCGACTGGTCACCGCTGGCTGGCTGATCGCCGCAGCGCTCAGCGTGCTCATCGGCTTGACGCAGTACTTTGGCCTGGCGCCTGCCTTGAGCCCATGGATCAGCCAGACGGAGGCCGGCGAGGCGTTCGCCAACTTGCGCCAGCGCAACCAGTTCGCCACGCTGACGAGCATCGGTTTGCTCGTCCTGATCGGCTGGCGGGCGCAACGGGAAAATTCCGCGGGTCAGCAACAGGTTCAGGAATGGCGCATGCCGTGGTGGGCCTGCCTGCTGGGCCTGCTGCTGGCGCTGGGCAATGCCGCCAGCAGTTCGCGCACCGGCCTGCTGCAATGGCTGCTGATTGCCGCTCTCACCGCCTGGTGGGCGCTGCCGGGCCGCCGATGGCGACTGCCGGTGTTTGCCGCGCAGGCCTTGCTGGCCTATGGCGTCGCCGTGCTCATGCTGCCGTGGCTGCTGGAACTGGCGACCGGATTGCACAGCGATGGCCTGTTTGGCCGGCTGGTCAAATCGCCGGGCTGCTCCAGCCGCAAGGTATTGTGGGCCAACGTGCTGACGCTGATTGCCCAAAAACCGTGGCTGGGCTGGGGCTGGGGCGAGCTGGACTATGCCCACTTCATCACGCTGTACCCGGGGCCGCGCTTTTGCGAAATCCTCGACAACGCGCACAACCTGCCGTTGCACCTGGCGGTGGAACTGGGCGTTCCGGCCGCCATGGCGATTTCCGGCGCCCTGGGCTGGCTGGCGTGGCGCGCGCAGCCGTGGCGCGAACAAAATCCGGTGCGGCAGACGGCCTGGGGCGTGCTGACGGTCATCGGGCTGCACAGCCTGCTGGAATATCCGCTGTGGTACGGGCCGTTCCAGATCGCTGCCGGGTTGAGTGCCTGGCTGCTGTTTTCAATCGGACGCGAAAATCAGCCATTGCCTGATGCTGATGTTGACGGTCTGGACGAAAAATCCAAGCAAAAAAGGCCTTTTGCGCAATACCTGCGGTCGCTAGCTGCTATCACTATGATAGTAATGTTGGCGTGCGTGGCCATCAGCTATCACCGCGTCAGCCAGATTTACCTGTTGCCTGACAAGCGCAGCGCCGCCTACCGCGAAGATACGCTGGACAAGGTGCGCGGCAGCCGGCTGTTCCGCAATCAGGCGCGTTTTGCGGAGTTGAGCATGACGCCGCTCACGCCTGCCAATGCCGCCGCCATCTACGACCTGGCCAGGGACATGCTGCATTACTCGCCCGAGCCGCGCGTGATTGAAAAGGTGATTGAAAGCGCGGTGATGCTGGGGCGCGATGACGAAGCCCTGCAGTATCTGGCGCGCTACCGGGCGGCTTTTCCGCAAGACCATGCGCGCTGGGCCAGCAAGAATGCGGGTCGGTAACACCTGTCCCGCACAGCGCTTTCAAGCGCTGCCGGCGACAAAGCTCCCCGACTTCCCGCCATGCTTTTCCAGCAGCTTCACATCCGTGATGGTCATGCCCCGGTCCACCGCCTTGCACATGTCGTAGATCGTCAGCAGGGCGGCGGTGACCGCTAGCAGCGCTTCCATCTCGACGCCGGTCGGGCCGACGGTTTCGACCGTGGCGGTGCAGCTCACGCTACCCGTTTCATCATCAATCAGGCTGTTTGCGCTTGTATCATCTGCGGAAGTAGCTATAAATTCAATAGCAACCCGGGTCAGCGCCAGCGGATGGCACAGCGGAATCAGGTCGCTGGTTTTCTTGGCCGCCATGATGCCGGCGATGCGCGCAATGCCCAGCACATCGCCTTTTTTGGCGTTGCCAGCCAGAATCAGGGCCAGCGTGGCCGGTTTCATCTCGATGCGGCCCTGAGCAACGGCGATGCGGTGCGTGGCCGCCTTGGCCGCGACATCGACCATGTGGGCCTGGCCCTGGCCGTCAAAATGGGTGAGGGGTGAAGAAGATGTCGTCATGGGGATACAGAACCTTTGCAACTATGCATGATCATAAGAGCTTGCCCGCATGTCCATTCACGCTTTGAAAGTGATTGCTTTTGACTTCATCGAACTGTCCTGAAAATGCTCGGCCAAAACCGCGCCGGGCTTGGCGCCGGCTGGTGCTGGTTCTTGTGCTTGGCACGGCTGCCTCTTCCATCTCGGTGGCCCAGACGGCGGGCGCCGCGCCTGGCCGTGCAACCGGCTCGCTTCCGTCGCTGGGCGACAACTCCGAGCTGTCCGCCGCCGCCGAGCGGCGCATCGGCGACCGCATTGCCGTCAGCATTTACCGCGATCCCGACTATGTCGATGACCCGGTGCTGGTGGACTACCTGCAGGGCATCTGGCAGCCGCTGATGGCTGCCGCGCGCGCGCGGGGCGAGCTGCCGGCGGAACTCGATGAGCGCTTTGCCTGGGAACTGTTCCTGATCCGCGACCGCAGCATCAACGCATTTGCCCTGCCCGGCGGCTATTTTGGCGTGCACCTGGGCCTGATCGGCACCGTGGGCAGCGCCGATGAACTGGCCGCCGTGCTGGCCCATGAAATGAGCCATGTCACGCAGCGGCATATTTCGCGGCTGATGACGCAGCAGTCCCGGCAGGCGCCGTGGATGATTGCGGCAATGATTTTGGGGGTGCTGGCGGCCAACAAGAACCCCAACGCGGGCAGCGCGGCCATCGTCGGCGGGCAGGCACTGGCGGCGCAGGGGCAGCTGAATTTTTCGCGTGACATGGAGCGCGAGGCCGACCGCGTCGGCTTTGGCGTGATGGAGGGCGCCGGCTATGCCAGCCGGGGCGTCTCGGGCATGTTCGAAAAGCTGCAGCAGGCCAACCGGCTCAATGACAACGGCTCGTTTCCCTACCTGCGCTCGCACCCGCTGACCACCGAGCGCATCGCCGAGGCGCAGGCCCGCGTGCAGCTGGCATCGGCAGCGGCCAAGCCGTCACCCGAGAAGCTGGCCGCCGAGAGCCGCACGCAGCAGCTGCACGCGATGATGGCCGCCCGCGCCCGCATCCTGGCCGTTCCCGGCGTGGATGCGCTGCGCACCATGCTGGCCGAGGGCCAGCGCAGGGCGGCGGCCTTGCCCGCTCCGCAGCCGGCGGCGCCAGCGTTGTCGGCGGCCACGGTCCGCGATGCTGGCGCGCTGTATGGCGGCGCCTTCGCTGCTGCCCAGCTGCGTGATTTTTCGGCGGCGCGCAACCTGCTCGGCCGGCTCAAGCCGCTCACCGCCGACACGGGGCCGGCTGGCAAGGCCGTCGAACTGCTGGCCATCGAGGTCGATCTGCTGGAGGGCAAGATACCGGCTTCCGCAGCTTCGGCCGACATCGGCAAGGCCGGCTCGCGGGCCGAGTTGCTGCTGCAGGCGAAGGCGCTGATGGCGGCCAGCCGCGCGCCGGACGTGTCGCAGGCGCTGCAGACCTGGGTGGCCGTCCATCCCCGCGATGCGATGGCCTGGCAGTTGCTGGCCGTTGCCTGCGGCCAGCAAAACCAGCCGGTGCGGGCGATCCGGGCCGATGCCGAAAGCCGCGCCGCCCAGCTCGACTACGCCGCTGCGCTGGACCGCTTCAAGGCGGCGCAGGGCTTGATGCGCAGCAGCCCGGCCAGCGCCGATTATGTGGAAGGCTCGATCATCGACACCCGCACCCGGCAGGTCGAGTCAATCCTTAAAGAGCAGGCGCTCGAGGACAAAGTCAATCGCTAGCTGTAGCACCGAGTAGATCAGCGAGCCCAGCAGCGCGGCGCCGAAGCCGTTGACGTTCAGCCCGCTGACCAGGCTGGCCGCCGCCCAGAACATCAGGGCATTGACGACAAACAGGAACAGCCCCAGCGTGATCACCGTCACCGGCAGCGTCAGCAGCACCAGGACCGGGCGCACCACCATGTTCAGCGCGCCGAGCACCGCCGCCGCAATCAGCGCGCCGGTAAAGCTGGTCACCACCACGCCCGAATACAGGTAGGCCACCGCCAGCAGGGCGGCGGCGCTGAGCAGCCATTTGAGGAGAAGTTTCATGGCGCCAGAATACCACTGCCGATTTTTGGCATCAACGGCAGCTCAAGGGGCGCTCAAGGCCTCTCAGGCCGACTGGCGTGTCGCCTGGGCGCGGCGGTTGGCCCACCAGCCGGCGGCCAGCACACCCGCGACGGCGGCGGCATAGGTGGCCCACTCGGCGGCGGTATGCAGGGACTGCGCGGACGGCAAGGCGGCGGGGCCGCCATAGATGCGGTCAAGCAGCTGCTCGCCGACAATCATTTTGGCGGCGGTGAAGGCCAGCACGGCCGCGCCGATCTTGATGATGACGGGGAAGCGCTCGACCAGCTTGAGCACCATGGTGCTGCCGAACACCACGATGGGCACGCTCACCAGCAGGCCGATGACGACCAGGTCAAACGCGCCATGCGCCGCACCGGCGACGCCCAGCACGTTGTCGATGCCCATCAGCGCGTCGGCGATCACAATGGTTTTCATCGCGCCCCAGAAGGTGCTGGCCACCGGACCGTCATGTTCCTTGTCGCCCTGGTCGGCCAGCAACTGGTAGGCCACCCACAGCAGGCCCAGTCCGCCGACCAGCATCAGGCCGGGGATTTTCAGCAGCCACACCACGCCGATGGTCATCACCGAGCGCACCACGATCGCCCCGGCAGCGCCCCAGACGATGGCTTTTTTCTGCAGATGGGGCGGCAGGTTGCGCGCGGCCAGCGCAATCACGATGGCGTTGTCGCCGGCCAGTACCAGGTCAATCAAAATGATGGCCAGCAGGGCCGACCACCAGGGGGTTGAAAATAATTCCATTGCGCAGGCTTTCCAGATTCAGGTTTCAAGGGTGGACAGCCGGATGAACGGCTGTCCGCAGGGGTGAAACCGGACAGGGCCAGGCGAAGTTGTGGATGGGATTTTTCAAACGCCACGAACACCTCGATTGAACCTGCACCGGTTTCAATCGAAGGTCTGGCTCGGCCTGCAGCAGGGCTGCATGCCCGGCAAGCCGGAAGCGTGAACTTCGTATTGACGACTTGCCGAAGCGGTTGTGGCGGGCTGTGGATGAAACAGGCCCCGCAACAACCAGGGAGTTACTCCCCTTCGAAGCCGGTATTGGACAGGACTTGGTATTTCATTGCAATTGCTGTGGTCTTTTGCGGATTTCCCCGGCCCCCGGAACAGGGCGGCCGACCGGCCGATAATCAGGCGCCCGGCCCAGGCCATGTTGCCCGCGGCGCCTTTTGCTTTTTTTTCTTCTTCCCATGCTCCCATGCCCGGCATCCACATCATCGACATCGAAGCCGCCATCAATTACTGGCGCGGCAAACACCCCTCGGCCGACGGCGTGACGCTGGCGCCCGAGGTGCGCGCCCTGGCCGGCGTGTATGCGCGCATGGTGTTCGAGCACCAGGACACGGCCGACGAAGCCGATTTTCCGGCCGGGGCGCTGGCGGCCTGGCATGCCTGGTACGACACCACGGCCGACACGCCGTGCATCGCCATCTGCTCGACCAGCCAGGGCGATGCATTGTGCAAGGGCTGCGGCCGCACTTTTGAAGAGGTGCAGCACTGGCTGGCGATGAGTGCGGTTGAAAAACGAATCACCTGGCGGCGCATCACCCAGGAGGCCACGGCCTGGCGTTTTGGCCGTTATGCCGACCGGGCGCTGGAAAAAAAGTAGTTTTGCCGGTGCATTTTTAAGCAAAATAGGGTGTTTGCGCATATGCACAGTGCGCTGGCAGCTATCATTTTAAGAGTGATCCGTATTTAAGCGCTACACTGCCGGCATGCTTCGCCTGACCCGTGCCCCGAATATTGCCATCGCCGCGCTGTGGGTGGACGCCTTGCAGCAGGCCGGTTATTCAGCCAGCATGCAGCGCTATTTCCTGGGCAGCGTGGCGGGCGAATTGCCGCCCGACCAGTGCCAGCCCGAAGTCTGGCTGACGAACGACGAAGAGCAAGCCGGCGCGCGCGCCTTGCTGGACGCGCTGCAGAACATGCCGCAGCGCCGCTGGCTGTGCCGCTGCGGCGAAACGGTGGAAGGCGGGTTCGAGCAGTGCTGGCATTGCGGAACGGCCATGCCGGCAGGTTTGGCCTGAGCGCTGCAGCTTGGCGCCGGGCACAAAAAAAGCGGGCTGTTCAAAGCCCGTTTTCAATGTTCAGGAATCCGCTGAAACCCGCTTACACCCGTTTGGCCAGTTCCGCCGCCATGCCGACATAGCTGCCCGGCGTCATGGCCAGCAGGCGTTCCTTGGCGGCGTCGGGGATTTCCAGCGACCGGATCAGGCCGTGCAGGTCTTCGGGCCGGACGGTCTTGCCGCGCGTGACTTCCTTGAGCTTTTCGTAGGCGCCCGCTACGGCGTAGCGGCGCATGACCGTCTGGATCGGCTCGGCCAGCACTTCCCATGAATTGTCCAGGTCGTCGGCCAGCGCTTCGTTGTTGAGTTCGAGCTTGTTCAGGCCGATGCACAGCGAGTTGTAGGCCAGCACGGCATAACCCAGCGCCACGCCCATGTTGCGCAGCACGGTCGAGTCGGTCAGGTCGCGCTGCCAGCGGCTGATGGGCAGCTTTTCGCTCATGTGGCGCAGCAGCGCGTTGGCCAGGCCCAGGTTGCCCTCGGCGTTTTCAAAGTCAATCGGGTTGACCTTGTGCGGCATGGTCGAGGAGCCGATTTCGCCTTCTTTGAGGCGCTGCTTGAAGTAGCCGACGCTGACGTAACCCCAGATGTCGCGCGCCAGGTCGATCAGAATCGTGTTGGTGCGCGCCACCGCGTCGAACAGCTCGGCCATGTAGTCGTGCGGCTCGATCTGGATGCTGTAGGGCTGGAAGGTCAGGCCCAGGCCCAGCGGCTCGGGCGTTTCAATCACATGGCGGCTGAAGGCTTCCCAGTCGAAGTCGGGCCAGGCGGCCAGGTGGGCGTTGAAGTTGCCCACGGCGCCGTTCATCTTGGCCATCAGCTTGATGCCGGCGATCTTTTCGCGGGTATTGACCAGCCGCACCACCACGTTGGCGATTTCCTTGCCGACGGTGGTCGGGCTGGCGGTCTGGCCGTGGGTGCGGCTGAGCATGGGCACGTCGGCATGCGCGTGCGCCAGCTGGCGCAGCTTGTCGATGACCTTGTCGAGCGCCGGCAGCACGACCTGCTCGCGGCTGCTCTTGAGCTGCAGGGCCTGGCTGGTGTTGTTGATGTCTTCGCTGGTGCAGGCAAAGTGAACGAATTCGCTGGCGGCCTGCAGCTCGGGCCGGGCTTCGAATTTGGACTTGATCCAGTATTCGACGGCCTTGACATCGTGATTGGTGGTTTTTTCAATCGTCTTGATGGCGCAGGCGTCGGCTTCGGAGAAGTTCTTGACCAGGCCCAGCAAATAGGTGCGCGCGCCGGGGCTGAGCGGCTTGAATTCGGCGAATTTGGCGTCTGACAGCGCAATGAACCAGGCAATTTCGACCTGGACCCGGCGGTGCATATAGCCCTGCTCGGACATCAGGGGGCGCAGGGTGGCGAGTTTGGCGACGTATCGGCCGTCCAGCGGCGACAGGGCGTTGATGGGTGAAAAGCTCATGGGGTGTGATTGTAGGCGGCGCTGGCCAGGGGTTTGGCGCCGGTTTAATGGATGAAAAACTGCATATCTTCATGGCCTGCCGCCATGTTATTCAAGCCGTGTCTTGACTCGATAGAATCTACCATCTCCCGGACCACGACAAGAACTTAACTTCATCATGAAACTCATCGGATCCGCCACCAGCCCCTATGTACGCAAGGTGCGCATCGTCATGGCAGAAAAAAAGCTCGACTACCAGTTTGTACTGGAAGATGTCTGGGCCGAAAATTCAACCATGAGTATCTCCAATCCGCTGGGCAAGGTGCCCAGCCTGATCATGGAGGCGGGCGAGGCGATATTCGACTCGCGCGTCATCGTCGAATACCTGGACACGCTGTCGCCGGTGGGCAAGCTGATTCCTGCGCAGGGCCGGGAGCGCGCCGAGGTCAAGACCTGGGAGGCGCTGGCCGATGGCATCATGGATGCCGCCCTGCTGGCCCGGCTGGAGGCGACCTGGTCCGGCCGCAGCGCCGAGCAGCGCTGCGACGCCTGGATCACGCGGCAGATGGGAAAAATCGACACTGCGCTGCAGGCCATGAGCAAGGGCCTGGGCGACAAGGCGTATTGCAGCGGCGTTCATTTCAGCCTGTCGGATGTGGCGGTCGGCTGTGCACTGGGTTATCTGGACTTTCGCTTCCCCGAGATCGCCTGGCGTGAAAACCATCCCAAGCTGGCCAAGCTGCAGCAAAAGCTCGCCCTGCGCCCGAGCTTCGTGGAAGTGCCGGCGGGCTGAAGCCGCGCGCGACCCCTGCGGGAGCGCGGCCATGACTGCGCATGCCGCTGCCCCGGAGATAAAAATGTTGCGAAGCGTCCCGGTGCGAACAAGGGAGTGAGGGAGGAGTGAAACCGCCCCGGACATGCAGACCGGCCTGGATGGCCGGAAAGGCTTCGCAACAATGAAACGGTGGTTACCTTGTTCGTGTATTGCTGCGCAAGGCTTGATACAAGGTAAACGATATAAGCAATAAGACTGAAGACAGCCTAAACGAGTTCCTGCTTGCCGGAAAAGGCTTCGGTAAATTTTTGTTAAGCGTTTTGCAGCCTGTACGCAGGGGCTTGCCGGGCTCATGGCCTGGCCAGCTGCTTTTCGATTTCGGCCACGAACTTGCCGCCTGCCGGGTCGGTCATGGAATTGAAGGCGGCCACCGCCGTGCCGTCGCGCGCAATGATGTATTTGTAGAAGTTCCAGCGCGGTGCGGTGCCGGTCTTGTCGGCCAGCTGTTTAAAGAGCGGGCTGGCGTCCTTGCCGGTCACGCGGGTCTTGGTGAACATCGGGAATTTCACGCCAAAGGTGTTCTCGCAAAAGTCGGCAATCTCCTTGTTGCTGCCGGTTTCCTGAGAGAAATCGTTGGACGGAAAGCCCAGCACCACCAGGCCGCGCCCCTGGTATTTGGCATGCAGCGCTTCCAGGCCCTTGTACTGCGGGGTAAAGCCGCAAAAGCTGGCGGTGTTGACGACCACCACGACCTTGCCGCTGTACTGGCACAGCGACTGCGGTTTTTCATCCTGCAGGCGCAGCACGTTTTGTTGCAAAAGCGCGGGGCAGGACGGCGCATCGGAACTGGCCGCGCCTGCGGGGAAAGTGGCCAGCGCAGCGCTGGCGATGAGCGCCCAAGCCACAAAGGGGAGGGGAAAAGCGTCCATGGCGTGCTTACATTAAAAATGATGATTTACGTTTATACGCAGGGGGGCTTGCGACTGGATTCAGATTTTTTGCTGCCCGGGCTGGCTGTGCTGCAAAGGCCCTGATGGCGTTGCTTGTCACAGTCCGTTCCTAAAATCCAATGAATATCCAGACAAGCGCTGCATCCAGCACAGGATCAATTGAGTATCTGCCGGCGAAGGAGTTCCCATGCTTTACCCCGAATTGTTCAAGCAGCTCGAAGCCGTGCGCTGGAACATGGACACCGACATCCCGTGGTCCGCTTTTGACGGTTCGCTGCTGACCGACGAGCAGGCCCAGACCATCCGCATGAACGCGATCACCGAGTGGTCGGCCCTGCCGGCGACGGAGATGTTCCTGCGCGACAACCGGGGCGACAGCGATTTCTCGGCCTTCATGTCGATCTGGTTCTTCGAGGAGCAAAAGCATTCGCTGGTGCTGATGGAATACCTGCGGCGTTTCCGGCCCGAGCTGGTGCCGACCGAGCAAGAGCTGCACGCGGTGCGCTTCGAGTTCGAGCCCGCGCCGCCGCTCGAAACCCTGATGCTGCATTTTTGCGGCGAGATTCGCCTGAACCACTGGTACCGCTGCGCCAGCGAATGGCATACCGAGCCGGTCATCAAGCAAATCTACACTCTGATCGGCCAGGACGAGGCGCGGCACGGCGGCGCCTACCTGCGCTACATGAAGCGCGCCATCGGCCAGTCCGGCATCGCGGCCCGGGCGGCTTTCGCCAAGGTCGGCGTGCTGATGGCCAGCGCGCGGCGTACCTCGCAAGCGCTGCATCCGACCAACCTGCATGTCAACAAAGCTTTGTTCCCGCGCGATACCGTCCAGAGTCGCCTGCCCGACCCCGAGTGGCTGGAACACTGGCTGGACACGCAAATCTGCTTCGATGCGGCGTGGGAAAGCCGCGTGGTCGAGCGCATCCTGCACAATCTGGGGCTTTTGCTGGGCCAGCCTTTCAAGACCGTCCAGCAGCTCAACCACTACCGCAAGGAACTGGGGCGCCAGATGGCCGCGTCCCCGGAGCCCGGCGCCACACCCCACGTTTCATGAAGCCTCCTGCATTTCTGGACAAGATCGTCGCCCGCGAGGACGCACCCGCCCGCGTCGCCGCGCTGCCGCCTCCCGTCGTCTTCACCAACGGCGTGTTCGACGTGCTGCACTGCGGCCACGCGACCTACCTGGCGCAGGCGCGCCAGCTCGGCGCC
This sequence comes from Polaromonas hydrogenivorans, assembly GCF_040105105.1. Lineage (GTDB taxonomy): Bacteria > Pseudomonadota > Gammaproteobacteria > Burkholderiales > Burkholderiaceae_C > Polaromonas > Polaromonas hydrogenivorans. Next base: position 4,105,578 of record NZ_CP157675.1, on the reverse strand, counting down.
AGCCTGGTGGTGGCGCTGAACACCGACGCCTCGGCCCGGCGCTTGGGCAAAGGCCCGGAGCGCCCGCTGAACCGGCAGGAAGACCGCGCCGTGCTGATCGCCGCGCTCGAATCGGTCAGCCTGGTGACCTGGTTCGACGAGAACACGCCGCTGGAGCTGATCAGCGAGATCAAGCCCGACGTGCTGGTCAAGGGCGGCGACTACGACATGGACAAACTGGCCGAAACGGCGATAGTGAAAGCCTACGGCGGGCAGGCGCTGGCGATTCCGTTTGTCGATGGCTATTCGACGACTGCGCTGGTGAAGAAGATTCGCGGGGATGATACTTCGGGGTGAGATTTGCTATTAAATTAATAGCTTATTGTGCATATCCTGATTGCGCAGAAGGCTAATTGCATTAGAAATTTGTCATTGGGCGGTTGTCCTGAACTCGCGGAAGGCTTAGCCCGCATTCGGCTTGCACGGGACACTGAAGTCAACGTGGTAATGCTCGTCATGGCGCACCCAAGGCTTGCCTTTCATGAATGGCAGGTTCTGCTGGAGGTAAGGGCCGTGCGGTGTAGAGAACAGCTGTGGCAAGAAAGCGTTGTCGAAAATGACCAGAGAAATACCTACACCTTTGGATTTGGCGGCCACATGTAATTGGTAAAGGTGTTCAGACATGGCTAAGAAGTCAATGCCGTACTCGTGATAGTTTGCGATCGCATTGAACTCGATGTCGTAGCCGAGCCGATTGGTAATACTTGTTGGCAGAGGCAGAGATTTCCCAGCAGCGTTTCGCACTGGGACAAAGAAATCAACAGACAGGCCATTCTGATGGGTGCGATGCGGACGAATACGGCCACCTGAAGGCCAACCCGTTTCCCCGTATACAAAGCGTGCAGATGGATCGGCTGCAGCGAGCGCCGCGTAAGCCGTGACGATGACCTCTGCAACCTTTGAGTGGACATGCGTGCGACCTATGGCAGTTCCCAGCATGCTGTAAGCGGAGAAGTTGGACCCACCGGATGGAAGCTTGACGCTGTCTTCAATTCGGCCCTTGCTGACCGTTCCGTAGCACTGACTTTCAGCTGAGACTGTCTCATAAGGCTGAGCGCAGAGAACTGCTACGAGAAGAGGGACAAGGGCGCGGTGCATAGGGGTTCCTCTCACGGCGCCACATCCCCAACCCGCACCGCTACTGCCTCAACCGGCTTCCCCCGCAGCTTCCCCGCCATGCGCCGGCTGAACTGCTCCAGGTCATCCATATACGTAAACACCGCCGGCACCACCAGCAAACTCAGCACCGTCGAGGTGATCAGCCCGCCGATCACGGCGACCGCCATCGGCGAGCGAAAGCTCGAATCCGCCGCGCCAAAGCCCAGCGCAATCGGCAGCATCCCGGCGCCCATGGCCAGCGTGGTCATGATGATGGGCCGGGCGCGCTTGTGGCAGGCGTCCAGTAGCGCGTCCCGCCGGCTCATGCCTGCGACCACCGGATGGCCGTCGCTGCCGTCGTGTCCGCGCCGCGCCACGATGGCGTACTCGACCAGCAAGATCGAGTTCTTGGTGGCAATGCCCATCAGCATGATCAGGCCGATCAGCGAGGGCATCGAAAAGCTCTTTTGCGCGATCAGCAGGCCGACGAAGGCCCCGCCCAAAGACAAGGGCAGCGCCGCCAGAATCGTCACCGGGTGCAAAAAGTCCTTGAACAGCAGCACCAGCACGATGTAGATGCACAGCACGCCGGTCAGCATCGCCAGGCCGAAGCTGGCGAACAGCTCGCCCATGACCTCGGCGTCGCCGATTTCCACCACCTTCACGCCGGCGGGCAGGTTCTTCACGGCGGGCAGTTCCTGCACCGCCTTGGTCACGTCGCCCAGCGGCAGGCCGGACAGCTCGATCTCGAAGTTCACGTTGCGCGAGCGGTCGTAGCGGTCGATGATGGCCGGGCCGCTGGCGATCTCCAGCGTGGCGACTTGGCCGAGCATCACCGGCCCCTTGGCGCCCGGCACCGAGAGCCGCTCCAGCACGCTCAAGTCCCGGCGCGCCGCGTCGGCCAGCTTGACGACGATGGGCACCTGGCGCTCGGACAAATTAAGCTTGGGCAGCGACACGTCATAGTCGCCCAGCGTGGCGATGCGCAGCGTGTCGCCGATCGCGCTGCTCGTCACGCCCAGGTCGGCGGCGCGCGCAAAGTCGGGCCGCACGGCGATTTCGGGGCGGATCAGGCTGGCGCTCGACGCCACGCTGCCCAGGCCGGGAATGGTGCGCAAGTCCTTTTCGACCGCGCGCGCGGCGGCGCCAAGGGCCAGCGGGTCTTCGCTGGTCAGCACCAGGATGTATTTTTCGCCAGATCCGCCGAGACCGACCTTGCTGCGCACGCCGGGCAACTGCTCCAGCGCGCTGCGCATCTGGTTCTCGATGCCCTGCTTGCGCGGCCGGTCGCCGCGTTCGGCCAGCTGGACGGTCAGCGTGGCCTTGCGGGTTTCGGCCGCGCCCGAGCCGGCAAACGGGTCGCTGCCCGCCGTGCCGCCGCCAATCGTGGTGTACACGCTGCGCACATGCTCGACTTTTGAAATCATCAGCCGCGCCTGTTCAGCCGCCGCTTCGGTCTGCTTCAGGCTTGAGCCGGGCTGCAATTCCAGATAAACCTGCGTCTGCGAGTTGTCGTCGGGCGGGATGAAACCGGTCGGCAGCAGCGGAATCAGCAAGATCGAGCCGACAAAAAACAGCGTCGCCATGACCATCGTGACCACGCGGTGCTTGAGGCACCAGGCGGCCGCGCGCATGTAAATCTTCAGCCAGCCGGGCTCCTTGTGGTCGCCGACGATGGGTTTCAGGATATACGCGGCCATCATCGGCGTCAGCACCCGCGCCACCACCAGCGAGGCGATGACCGCCAGCGCCGCCGTCCAGCCGAACTGCTTGAAGAACTTGCCAGCAATGCCGCTCATGAAGGCCGTCGGCAAAAACACCGCGACCAGCGTGAAGGTCGTGGCGACCACCGCCAGGCCGATCTCGTCGGCCGCCTCCATCGCCGCCTGATACGGCGTTTTGCCCATGCGCAGATGCCGCACGATATTCTCGACCTCGACAATCGCGTCATCGACCAAAATGCCGATGACCAGCGACAGCGCCAGCAGCGTGATGACGTTGATCGAAAAACCCAGCATCGACATGCCGATGAAGGCCGGAATCACCGACAGCGGCAGCGCCACGGCCGAGACAAAGGTGGCGCGCCAGTCGCGCAAAAACAGCCAGACCACCAGCACCGCCAGAATCGCGCCTTCGTACAGCAAATGCATCGAGCCGTCGTATTCCTCCTGCACCGGCTGGACGAAGTTGAAGGCTTCGGTCAGCACCAGGTCGGGGTGCTGGGCCTTGAGGTCTTTCAGCGCCGCCTGCACGGCCGCGCCGACGGTGACTTCGCTCTCGCCCCGGCTGCGCGCGACTTCAAAACCGACCACCGGCTTGCCGTCGAGCAGCGCGGCCGAGCGCGGTTCGGACACGGTATCGCTGACGGTGGCGACATCGCTCAGGCGAATCCTGCGGCCGTCGCTGAGCGCCAGTTCGAGCGCGCCCAATTCCTGCGCCGACTTGACGGTGGCCAGCGTGCGCACCGGCTGCTCGCTGCCGCCTAAGTCAGTGCGCCCGCCCGCGCTTTCGGTCTGCACCTGCTTGAGCTGGCGCGAGATGTCGGCGGCGCTGGCGCCCAGCGCTTGCAGCCTGGACGGGTCCAGCGCCACGCGCACCTCGCGCGTCACGCCGCCGACGCGATTCACCGCGCCGACGCCGCGAACGGCCAGCAGCTTGCGCGAAATGTCGTTATCGACAAACCACGACAGCGCCTCGGCGTCCATGCGGCTGGAGGCAATCGTGAAGGCCAGGATCGGCTGGCCGGCCAGATCGACCTTGGTGACGACCGGGTCGCGCACGTCGGCGGGCAGGTCCGAGCGCACGCGGGCGACGGCCGAGCGCACGTCGTCCACCGCTTCCTGCACCGGCTTTTCCAGGCGGAATTCGGCGGTGACGCTGACGCCGCCGTCCTGCACCTTGGTCATGATGTGTTTCAGGCCCTGCACGGTGGCAATCGAGTTTTCGAGCTTGCGCGCGACCTCGGTTTCGAGTTGCGCGGGCGCCGCGCCCGGCAGCGAGGCCGAGACGCTGACGGTGGGCAAATCAATGTCGGGAAAGTTCTGCACCTTCATCGCGTTGAAGGACAGCATGCCGCCAAAGGCCAGCAGCACGAACAGCATCACCGCCGGAATCGGGTTCTTGATCGACCAGGAGGAGACGTTCATGGGTTTGCTCCATTTTTAATAGCTACTGAGGCAGATGCAGCCTGCGCAGGAGGCTGATTTGAGTCATTTTCCTGGCCCAGGCGGACCAGATCGCCGTCGTTCAGGAAGCCCGCGCCATTGACAACGATGCGCGCATCGGGCATCAAGCCCGACACCACCTCGACGCGCTCGCCGGCCAGCCGCCCGGTCTGCACCTTGAGCTGGCTGACGCGGTTGCCGTCGCCCAGCCGGAACACGTAGTTGAAGCCGTCGCGCACCACCAGCGCGCGCTGCGGGATGGTCAGCGCGGTGGACGCGCCCAGGTCGAACTCGCCGCGCGCGAACATGCCGGCCCTGGCGGTCGAGCCCTTGCTGGCGGCCGATGGCAGATCGACATAGACCAGCGCCGAGCGCGTCAGCGGATCGACGCTGGGCGCCAGCATGCGCACGCGCCCGCGCAACTCGCCGCCGCTGGCCGGAACCACGCTGACCGGCAGGCCTTCCCTGATCCGGCCCAGTTCGCTGGAGGTGACCTCGGCGCGCCACTCCAGCCGGCCCTGGCGGATCATGCGAAACAGCTCGACGCCGTTGCCGACGACCGCGCCCACGGTGGCGCTGCGCGCCGAGATCACGCCGCTGTCGGGCGCCAGCACCTGCGTCTGCCGGCCGCGCAACTGCTGCGCGCCGAGCACGGCCTGCGCGGCTTCGGCGCGCGCTTTGGCGGTTTTCTCAAGCGTCAAATACTGGTTGATCTGCTGCGCGCTCAGCGCGCCCGAGCTTTGCAGGCTGCGCGCGCGCTCGGCGTTGGCGGCGGCATCGGCCGCGTTGGCTTGGGCCTCCAGCAAGCTGGCGCGCGCCTGCGCCACGTCGGCCTGCACGCTGTCCGTCGAAAACGTCGCCAGCACCTGGCCGGCCTTGACCACGTCGCCGACGTTGACGCGCACTTCGGTCAGCCGCAGGCCGGCCGATTCGGCGCCGATGACGGCCTCCTGCCAGGCGGCGATGTTGCCGTTGGCCGCCAGCGTGATCGGCAGGCGGATCGATTCGGGCAGGGCGGCGGTCACCGTCAGCGCGGGCTTGGGCGCGGCCTTGGGCGGGCTGGCTGCGGTTGAATCACGCTGGCTTGAGGTGAAAAAGTAAGCGCCGGCAGCGACGGCCAGCACGGCGATGGCGGCGGCGATGACGGACTTGGCGGTGGGTTTGTTCATGGTGAAAGCTCAGTCAGGAGGATGGCCGGGGCCGGTCTATCGGGCTATTGGTGGGCTATTGGGAGGAGGCGGGAGTCGGCGAAACGGCAGCGACGCCGGCCTGGAGCGGCGCCAGCGCCGGCGTCCAGCCGCCGCCCACGGCGCGGTACAGCGCCACGCCGGCCGCCTTGCGCTCCTGCTGCAGCGACACGCGGCTGATTTCAGCCGTCAGCAGCGTGCGGCGGGCGTCTTCCAGTTCAAGTAGGCTGGCCAGGCCGTTTTTGTACAGCGCTTCGGTGCCGGTGAAGGCGGCGCGGTAGCCGGCCACCGCCGCTTCGGCATCGCCCTGGCGTGCGTCGGTGCTCTGCAGGCTGACCAGCGCTTCCTCGACCTCGCGCACCGCCTGGCGCACCTTGGCGCGGTACAGGGCGGCGGCTTCGGCGTAGCGCGCCTGCGCGGCTTGGACATCGGCGGCGCGCCGGCCGCCGTCAAACAAAGGCAGGCTCAGGCTCAGCGGGCCGATGGACCAGGTGTCCAGGGTGACCGTGGTGCCGAGGGCGCGCGCCTGCGTGGCGCCGATGGAGCCGCTCAGCCCCAGGCGCGGGTAGCGCGCGGCCTGCGCACTGCCCACATCGGCGCTGGCGGCCGCGACTTCGCGCCCGGCGCTGAACACGTCGGGCCGCTGGGCCAGTACGTCGGCAGGTACGGATGCTATTGAAACAATAGCTGCTTGCGCCCGTTCCACCTGCGCAGGAGCCAGTTTTTGCCTTAAATCGGGCTCCGCCAGCCCGCTCAGGGCGACCAGGGCCTTCAGGTCCAGCTCGCACAGCGCGGCCTGGCGCGTAGCGCGGCCGCGCGCATCGGCGGCGCTGGCGCGGGCCAGCGCGTCGGTGGCGGGCGCGGTGAAGCCTGCCTGCTTGCTCAGGCCAGAGAGGCGCGCGGTTTCCTGGCGCGACGCGGCATCCAGCTGCGTCACATCGGCCAGCGCGCGGCAGCTGCGCAGGCTGTCGTACTGGTTGGCGACCTCGGCGGCCACCGACACGCGTGCCTCGTGCCACTGCGCATCGGCGCCCAGCAGGCGCTGCGCGGCCGCATCCAGGCTGGCACGGTTGCCGCCCGCCATGTCCAATTCCCAGGCCGCCTGCAGCCCGGCCTGCGCCGTCGTCACCACCGGCACGCTGTCCGAGCCGATGCTTTGCAGCGAGCGGCCCCGGCTCAGGCTGGCCGATGCATCGAGCGTCGGCAGCAAGGCGGCGCCGGCCGTCACCCGGGCGGCGCGCGCCTGCTCGATGCGCGAGCGCGCCGACGCCACCGTCGGGCTGACGGCCTGGGCGGCGGCAATCAGCTCGGCCAGCACCGGGTCGCCCTGCTGCCGCCACCACTGGCTCAGATCGGTCAGCGAGCCCTGGTGCGGCAGCGCCGCCTGCCACTGCGGCGGAACGGGCGCGGACACCAGCGGCGGCGCGGGCAGCGTGGCGCAGGCGCCCAGCCACAAGGGCAGCAGGCCGATCAGCAGGCGTGAAGGGGTTCTCAAGCGTGATGTCATGATTTTTCTGGTTGTTCCTGATAGGCCGGCGGCGGCTGGCGCTGCGCCGCTTCGATGTTCACCATGGCTTCGGCATACAGCACCATCTGGCTGACCCAGGCGTCAATCGCCTCCGGCTGCTCGATCAGCTCGGGCCGGATGGCCTGCACGCAGTCGCGCCCGATGAAAAGCTGCAGCGGCAGGCCGGTGATGCTGAAGGCCAGCCGGTGCAGGCCATCGTCCGCCGCCGAAAGCCCCAAGTGGCGGGCCAGCACCGCCACCAGCGCGGCGTGGGCGGGCTTGATGTCGTTGTTGATTTCCTCGGCCCACAAGCCGGTCGGCTCCAGCATTTCGCGAAAGTGCAGGCGCGTGCATTGCTGCACCAGTTCGCCTTGTTTCATCGGTGCCAAAAAACTGCCGATAAACGCCTGCAGCGATTGCCGCAAAGTGAAATCGGGCTGGTCGTACAGCGCCCGCTGGTCCTCGGTGCAGCCCATTGGTTCGGTGAACGCGGCGCGGTACAGCCCCGCCTTGTCGCCGAAGTAGTAGCTGATCGAGGCAATATTGGCGCTGGCGGCCAGGGCAATCTCGCGCGTCGATGTCTTGCTGAAGCCTTTTTCGGCAAACAGCCGGAGCGCGGTGTGCAGCAGGTTCTGCCGGGCCTTGGTGCCGTCAGCACGCTGACCGCGCGTTTCCTGGCTGGGCGGTTCAATGGGCGGCGATAACGGTGGTGACGGCGATAAGGGCAGGGCTGAAGTCATGAGTTTGATTAAACCATGACAATCAAACGATTGATTTAATTAAATCATTTGATTTAATCAGCTTGCAGGCAAGGGCACGGATGTTCTCAAGAACGGCCGCTTTCAGGCGCTCAGGCGTCGAACACCGTGCTCCACAGCTTCTGGATCGCTTCACGCTCATCCTGCAATTCGGGCGGCATGACCTGCGTCGGCGCTTCGTTCAGGCGCGCCACATGCTGCACGCGCCGCAGTTCGCGGTAGGCGCTGGCGGCATCCTGGCCCACGCCGCCCGGCAGCAGTCCGGCGCTTTCCGCGCGTAGCAAGAGGGCGATGTTGCCGACGTTATCGACCAGCTCCGGGTGCCGCGCCGATTCGGACAGCACCAGGAACTGCACCGCGAATTCGGCATCGACCATGCCGCCGGCGCTGTGCTTGACATCGAACTTGCCGCCCCGGATGGGGTGCGCGCCGCGTACCTTCTGGCGCATGTCCTCGATTTCCTGGCGCAGGGCCAGCGGGTCGCGCGGCGCGCTGATGACCGCCCGGCGCACCTCGTCGAAGCGCTGGCGCAGCGACTCGCTGCCCAGCACGAAGCGGGCGCGCGTCATGGCCTGGTGCTCCCAGGTCCAGGCGGTGTTGCTGCCGCGCCGCTGCTGGTAGTTGGCATAGGCTTCGAACGGCGTGCTGAGCAGGCCCGAATTGCCGTTGGGGCGTAGCGCGGTGTCGATCTCGTACAGGTCGCCTTCGCCGGTCTTCAGGGTCAGCCAGTTGATCAGCTTGCGAACGAAGGCGCCGTACACCTCGGGGGCGCGCTCGTCCTCGTCTTCATAGACGAACACGATGTCCAGGTCGCTGCCGTAGCCCAGTTCCTTGCCGCCCAGCTTGCCATAGGCAATGATGGCGAACTGCGGCTTGTCGCGGTGGCGCATCTTCAGGTGCCGCCAGCACCAGTCGGTGGTGAGGGCGAGAATCGCCTCGGCCAGCGCGCTCAGGTCGTCGGCCACCTGCTCGACCGTGAGCACGCCTTCCACGTCGCGCGCCAGGGTGCGAAATACCTCGACATGGTGGGCGCGCCGCAGCAGGTTCAGGCAGGTTTCCTCGTCATCCTCGCCGGTGCGCCTGAGCGCTGCGAGCCGTTGCTGCAGGTCGCTGGAAAAGGTGGCCGCGTCAAAGCGCTCGCGCATCAGCTCGTCGCTGGCCAGCTCGTCGATCACGCCGGGGTGCTGCATCAGGTAGCGCGCCGGCCACTTGGCCGCGCCCAGCAGCCGCAGCAGCCGCTCGTGCACCGACGGGCGCTCCATCAGCAGCGCCAGGTAGCTTTCGCGCCGCAGCAGCGGCTCGATCCAGTCGATCAGCCGCAGCGCCGCCTCTTCGGTCACGCTGCCTTCGAGCAGCCAGTGGGCGGTGCGCTGCACCAGCCGGCTCAGGCGCGCGCGCGATTCCTCGCGCAGGGCCAGGATGCGCGGATGCTGGCACCACAGCGCCAGGCGGCTCCTGAAGTGCGCCGGCCACTCGGGCGGCAGCTGGTCGAGCAGGTCATCGAGCTGCTGGGCCGGCCTGTCGCCCGCTTTGCCGCAGCCCTTGCCATTGCACTTGGGCTGGCCGCCGAGCAGCCGGTCGAACTCGCCGGCGACCAGTTCGCGGTGGCTGTCCAGGTCGCACAGGAAGGCGCAGCAGTCGCCGTAGCCCAGCGTCTGCGCAATCCAGGCCAGGTCGTCGTCGCGCGTCGGCAGCACATGCGTCTGCTGGTCGTCCAGGTACTGGATGCGGTGCTCGACGCGGCGCAGGAAGTCATAGGCGCGGGCCATGGCGTCGGCGGTGTCCTGCGGCATCAGCCCGGCATGGGCGACGCGCTGCAGGGCGTCCAGCGTGGGCCGGGTGCGCAGTTCGGGAAACTGCCCGCCGCGCACCACCTGCAGCAGCTGCACGGTGAATTCGATCTCGCGGATGCCGCCGCGCGACATCTTCACGTCGTTGGCGCGCTCGGGATGGCCGGCGCAGCGCTTGGCCGCATGCTCGCGGATTTGCCGATGCAGCACGCGCAGCGCATCGAACACGCTGTAGTCGAGGTAGCGCCGGAACACAAACGGCAGCACCGGGCCGCGCAGTGCCCGCGCCGAGCCACTCTGGATGCATTCGAGCGGCGCCACGACGCGGCTCTTGAGCCAGGCAAAGCGCTCCCATTCACGGCCCTGCGCCTGAAAATATTCTTCCAGCGCGCTCAGCGACACCGCCGCCGGGCCGGAATTGCCGTTGGGCCGCAGCGCCAGGTCAACGCGAAACACAAAGCCGTGCTCGGTGGCGTCGCCAATCAGGCTGAACACCGCCCTGACCTGGCGCGCGAAATACTCGTGGTTGGAAATCTGGCCCCGGCCGTCGGGGCGGCCGGCCGTGTCGCCGTCATGGTCATAGACGTAGATCAGGTCGATGTCGCTGGACACATTGAGTTCGCGCGCGCCGAGCTTGCCCATGCCGACCACCCACATTTGCGCCGGCACGCCGCCCGGGGCCTGGGGGGCGCCGTGCTGCGCATCGAGCGCTTCCCGGGAGTGGCGCATGGCCACGTCCAGCGCCAGTTCGGCCAGCTCGGTCATGGCGCGGGTCACGACCCCCAGCGCAACGCCAGCCCCCTCGGGGGGCAGCGAACCACACGCAGTGTGGAGCGTGGGGGCTTCTTGACTGCAGTCCAGCACCACCAGCCGTTCCAGAACCAGCTGGCGCAACACGCGCAGGGCGGCGCCGGTTTCCAGGCCGCCGGCCAGCAGCGCATCGAGCGTGGCCTGCATCATGGCGCGCACCGGCTCGCCAGCCGGCAGCAGCGGCATCTGTGCGGCATAGCGGCGGCGAATGCGCTGGACGTAACGCGAGTACGACGAAGCCGGCGAGGTGGCCGGGGCGGTCAACCCCACGGCAACAGGGGTTGTTGGACAGCCAGTTGAGGAATCGGTCATCAGTTTGCGCGTGAAACCCCGGCCTTCAGGCCGGGGAGGTAGAGCGCGGGATGCGAAGCATCCCCCCTGCTTTGGTGACGTACCTGTCGCGTCCGTTTTTGCCACCAGTGAATAAGGTGCAGGCTTTTCACCTGCTCGGCCTTTCGGCTAGCCCGTAAGGGCCTTGTGACCCACGCCTTGCGGCGTATGTCCCCTCGGGAATGTCAGCAACCGGCTCCTGCTTTTGAGGGCAGCGACTAAAACCTTCGACCCTTTACCTTTGGTCTGCATGATTAAAGCCTTGCAGAGCAGCAAACTGAGGAAGCATTCGCTGGTGCGTCTGAACGACCTGTTACTAACGTAGCGGGTTGGTTACCGCTTTCCCTGCTTCAACCTAACTCTTTGTCTTTCGACTCCAAGCTCCGGCCTTCAGGCCGGGGTAGTTGACCACACTACTTCACAAACTTCGTGGTTCTGCGCCGGCCGGTTTTACCGTCGGCGGTCATAATTCTCAGGTCAATGGAGCCTACCCTTACCAGCCCGCCAGTTTTGCCAGCCTTGCCGTCCCGACGCCTGCGGTGGATTGCCGTGGCCCTGCGCGGCCTGCTGTGGCTGGTCGCCTCGGCCTGGCTGCTCTTTGGCCTGAGCTGGCTGGTGCTCCACGGCTGGATTGTGCCGCGAATCGCCGAGTTTCGTCCGCGCCTGGAAGCCCAGGCCAGCCGGGCGCTCGGTGTGCCGGTCCGCATCGGCCAGATCACCGGGCGCTCGGAGGGCGCCATTCCCTCCTTCGAGCTGCATGACGTCAGCCTGCTCGATGCGCAGGGGCGCGAAGCGGTGCGGCTGCCGCACATTCTGGGCGCGCTTTCACCTTCCTCGCTGTGGGGACTTGGCTTTGAACAACTGGTGATCGAGCGGCCCGAAGTCGATATCCGGCGCGCGGTTGACGGAAAAATCTTTGTCGGTGGCCTGGATGTCTCGAAGGACAGCGACACCGGCCACAGTGCCATGGCGGACTGGCTGTTTTCGCAGACCGAATTCATCGTGCGCGGCGGCACCGTGCGCTGGACCGACGAGATGCGCCAGGCGCCGCCGCTGGCCCTGAGCCAGGTCGATGGCGTGATGAGGAATGGCCACCGCCGCCACCTGATGCGCCTGGACGCGACGCCGCCGCCCGAATGGGGCGAGCGTTTCAGCCTCAGGGGCATCTTCAGGCAGCCGCTGCTCTCTAGGCGAACCGGCGATTTCGCGGCCTGGACGGGGCAGGTGTACGGGGACTTTTCGCATGTCGATGTGTCGCGCATCCAGCGCCATGCCAGCCTGGAGTCGCTGGGGCTGGCGCTGAACCGGGGGCAGGGCGCCTTGCGCGCCTGGCTTGAGGTCGGCAAGGGAAAAGTCACCGGCGCACTGGTCGATGTGGCGCTGCGGGACGTGGACGCCCGGCTGGGCAGCCGGCTGGAGCCGCTGGCTTTTGAATCCCTGGCCGGGCGCATGGGCGCAAGCCAGCATGCCGGCGGATTTGATGTCAGCACCGAAGGCCTTCAGTTCCGCCTGCAAGACGGCCTGCAGTGGCCAGGCGGCAACCTGGCGCTGGCTCACACCCGCGCGTCGCGGCGCGGACCCGAGCAGACCATCCTCAAGGCCGACAGGCTGGACCTGGCCGCCCTGGCCCGGATTGCCAGCCGCCTGCCGCTGGACAACGCAGCCCAGGCGCTGGTGGCTTCTTTCGCGCCCCGGGGGCTGGTGGAAACGCTGGATGCCCGCTGGCAGGGGCCGCTTGATTCACCCTCGACCTTTGCGGTCAAGGGCCGTGTGGCGGGGTTGAGCGTGGCCGCGCTGCCGGCCGCAAGCGCCCTGCCGGACACCCCTGGCCGGCCCGGCGTCAGCGGCGCGACGGTGGATTTCAACCTGACGCAGGACGGCGGCCAGGCCAGCGTGAAGATTGCAAAAGGCGCTCTGGAGGTGCCCGGAATTTTTGAAGACTCGAAGCTGGCGCTCGACCGCTTGTCCACTGAGGCGCAATGGAAGCTCTCGGGCGAAAAAATCGATCTGCAATTGCGCGATGTGCAGTTTGCTAATGCCGACGCCCAGGGCCAGGCGCAGGTGCGCTGGCGCACCGATGACCGCGCCGCCGGCCCGCCCGAAGCCGGGGGCTCGCCGGATCGCCGCTTCCCCGGCATCCTCGACCTGCAGGGCAGCCTGAGCCGGGGCGACGGCAGCCGCGTGCATCGCTACCTGCCGCTGGTGCTCGGAGACGATGTGCGCCACTATGTGCGCGACGCGGTGCTGAAGGGGCAGGTCAGCGACGTGAAGTTCAAGGTCAGCGGTCCGGTCGAATACCTGCCTTTCGCCGATCCGGCCCAGGGGGATTTCCAGGTGTCGGCCAAGGTGAAAAACGGGCATTTCGTCTATGTTCCCAAAGCGCTGCAGCCGCCGGGCGCGGCGCCCTGGCCGGCGCTGACCGAACTCAATGGTGAACTGCTGTTCAGCCGGGCGTCGCTGGACGTGAAGGGCGCCAGCGGCAAGGTCGCCGGCCTGCCGGGACTGCAGCTGGTCAAGGGCGAGGCCCGCATCGCCGACCTCGAACACCAGGCGACGGTGGAGGTGGCGCTGGACATCAAGGGCGCGCTCTCGGACGCGCTGGGTTTTGTCAACACTTCCCCGGTCGGCGAGATGACCGAGCGCGCCCTGGCCAGCGCCACGGCCGGCGGCGCGGCCGACTACCGCTTTCGCCTGCGCCTGCCCATCAATGAGATTGACAAATCGACCGTCGAGGGCAGCGTGACCCTGCCGGGCAATGACGTGAAGTTCGTGCCCGAGGCGCCGCTTCTGGCCCAGCTCAAAGGCGTGGTGAACGTGACCGACCAGGGCTTTACCGTGGCCGGTGCCCAGGCGCGGCTGCTCGGGGGCGACGTTCGCATCGACGGCGGAACCCGGCCCCTGGCGTCTGCAACCGGCCCCAAGACCAGCGTGGCCTTCAGGGCGCAAGGCGCGGTCACGGCAGAAGGGCTGCGCCAGGCCAAGGAGCTGGGGCTGGCGTCGCGCGTGGCCGAGCATGCCAGTGGCAGCACGGCCTACACCGCCTCGATTTTGTTCCGGCGCGGCGTGCCGGAGGTGATGGTGTCCAGCAGCCTGCAGGGCATGGCGCTGAGCCTGCCGCCGCCGCTGGCCAAGACGGCCGAAGCCGCGTTGCCGATCCGCTTTGAGAACGTGCTGCTGACCGGCTCGATGGAGGCTGGTCAGGCGCTGCAGGACCAGCTGTTGGTCAGCATCGGGCGCGTGGCGGCCATCAGCTACCTGCGCGACCTCAGCGGGCAGGAGGCCCGCGTGATCCGGGGCAGCATCGGCGTGGGGCTGGACGCGGGTGAAGCGACTCCCGCGCCAGAGTCCGGCGTGGGGGCGAACATCAACCTGGCGCGGGTGGACCTGGATGCCTGGGAAAAAGTCCTGAACGATGCGTCCGGCGGCGTCATGGCGCAGGCCGCCGCCAGCCCTTCTACCGGGCCGGCGGCCGCCATGAGCTATCTGCCCAACGTGATGGCCATACGCGCCAGGGAATTGAAGGTGCAGGGGCGCAGCCTGAACCATGTGGTGGTGGGTGCCAGCCGCGAGGGCCTGAACTGGCGCGCCAACCTCAATGCCGCCGAGCTGGACGGCTACATGGAGTTTCGCCAGCCCGGCGCGCAGGGCGCCGGCCGCGTCTATGCGCGGCTGTCGCGCCTGAGCCTGGCCGCCAGCGAGGCGAGTGAAGTCGAGGCCATCCTGGACGAGCAGCCGGCCAGCATTCCGGCGCTCGATATCGTGGTCGAAGACCTGGAGCTGCGCGGCAAGAAGCTGGGGCGGGTTGAAATCGACGCGGTCAACCGGGGCGCCACGGCGGCCGAAAGCGGCGTTCGCGAGTGGCGGCTGAACAAGTTCAATGTCATCCTACCCGAAGCCATGCTGACCGCCACCGGCAACTGGGCTGCGGCCCTGCCCGCCGGGCGCCGCCGGTCGGCGATGAATTTCAGGCTCGACATTGCCGATTCTGGCGAGTTGCTCAAGCGCCTGGGCATGAACGGTGTGATCCGGCGCGGCAAGGGCACGCTCGAAGGCCAGATCGACTGGATGGGTTCGCCGCTGAGCCTGGACTATCCGAGCCTGGGCGGGGAGTTCCATGTGAACGTCGCGTCCGGCCAGTTCATGAAGGCCGACCCGGGCATTGCCAAGCTGCTGGGCGTGCTCAGCCTGCAGTCCTTGCCCCGGCGGCTGACGCTGGATTTCCGCGATGTTTTTTCAGAAGGGTTTGCGTTTGACTTTGTTCGCGGCGATGTCACGATTCGTCAGGGCGTGGCGCACACCAACAACCTGCAGATGAGCGGCGTCAATGCCGCCGTGCTGATGGAAGGCCGCGCCAGCATTGCCGATGAAACGCAAAACCTCAAGGTGGTCGTGGTGCCTGAAATCAATGCCGGCACGGCCTCGCTGATTGCCACGGCCATCAACCCGGTGGTCGGCCTGGGCAGTTTTCTGGCGCAGATGTTCCTGCGCCGCCCGCTGATGGAGGCGGCCACCCAGGAATTCCAGATTGACGGAAGCTGGTACGACCCCAAAATCACGAAAATTGATCGCAAGGCCCGGGCCAAGTCCCCGTCTGGCGAACTGACTGTGGAGAAACGCTGATGAAAATAGCCGCCATCCAGATGGTTTCAGGTACTGGCGTTCAGGGCAACCTGGACGCTGCGCGGGCGCTGCTGGCGCAGGCCGCGGCGCAGGGCGCCGAGCTGGCCGTGCTGCCCGAGTATTTTTGCGTCATGGGCATGAAGGACACCGACAAGCTCAAGGTCCAGGAAAAATCCGGCAGCGGCCTGATCCAGGACTTCCTGAGCCGCTCGGCGCGCGAGTTGCGGCTGTGGATCGTCGGCGGCACATTGCCCACCGCGACCGGCGATGCGGGCCGGGCGCGCAACAGTTCCCTGGCCTATGCGCCCTCGGGGGTCTGCGTGGCCCGCTACGACAAGATGCACCTGTTCCGATTCACGCAGGGCGGTGAAGACCACGACGAAACCCGTGTGCTCGACGCCGGGACGCAGCCGGTGCGCTTCGAGCTGGCGTCGCGTGACGGCCACATCTACACGGTCGGCCTGAGCGTCTGTTACGACCTGCGCTTTCCGGAGCTGTACCGCGCCCTGAAGGCCGACCTGCTGCTGGTTCCCAGCGCCTTCACCTACATCACCGGCCAGGCGCACTGGGAGTTGCTGCTGCGCGCCCGGGCGATTGAAAACCTGGCCTATGTGGCCGCCGCCGCGCAGGGCGGACTGCACGAGAACGGCCGCCGCACCTGGGGCCACAGCATGGTGGTCGGGCCATGGGGCGAAATTCTGGCGGAGCAGGCCGAAGGGCCAGGCGTCGTCATGGGTGAGGTGCTGCATGCCCGGCTGCAGGAAGTTCGCCAGCGCCTGCCCGCCTTGAGCCACCGGGTGCTATGAGTTGATGAGCCTGAAGTTTCCCCGGCTGGCCCGTTGGGCCAGCCAGCGCATTTCCCTGTGGCTTGTGCTGCTGGCGTTGCTGGTGGCCCTGCTGGGGCTGCTGATCTGGCTGGCCGGGCGCTACGAAGCGAGCGTGCTGCAAAGCCGGCTTGAAGACAATGCGGCGCAAGCCGTGACCGATATCCGCTCCGGCCTGAACCGCAACCTTCAGGCTTTTCAGGCGCTGCATGTCCGCGAGCGCGGCCTTGACGCCTGGCAGGCGCCGGCAGGCCAGCTGCTGCATGAGCACCGCGAAATCCTGCGGCTTGAGTGGCGCAACGAAACGCTCGGCATGCTTGGCTTTGTCGAGACACCGTTTCGCAAGCCGGTGTTCGAAAAGCTGGACCGCCCCAGCCTGCAGGCCGATGTGAGCCTGACCTGCACCTCTGCGCGCCGCCTGAGCGGCCCGGCTTATTCGCTCAGCTATTTTCTGCCGCAATCCGACGGGCTGGGCATGGAAGTGATCGACATGTGCCAGCCCCTCATGGAGTCGGGCCGCCTGACGGGCTATATCGTGGCCACCTATTCGCTGCAAAACCTGCTGGCCGAACTGGTCAGCAAGCCTTTGTCGCAAGGCGTCGGGCTGTCCCTGACCGAGGCCGACGGCACGCGCCTGGCGATGTACGGGGTGTCGGCACGCGGAAGCCGGGCGTTCGTGGCCCGGCAACTGCTCGACTTGCCGGGCAGCACGATGGTGGTCAGGATGGAAAGCCGGCGCGGCACCCCGGCCCTGTTTCCCAACGTCCTGACGGCGCTGGTGACCGCGATGTCGCTGGTGCTGCTGGTCGTGCTGTTCCTGCTGGGCCGCGACATGCGGCGGCGCCTGCAGGTCGAGCACGACCTGGGCGAGGCGCTGGCCTTTCGCAAGGCGATGGAAAACTCGCTGCTGACCGGCCTGCGCGCTCGCGACCTGCAGGGCCGCATCACCTACGTCAACCCGGCTTTTTGCAAGATGGTGGGGGTCGATGCCCAGGAACTGCTCAACCAGAGCATGCCTTCGCCGTACTGGCCGCCGGAACTGGCGAACGCCTACCAGCGGCGCCAGGAAATGCGCCTGGCCGGCAATCAGCTGCCCCGGGAGGGCCATGAATCGGTCTTCATGCGCAAGGACGGCACGCGCTTTCCGGTGCTCATCATGGAGGCGCCGCTGATCAACGCCGTGGGCAAGCACACCGGCTGGATGAGCACCATCCTGGACGTCAGCGAGCAGCGCCGCACCGAAGAACTCTCGCGCGCCAGCCAGGACCGCCTGCAGGCCAGCGCCCGGCTGGCCATGGTCGGCGAGATGGCTTCGCTGCTCAGCCACGAGCTGAACCAGCCGCTGGCGGCGATTTCAAGCTACGCCACCGGCTCGCTCAATCTGTTGCAGGACGAAGCCAAGGGGGATCGCGCGCCGGATGCGGTTGCGCTGTTCGATGACCTGCAGCTGGCCATGAGCCGCATTGCAGAGCAGGCCGAGCGGGCCGGCAGGGTCATCAAGAGCGTGCATGACTTCGTGCGCAGGAGCGAAAGGGTGCGCGAAGCGGTCCCGCCGCGCGCGCTGCTCGACGCCATCATGCCGCTGGTGAGCCTGCAGGCGCGCAAACTCGGCGTGCAGGTGGCTACCGTGGTCGATGACACCTGCCCGCCCGTGCTGTGCGACCGCACCATGGTCGAGCAGGTACTGCTCAACCTGGCGCGCAACGGCATGCAGGCCATGCGGGGCTGCAACGATGCGCAAACCGCAGCGCCAGCCTCGTTGCAGCCCGACAAGGTGCTGACATTGCGCATTCGCCCGGCCGCCTCCAATGCGCAAAGCCAGTGGGTTGAATTTGCGGTGATCGACCAGGGCGAAGGCATTTCCGGCGAAGTGGCCAGGCAGCTGTTCACCCCCTTCTTCACCACCCGCAAAGAGGGCATGGGACTGGGCCTGAGCCTGTGCCGCACCGTGATCGAGCAGCACGGCGGTTTCCTCGGCTATGAAAGCGTCCGGCCGCAAGGTACCATTTTCAGTTTTACCCTGCCGGTGGCCGTCATGCCCGGGGCCGGGGAAGACGCGCATCACCCGCTTGAAGAAAGTTGAAATGGAGCCAATCCACAATGCCACCGTTTATATCGTCGATGACGACAAGGGCGTGCGTGACGCGCTGGCCTGGCTGCTGCGCTCCCGGCGCCTGCCCAGCGAAGCGTTCGCCAGTGCCGAGGCCTTCGATGCGCGGGTGGCCCATGGCTTTGAGGTCCGCTCGCCTTCGTGCGTGCTGCTCGACGTGCGCATGGGCGCCCTGAGCGGGCTGGCCATGTTTGAAAAACTGATTACCTACGGCCTGCTGCCCACCCTGCCGGTGATTTTCCTGACCGGCCATGCCGATGTGCCGACCGCCGTCGATTCGGTCAAGCGCGGCGCCTTTGATTTTTTTGAAAAACCTTTTTCGGACAACGCCCTGGTGGACCGGATCGAGCAGGCGCTGGTCCAGTCGGCCGCCGCGCTGGTCCAGCGCAGCCAGGCCACCGGCCTGCGCGCGCAGCTCGACAGCCTGACCGAGCGCGAGCGCGCGGTGATGCTGCTGGTGGTCGAAGGACTGCCCAACAAGCTGGTCGCCGACCAGCTCGACATCAGCGTGCGGACCGTCGAAGTCCACCGGGCCCGGGTTTTTGAGAAAATGGGCGTCAAGTCGGCCGTCGAGCTGGCCAATCTGCTGCGCAATCTGTAGCGGATGGCGCTTATTTCCCATCCTTCTTCGTATCGGACGCAGCGCGCGCCGATCCGTCCTTCAGTTCGCCTTTTTGACGGCCAGAAAACATCGTCCACCACACAATGAACACCAGCAACAGCAGCGCACCCAGCGCTTCGAGTAAAAGTAAGGCCATGATCTGTTCCTGGAAAGCGGTTGAAGGCTTGACGCGCTGGCTGCCGTCGTTGCGCAAGGCGTCAATTATCGCCATCGCCGCAGGGCTGGCGGCCTGCACCAGCGTGCCCCTGCCGCCTGCGTCTTCTTATCCGGACGGCGTGCAAGCCCCGGCCGTGGTGCTGCGCCCTGGCGAGGCGGGTCCGCTGCCGCCGCCCCGGCTGCAGGGGAAAAGCCGCTGGGTCGCGGTGCACTGGGCCGAATTGCCGGGGTTCGAGGAAGACTCGCTGTTTGAAGCCTGGAACGCCTGGATCAAGAGCTGCGAGCGGCCCGGCCCGGTGTTTGCCCCGCTGTGCAGCGAGGTGCGGCGACTGAGCATTGCCTCGCCCAGGGAGCAGCGCGACTGGATGGTCGCCCGGTTGCAGCCCTACCGCGTCGAGTCCCTGCAAGGGGTGTCCGAAGGCCTGCTCACCAGCTATTACGAGCCGGTGCTCAAGGCCAGCCGCCAGCCGGGCGCCGGCTATGACGTGCCCCTGTACCGGCCGCCCACGGGCCTGGGCAACCGCCGGCCGTGGTTTTCCCGCCAGGAAATAGACACCCTGCCCGAGGCGCGCGCCGCATTGCGCGGCCGCGAAATTGCCTGGGTGGACGACCCGGTCGAAGTGATGTCGCTGCATATCCAGGGATCGGGCCGGCTGAACATCACCGAGCCCGACGGCTCCCGGCGCGTGGTCCGCGTGGCCTATGCCGGCTCCAACGAGCAGCCTTTTCGCAGCGTCACCCAGTGGCTGCTGGACCAGGGCGAAGGCCGCATGGTCGCGCCCTGGGTCGAGTCGACCAAGGCATGGGCCGCGAAAAAGCCGCAGCGCGTGCAGCAAATGCTCTGGAGCAACCCGCGCTACACCTTTTTTCAGGAGCAGCCCTTGAGCGACTTTGACGCGGCGTTCGGCCCCAAGGGCGCGCAGGGCGTGGCCCTGACGCCCGGCCGCTCCATCGCCGTCGATCCGGGCAGCATTCCCTACGGCACGCCGGTCTGGCTGGCATCGAGCGGCAATGCGGCCAGCCTGCAAAAGCTGGTGCTGGCGCAGGACACGGGCAGCGCCATCGTGGGTGCCGTCCGGGCCGACTATTTTGCCGGCACGGGCGTTGACGCCGGCCTGCTGGCCTCGCGCGTCAACCAGCCGCTGCGGCTGTGGGCGCTGTGGCCCAAATAAACATGAAAGGAACAGAACCATGAACCCACACTCCAGCAAACGAATGGCCTGCGCGATGACGCTGGCGGGCCTGGCGGCGCTGGCCGGCTGCGCGGGGATGAATCGCAATGTGCCCTCGGAGTCGCCGGTCAGCGCTTCCTCGGGGCCGCCGGTTTATGCATGCGAGCAGAACCTGAAATTCAGCGTCAGCTTTGCCAATGACACGGCGGTGCTCAAAGGCGCGCGCGGCGACGATGTGCTGCTGCGCGATGCCGGCGGCCAGGGCGCGCAGACGGTTTACAGCAATCAGCGACTGCGCGCCGAGTTTGGCCTGGGCGCCGGCGGACGCGAGGCGGTGCTGCAGTATCTGCAGCAGCCCTTGATGGCGCGCTGCCTGCGCGACTGAAGCGGGGCTCTGGGCGGCACGGGCTGTCATCAGGCTGCAACATGGGCAGGCGACAGTACGCGGGTCATGTAACCCGCTGACGCCGGCCTTTTTCGCCGTGCGCAGTTTATTTGCCCGGAGCGAAATCCCATGAAGCCTGTTGCCACCTTGTCCCGCCGCCGCGCCCTGCAATTTTTCGCGGGCGCGCCCATGCTGCCGCTGTCGTCAACTTTTGCCGGAAGTTTTCTTCTTGCCGGTTGCGGCGGTGGCGATGATGCGGTGGCCGCGCCCGTTGTACCGTCGGCGACCCTGAGCGGCGTCAGCTTTTCTTCCATGCCCGCGCCCACGCTGGCCAATGCCGCCGCCATGGCCACGACCACGGTCGGCTCGGTCATGAGCGTCAGCTTCAGCGACAGCAGCAAGGCCGATTTCAAGCTGGCCTACCAGCCCTTCTTCGTCACCGGCGACATGGTTTCCGATGGCAAGGGCGGCCAGGTGCTGGCCGGCGGCTATTTCGACATCTACAACAACAAGATCATCGACAAGACCGTGGCCGGCAAGGAACGCCAGTATTTCTCGGATGCGCCGGACGGCACGTCGCTGCTGAGCGTGCCCGGCGCCAAGGTCGATGGCGTCAAGGGCAACACGGTGTTTGCCGTGGTGCAGTTTGAATACACCAGCTGGGCGCAAGACACCAAGACCGATATGTACGGCAAGCTGCCATCGCCCATCGCCGTGCTCACGCTCGACCAGGATCCCAAGACCGGCAAGCTGACGCTGGTGAAATACCACAACGTGGACACCTCGAAGGTGCATGGCCTGTGGATCACCTGCGGCGCCAGCCTGTCGCCATGGGGCACGCACCTGTCCAGCGAAGAGTACGAGCCCGACGCCTTTGCCATTGCCAGCAGTGCCCAGTTCAAGGCCTACAGCCAGAACCTCTATGGCGATGAAACCAAGGCCAACCCGTACCACTACGGCCACATGCCCGAAGTCACGGTGAATGCCGACGGCACCGCTTCCATCAAGAAGCATTTCTGCATGGGCCGCATCTCGCACGAACTGGTGCAAGTCATGCCGGACAACCGCACCGTGCTCATGGGCGACGACGCCACCAACAGCGGCTACTTCGTGTTCGTGGCCGACAAGGAAAAAGACCTGTCGGCCGGTTCGCTGTACGTCGCCAAGGTCGGTACGGGCTTTTCCATCGACCCGCAAGCCACGGCGGCTGCCGCGCTGAGCTGGATCAAGCTCGGCTCGGCCAGCAGCGCCGAAATCGAAGCGCTGGCCAACACGCTCAAGCCGTCCGACATCATGACCGTGGTCAGCAAGGATCCGGGCGATGCCACGTTCACCAAGACGGTTGCCAACGGCAAGACCGAGTGGATCAAGCTCAATTCCGGCATGGAAAAAGCCGCCGCCTTCCTTGAAACCCACCGCTATGCCGCCTACAAGGGCGCCAGCATGGGTTTCACCAAAATGGAAGGCACGACGGTCAACATCAAGGACAAGATCGCCTACTCCGCGCTGCAAAATATCCAGGACTCCATGATTGTTGGCGGCAAAGGCTACACCGCAGGCAACGGCATTTCACTGGCAGCTCCTCTGAAGGCCGGCGCCGTCATGGCGCTCAACCTCAAGGGCGGCCAGAAGGACGACAAGGGCGCGGCCATCAACAGCGAATGGATGCCGGTGGACACCAGGGCCCTGCTGGCCGGCGAAGACATCGCCGCCGACGCGCTGGGCAACACCGCCAACCCCGACAAGATCGCCAACCCCGACAACCTGAAGTTCTCGGAAAAAATGCGCACGCTGTTCATCGGCGAAGACAGCGGCCAGCACGTCAACAACTTCCTGTGGGCCTACAACATCGACACCAAGGTGCTGTCGCGCATCATGTCGATTCCGTCCGGCGGCGAATCGACCGGCCTGCACGCCGTGGACGAGCTGAACGGCTGGACCTACATCATGAGCAACTTCCAGCACGCCGGCGACTGGGGCGGCATCCATGGCAACGTCAAGGCCACGCTCGACCCGCTGATCAAGGCCAACTACAAGGACAAGTTCGGCGCCGCCGTGGGCTACCTGACCGGCGAGCCGACGCAGATGAAGCTGGCGAAGGCCTGATGCCAGGCGCTTGACGGGCGCTGAAGAACAAGAAAATCAATCCCGGCCCAGCCGGTTGCCCGGCCTTCTGCGGAGGCCGGGTTTTTTGTTTTTATATGCTATCTAATTAATAGCTGCTTGCGCACGTCCAGCATGCGAAAACGCCATTATTTGCTTAAATTTCCGGCTAAAGACGGCAGCAAGTGCCCGAGCGGCAGCGCGCCGCCTGCCTTGACCTCGCCGAGCGAAAAGCTGGTGTGCAAGTCCTTGACGTTGGGCAGGTTGATCAGCACGTCGCGGGCGAACTGGCTGAAGGTGTTTAGGTCGCGGCTGACCACCTGCAGCTCGAAGGTTCCGGTGCCGCTGATGTAGTGGCAGCTGACGACCTCGGGAATCTTGCGGATGGCTTCCTCCAGCGTTTGCAGCACGTCGCCGGTGTTGCGGGCTGCGTCAAGCCGCACGAAGGCCAGCACGCCCAGGCCGATCTTGTGCCGGTTGATCTCGGCCCGGTAGCCGGTGATGAAGCCGGCTTCCTCCAGCGCCCGCACGCGCCGCCAGCACGGCGCGGCCGACAAACCCACGCGCGACGCCAGTTCGGTGTTGGTGAGCCGCGCCTCGCGTTGCAACTCGTTCAGGATGGCGATGTCAAACTTGTCCAATGTTTCCATTTTTCGTATTTTGCAGCAACAATCTTTCGCCAGGCAGCCTAAATCGGGCAAAAAAAGCAAAGACATATCCGCACGCGGGACATACACTTTTGCCTAAAGTGAAGGCGTTGGCCCCGACCGGGCCTGACGCTTGTGAAACCCCTGCCCACAAGGCGGGAATGACGACAATTCTGGAGACAACCCCATGAACGCCCCCTTGCCCGAGCACATCCGCAAAGCGCTGGAAACCGTCACGCTGGACGACAAATACTCCATCGACCATGGCCGCGCCTTCATGAGCGGCGTGCAGGCGCTGGTCCGGCTGCCGATGCTCCAGCGCACGCGCGACGCCATCGCCGGCCTGAACACCGCCGGCTTCATCAGCGGCTACCGGGGCTCGCCGCTGGGCGGCTACGACCAGGCGCTGTGGGCGGCCAGGAAGCACCTGGAGGCGCAAAACATCGTCTTCAAGCCCGGCGTGAACGAGGAACTCGGCGCCACCGCCGTCTGGGGAACGCAGCAGCTCGACCTGTACCCGCAGACCAACAAGTTCGACGGCGTGTTCGGCATCTGGTACGGCAAGGGTCCGGGCGTGGACCGCTGCTCGGACGTGTTCAAGCATGCCAACATGGCGGGCACGGCCAAACACGGCGGCGTGATCGCCATCGCCGGCGACGACCATGTGAGCAAAAGCTCGACCGCGCCGCACCAGAGCGACCACATCTTCAAGGCCTGCGGCTTGCCGGTGTTCTTTCCGTCGAGCGTGCAGGAAATCCTCGACATGGGGCTGCATGCTTTTGCGATGAGCCGCTTTTCGGGTGTCTGGTCGGGCATGAAGACGATCCAGGAAGTGGTCGAGTCGTCGAGTTCGGTGTCGGTCGATCCGGACCGGGTGAAAATCATCATGCCGGAGGATTTCCAGATGCCGCCGGGCGGCCTGCACATCCGCTGGCCCGATGCGCCGCTGGAGCAGGAAGCGCGGCTGATGGACTACAAGTGGTATGCCGCGCTGGCTTACGTGCGCGCCAACAAGCTCAACTACAACGTGATTGCTTCGGCGAACGACCGCTTCGGCATCATCGCCAGCGGCAAGGCCTTCAACGACACGCGCCAGGCCTTGAATGACCTGGGCCTGGACGAGGACACCTGCCACCAACTCGGCATCCGGCTGCACAAGGTCAATGTGGTCTGGCCGCTCGAAGCCACCATCACCCGCGATTTCGCGCAGGGCCTGCAGGAAATCCTGGTGGTCGAGGAAAAGCGCCAGGTCATCGAATACCAGATCAAGGAAGAACTCTACAACTGGCGCGCCGACGTGCGGCCCAATGTGCTCGGCAAGTTCGACGAGCCCGAGGGCGACCAGTCGGGCGGGGAATGGAGCCGTCCCAACCCGAGCGAGAACTGGCTGTTGCGGGCGAAAGCCGACCTGACGCCGGCCATCATCGCCAAGGCGATTGCCAAGCGCCTGACCAAGCTGGGCGTGCCGTCCGACATCGTGGCGCGCATGCAGGCCCGGTTGGCGGTGATCGACGCTAGAGAACGCGCGCTGGTCGAAACCAAGCTAGAGACCGGCGAGCGCGCGCCGTGGTTTTGCAGCGGCTGCCCGCACAACACCAGCACCCGCGTGCCCGAGGGTTCGCGCGCGGTGGCCGGCATCGGCTGCCATTACATGGCGACCTGGATGGACCGCTCGACCTCGACCTTCACCCAGATGGGCGGCGAGGGCGTGCCGTGGGTCGGGCAGTCGGCGTTCACCACCGAGCCGCACATCTTCGCCAACCTGGGCGACGGCACTTACTTTCACAGCGGCCTGCTGGCGATCCGCCAGAGCATTGCCAGCGGCGTCAACATCACCTACAAGATTCTCTACAACGACGCGGTCGCGATGACCGGCGGCCAGCAGGTCGGCGAGCGGCCCGAGGGCCATTCGGTCGCGCAGATTGCCCATAGCCTGCGCGCCGAGGGCGTGGCCCGGCTGGTCGTGGTCACCGACGAGCCCGAAAAATACCATGGCCGCACGCATACGCTGGACAGCAGCGCTGCGCGCGCCGGCCACGCCGAGTTGATCAACGACCTACCGCCGGGCATTGAGGTCTTCCACCGCGATGAACTGGACCGCATCCAGCGCGAATTCCGTGAACTCAAGGGAACGACGATCATCATCTACGACCAGACCTGCGCGACTGAAAAGCGCCGCCGCCGCAAGCGCGGCACCTTGGCGGACCCGGCCAAGCGCGTGGTCATCAACGAGCTGGTCTGCGAAGGCTGCGGCGACTGCTCGGTGCAGTCCAACTGCCTGTCGGTCGAGCCGCTGGAAACCGAGTTCGGCCGCAAGCGCCAGATCAACCAGAACACCTGCAACAAGGATTACTCCTGCCTCAAGGGCTTTTGCCCGAGCTTCGTGACGGTCGAAGGCGGCCAGCTCAAGAAGCCGAAGAAAGAGAAAAAAGGCGACCTGGCCAGCCTGCCGGCGATTCCCGAACCTAGGCTGCCGGTGGCCGAAAGCGCCTGGGGCATCGTCGTCGGCGGCGTCGGCGGCACCGGCGTCATCACCATCGGCCAGCTGCTGGGAATGGCCGCCCACCTTGAAGGCAAGGGCGTGGTCACGCAGGACGCGGGCGGGCTGGCGCAAAAGGGCGGCGCGACCTGGAGCCATATCCAGATTGCCAACCGGCCGGAAGCCATCTACACCACCAAGGTCGATACCGCGAAAGCCGACCTGGTGATCGGCTGCGACCCCATCGTGACCGCCAATGCGTACACGCTGGCAACCATGCAGCCGGGCCGCACCTTCGTGGCGATGAACTCGCACGGCGCGCCGACGGCGGCCTTCGTGACCAATCCCGACTGGCAGTTTCCGGGCGGCAACTGCGAAAGCGCGGTGCGTTCGGCTGTCGGCGCGGAGGGCATGGCCAGCTTCGATGCCGAGCAGGTCGCGGTGCAGCTGATTGGCGACTCGATCTACACCAACCCGCTGATGCTGGGCTTTGCCTGGCAAAAAGGCCGGGTGCCGCTGTCACATGCCGCGCTGATGCGGGCGATTGAACTCAACGCCGTGCAGGTTGACAACAACAAGGCGGCGTTTGAATGGGGCCGTCGCTGCGC
This sequence comes from Polaromonas hydrogenivorans, assembly GCF_040105105.1. Taxonomy (GTDB): domain Bacteria; phylum Pseudomonadota; class Gammaproteobacteria; order Burkholderiales; family Burkholderiaceae_C; genus Polaromonas; species Polaromonas hydrogenivorans. The sequence continues at coordinate 4,079,169 of NZ_CP157675.1, read as the reverse complement.
GCATGACCTGCTGGCGGTTCAGTCGCTGTTCAAGGCCGCGCAGGTGATCCAGTTTGTCAAGAAGCCGTCGCTGACCGAGATGCTGAACAAGCGCGTGGCCTTCCTGACGGCCTACCAGAATGCGGCCTATGCGCAGACTTACCAGGCTTTCGTGGAAAGGGTTCGCGTTGCGGAAGCGCCGCTGGGCAAAACCACGCTGACCGAGGCGGTCGCCCGCTACCTCTTCAAACTGATGGCCTACAAGGACGAGTACGAAGTGGCCAGGCTGCATACCGACACCGGTTTCCTGAACAAGGTCAACGCCATGTTCGAGGGCGACTTCAAGCTCAACTACCACCTGGCGCCGCCGCTGATCGCGACCAAAAACGACAAGGGAGAGTTGCAAAAGCAGCAGTTCGGTCCCTGGATGCTGACCGGCTTCAGGCTGCTGGCCAAGCTCAAGGGCTTGCGCGGCACGCCCTTCGATGTGTTTGGCCGCACCGACGAGCGCCGGGAAGAGCGTGCGCTGATTGCCGAGTACCGGGCGAGCGTCGAAGAAGTGCTGGCTGGCCTCACGCTTGAAAATCATGCCGCAGCCGTGGAAATTGCCCGGATTCCCGAGTTGATCAAAGGCTATGGCCACGTCAAGGCGCGCCATCTGGCCACTGCCCGGCCGCAATGGGCGGCACTGATGCAGGCCTTCCGCCAGCCCGTCGCCCTCCAGAAGAAACAGGCCGCCTGAGCCTGGAGGGATGGGCTCATGGCTTGCGGGCTGGCGCTTTTGGCCGGCTGGCCGCAAGCCGCTGGAAAATAGCCGTATGCGCGCCGGTTGAATTCAAGGCGCGCGCGCCTGACGCATACAATCCACCAGTTCATGCTCCGGCCTTCACGGCCTGAGCGTTTGTCAGTGTTTCCCTCAATAATTGTGGAGTCAGCCGTGTTTATTTCCTCAGCCTTTGCCCAAACTGCCCCCGCTGCCGCAGCCGGCGGCAGTGACATGATGTCCACCCTGACCGGCATGCTGCCGCTGGTGCTGATGTTCGTGGTGCTGTATTTCGTGATGATCCGCCCACAGATGAGGAAGCAAAAAGAACACCGCACCATGATCGAGGCGCTGGCCAAGGGTGACGAAGTCGCGACTGCCGGCGGCCTGCTGGGCAAGGTCATCCGCCTGGGTGAGGGTTACCTGACGCTGGAAATTTCCCCTGGCGTTGAAGTGCAGCTGCAGCGCAGCGCCATTGTCCAGGTGTTGCCCAAGGGCGCCATCAACAGCGCCAAATAAGGCACACTTCAATAACAACGGTCCAGCCGGGTGCGCCTGGACAACTCAGGCCCGCTCTTTGTCTATCCGTTCATCAGGAACAAATCTCTCATGAATCGTTATCCGGCCTGGAAGTACGCCCTTATCGTGGTCGTGCTGCTGATCGCAGCCCTGTACACGCTGCCCAATTTCTTTGGCGAAGCCCCCGCAGTGCAGGTCTCCAGCAGCAAGTCCACCGTCAAGGTGGACACGACGACGCTGGCCAGGGTTGAGCAGGCGCTGAAAGAGGCCAACATATCGGCCGATGGCATCACGCTGGAAGCGGGCTCCATCAAGGCGCGCTTTGGTGATGTCGATACCCAGGGCAAGGCCAAGGACGCCATCCAGAAGGCGCTGACGCCCGATGCCGCCGATCCGGCCTATGTGGTCGCGCTCAATCTGCTGTCGCGCTCGCCCGCCTGGCTGACCTCGCTGAACGCCAACCCGATGTACCTGGGACTCGATTTGCGCGGCGGCGTGCATTTCATGCTGCAGGTGGACATGCAGGCGGCGCTCACCAAGCGCGCCGAATCGCTGGCTGGCGACATTCGCCTGTCGCTGCGCGAAAAGAACATCCGGCACGGCGGCATCGCCCGCAATGGCCAGGCCATCGAAATCCGGTTCCGTGATTCCGCCACGCTGACATCGGCCAAAAACCTGATCCAGGACCAGATTCCCGATCTGCAGATGGTCGAAGCGCCGGACGGGACCGAGTACAAACTGACTGCCACTATCAAGCCCGAGGCCGCCCGCCGTATCCAGGACCAGGCGCTCAAGCAGAACATGGTGACGCTGCACAACCGCATCAACGAACTCGGCGTGGCCGAGCCGGTGATCCAGCAGCAGGGCATAGACCGCATCGTGGTGCAACTGCCCGGCGTTCAGGACACCGCCAAGGCCAAGGACATTCTGGGACGCACCGCCACGCTGGAAATGCGCCTGGTCGAGGACAGCGCCGAAGCCCGAGCCGCCGAGAGCGGCAGCGGCCCGGTGCCTTTTGGCTCGGAGCGCTTTTTCGAGCGCAATGGCCAGGCGGTGATTGTCAAGAAGCAGGTCATCCTGACCGGCGAAAACCTGACCGATGCCCAGCCGGGCTTTGATTCGCAGAACCAGCAGCCCAAGGTCGATTTGACGGTCGATGCTAAGGGCGGCCGCATCATGCGCGACACCAGCCGCGAAAACCTCAAAAAGCGCATGGCGATCCTGCTGTTTGAAAAAGGCAAGGGCGAAGTGCTGACCGCGCCGGTCATCCAGGGCGAACTGGGCAACCGCTTCCAGATTTCCGGCTCCATGAGCGTCAATGAAGCCAGCGATCTGGCGCTGCTGCTGCGCGCTGGCTCCCTGGCCGCGCCGATGGACATCATCGAAGAGCGCACGATTGGCCCGACGCTGGGCGCCGAGAACATCACCAAGGGCTTTCACAGCGTGTCCTGGGGCTTTGCGGTGATCGTGGTCTTCATGGCGACTTACTACATGCTGTTCGGCCTGTTTTCGGGCATTGCGCTGGCGGTCAACCTGCTGCTGCTGGTGGCCGTGCTGTCCATGCTGCAGGCCACCCTGACCCTGCCGGGCATGGCGGCGATGGCGCTGGCACTCGGCATGGCGATTGACTCCAACGTGCTGATCAATGAACGCATCCGCGAGGAACTGCGCAACGGCGCCTCGCCGCAGGCTGCCATTCATGCCGGCTATGAGCGCGCCTGGGCGACGATCCTGGACTCGAACATCTCGACGCTGATTGCCGGCCTGGCCTTGCTCGCCTTTGGTTCCGGGCCGGTTCGCGGTTTTGCCGTGGTGCACTGCATCGGTATTCTGACCAGCATGTTCTCTGCGGTGTTTTTCTCGCGCGGTCTGGTCAACCTCTGGTATGGCCGGCAGAAAAAGCTCAAGACCGTGTCGATTGGCACGGTATGGCGTCCGCCTTCAGAAGGTGGACTCGCCAAGTCATGACCGCCTCTTTTTCCTGAGCCGCTTTCCAAGGATCCCAGATGGAATTTTTCAAAATCCGGCGTGATATTCCGTTCATGCGGCACGCGCTGGTCTTCAACATCGTCAGTTTCGTCACCTTCGCGCTGGCGGTGTTTTTCCTGTTCTCGCGCGGGCTGCACCTGTCGGTCGAATTCACCGGCGGCACCCTGATGGAGGTGAACTACACCCAGGCCGCTGATGTTGGCAAGATCCGCGACACCGTGGCCAGGCTGGGCCTGAACGATGTCCAGGTACAGAATTTCGGCACCTCGCGCGACGTGATGATCCGCCTGCCGGCGCAAAAGGGCGTCAGCACCGCGCAGCAGAGCGACACCGTGATGGCCGCGCTGAAAGCCGCCAGTCCCGACGTGACGCTGCGCCGCACCGAGTTCGTCGGCCCGCAGGTGGGCGAAGAGCTGGCCCAGGACGGCCTCAAGGCGCTGGCCATGGTGGTGTTCGGCATCATGGTCTATCTGGCGTTTCGTTTCGAGTGGAAATATGCGGTCGCGGCGATCATCGCCAACTTGCATGACGTGATCATCATTCTTGGATTTTTCGCCTTTTTCCAGTGGGAATTTTCGCTGGCGGTGCTGGCTGCCGTGCTGGCGGTGCTGGGTTATTCGGTCAACGAATCGGTGGTGATCTTTGACCGGATTCGCGAGAACTTCCGCCGTTACCGCAAGATGAACACGGAGGAGATCATCAACAACGCGATCACTTCCACCATCAGCCGAACCATCATCACCCACGGCTCGACCCAGATCATGGTGCTGTCGATGCTGCTGTTCGGCGGCCCGACGCTGTTTTACTTTGCGCTGGCGCTGACCATCGGCATTTTGTTCGGCATCTATTCCTCGGTGTTTGTCGCCGCTGCGATTGCGATGTGGCTGGGCATCAAGCGTGAAGACCTGATCAAGGGACCGGCGAAAAAAGACGAAGACCCCAACGATCCGAACGCAGGCGCCACGGTCTAGCTGTCTCCAACCCATCGCTCACGTCAGCCGTGCCTTCCCGTAACTCCAGGCAAAACCCCCTTGCGGGACAGGCTCGTGCCCTGTTTTTGGAGCGTGCTGTCCGCATGCTGCCCGGGCTGGCCAAAACCATCGGCGATACCCTGGCCGAACTGGCTTCGCGTCCGGGCAATGCCCGCGAAATGCAGGATCTGCGCGATGCCCTGCTGGCTTACCAGAAAAACAGTTCAGCCTGGGTCCAGGGCACGCTCAGGGCCTGGAGCAAAACAGCGCCGCCACCTGCCACGACTTCAACCCCCGCACTGTCTGACCTGGGCAAAATGGAACTGGTCGGCAACGAGGCGGTAGAGGACCGGATTCTTGCTTCCCGCCTGGCGCTGCGCCTGCTCGATTTCGCGAGTTGGGAACTCAATGACCTGCGCCTGCGTATCCAGAGCCTGGAAGGCCTGCCCGAATTGAGCCGGCAGGACATCTTCCGGCCCGAAGTGATTGCGCAAGACCTGGTCGAACAGTGGAAGCGCGCGCCCTTGCCTCAGTCGGTATGGCTGCTGGTTCAGGACATTGTCCATAAAGGCATGGCCGCCCAGATGCTGGAGATTTACCACGCGACCAATGAATTTCTGATCAGTAATGGCGTGATGGCGGAAATCGATCTGCGGCCCTTGGTCAGGCGAACCCCTTCCGCCGTGAATACTGGCAGGCCCGCCAGCCCTCCTGATAGCGTTGAAAATCCGGCGGAAAAAACGGATGCAAATGCTGGTATGGCAAGCAGTCCCAATGCCCTGGGAACGAGAAACATTTCAGGTGCTGAAGGCGGCACCAGCACTACGGCTGTGGCTGGCAGTGGTGAGCCCGGCCCTGGTCAGACGCCGGCGCGCAGTTGGTGGTCGGGCAATGCGGCCCAGGATGACGCGCGCATGCAAACCGCGACTACCCCGCTGGCCCGTGTGCGGATGCGGGCTCAGGGTGTGATGGGGCGTCTGAAGCAGTTGCTGACCAGCCGTGTAGAGGGTTTTGACGCGGCCAAAATCCAGCAGGCGTCGCCCCGGCTGGAGCAAGCCATCAGCCGCTTGCAGCAGCGGGCTGAAGAAGAGGAGAGTGCAGAGCGCTCGGGGCCGGCCGAGGAATTTGACCTGGCGCACGCTCAAACCCAGGTTGACCAGGCCATGCAGGGGCTGCGCCAGCGCACCAGCGTGCTCAAGCAGGCGGCGTCCACTTCCGCGGAAAAAGCCACCATCGAAATCGTCGCCCTGATGTTCCAGAGCATCCTGGCCGAAGACCGCATTCCGCCCCAGATCCGGGTCTGGTTTGCGCGGCTGCAGATGCCGGTGCTCAGGGTTGCGATTGCCGAACCCGAGTTTTTCGGCTCCCTGCAGCACCCGGCACGCCAGTTGATTGACCGCATGGGTTCCTGCGCGCTGGGCTTTGATGTCACGGTGGCGGGCAATGTGCTGGAATCGGAAATCAGGCGGGTCGTGCAGGTGATCGAGCAGTATCCCGAAACCGGACGCCGGGTGTTTCAGCTGGTGTATGAGGAGTTTGACAAGTTCCTGTCCCGCTTTTTTGCCGAGCAGGGCAGCGTTGCACGGGCGGTCAGCCTGGCACAGCAGCTTGAGCAAAAGGAAACCATGACCATTCAGTACACCATCGAGATGCGGACGATGCTGAATGACATGTCGGTACGCGACGAGATACGGGAGTTCCTGTTCAGGATATGGGCTGAGGTGCTGGCCCTTACCGCGATGAAGAATGGTCCGCAGCATGCGCAGACCCTGCTGCTCAAGCAGGCTGCGGCCGATCTGGTCTGGTCGGCCAGTGCCAAGCCCAACCGCATCGACCGGACGCGCGTCATCGCCGCACTTCCCAGGCAGTTGCAACTGTTGCGGCAGGGCATGACCCTGCTGGGCCTGGATCTGCCGGCGCAGGATGCGCAACTGAAAATCATCAGTGACACGCTGGCCGATGCCTTCATGTCAAAAACTGCTGTCATTCCCCTCGAAAAAATCGAGGCCATGGCCAGGCGGCTGACCAATCTTGAAGATTATTTGTCCGAGCAGGATGTCGGCGACTTTCCGCTGGATGCCGACAGCCTGGTCACGATGATCGGGATCGATGCGGCCAATATCGAGGTGATTGGCGACGGCGGCAGCCAGCCGACGGACGCCATGTGCGCCTGGGCCAGGGAACTGCAGCCCGGCAGCTGGTACAACCTGGACCACAACGGAAAAGTCAGCCATGTGCAGTTTGCCTGGTGCAGCGAGCGCAAGCAACTTCATCTGTTTGCCGCTGCCGACGGCCGCAGTTTCCTGATCCAGATGCGCCGGTTGGCAGCCTACCTGCAGGCCGGCCTCTTGGTGCCGACGGAAGAAGAAACGCTGACGGTGCGCGCCACCCGCGATGCGCTGGCCAAGCTGGATGCCAATCCGGAGCGTTTGCTGGGCTAGCTGCTGAAGCAGCAGCAGCCCGGTCGTTCAGTGCGCCAGACGGCCTTCGGTGTCGTCGCACAGCTCATCGAGCACCAGCGCTTCAGGCTCTTCGCCAAAGCTCCAGTAAACCATGAGCACGATGATTTTCAGGTCGTCCAGCGAGACTGGATCGCCGGGCGCGGCCATCGCGCGGTCAAGCACGATTTCGCGCATGTAGGGCGGCAGCACGCCGGAGGCTTCGAGAAAGCACACGAATCCCAGGCTTTGCGCGCCCAGATGTTCCTGCTCGGCCACCGAATAGATGCGCAGGCTGTGGCTTGACTGCGCCAGCATGCGGGGATGCGCGCTGGCGGGATCAGCGGAATCGGGGTTTGATTCATCGGGCAGGCTGATCTGTGTGCCTTTGGCTGCAACATTCAGCCCTTCAAGCCAGATCAGCGCCTGCTGGATTTCTTCGGCTTCAAATCCTGCTGCAATGAGTTTGCGCCCCAGCCGGTCAAATTCAGGGCAGGCCGCGCCTTGCCAGTAATTTTCGTAAACATAGACCAGAACTTCAAACATGCATTCAATATAACGCAGATAAGCTCAGCCCGCCGCCATGCGCTGAAACAGTCCTCCGGGCAGGCGCGCGACCTGCCCGTCGAGTTCAAGCTCCAGCAATTGCGCCTGCAGATGGGCGGTATCCAGGCCGGTGCGTGCCTGCAGCGCATCCAGGCTGACCGCATCGAATCCCAGCGCCGCCAGAAGCGGGTCTTCAGCGCAAGGAACGGGCGCCTCGCCCTCGTCAGCCTCCGCTGGCGCCTGCAAGACCTCAGTCGCCGGGGCTGAGCCGGCAGGCACGAGCCTGAGTTCTTCCAGCACATCCTGCGCCACTTCCACCAGCTTGGCGCCCTGCTTGATCAAGGCATGGCAGCCGCGCGACTGGGGCGAATGGATGGAGCCGGGAATGGCAAACACTTCCTTGCCCTGCTCGGCGGCCAGGCGGGCGGTGATCAGCGAGCCCGACTGCAGCGCCGCCTCGACCACCAGCGTTCCCCGGCTCAGGCCCGAAATGATGCGGTTGCGCTTGGGAAAATTGGCCGTCAGCGGCGGCGTTCCGAGCGGAAATTCGCTGATGATCATGCCCTGCCGGGCAATGCGGTGTGCCAGGGCCAGGTGTTTTTTGGGATAGACCCGGTCCAGCCCGGTGCCGACCACCGCAATCGTCTCGCCGCCGCCCAGCATCGCGCCATCATGCGCCGCGCCGTCGATGCCCAGCGCCAGTCCCGACACCACGCAGATGCCGGCGCTGCCGAACGCCCTGGCAAACTGCCGGGCATTGCTTTCACCTTGCGGTGTTGGATTGCGGCTGCCGACGATGGCCAGGCTGTTTGCTATTGTTTTGGTAGCTGTATCAGCATGTCTGGAAAGCGTGCCCAGCATATAAAGCATCAAGGGCGGGTCTTCGATGTCGAGCAGGGCCGCCGGGTAAGCCGCGTCGCCGAGCACGGCGATGCGCCGGTCGTCCCCGGCTTGCAGCCAGTCCAGCGTGGTCTGCAGTTGGGCCGCCAGGCTGGGCGGCTCGCTGCGCAGGGCGCTGGCCAGCTTGTCGGAGCCGAGTTTTTGCAGGGTCGCGCTGCTTTGTTCAAAAATGGCCTGCGCCGACCCGAAGGCCGTCAGCAGCTTGCGCGCCGTGGTGTTGCCCACGCCGGGCGTGAGCGCCAGCCGCAGCCAGGCTTGAAGTTCTTGGGAATCCATAAGGTGAAAAATTCAGGTGGACCCAGAGGGCTGGCGCTTGAGCAGGCATGGCCCGCGCCATTCAATCTCCGGCGCCAGCGCGTGAAAAACTCAGTCCGGGTTGGTGAAGCGGTCGCCGACCTTGACGCCATCGGTGACCTGCATCACCAGCGCATACGACAGGCGGTCAAAGGTGCGAAACACCATCAGCAGGCCATTGCGCTCGTTGGGCAGCTTGATGTCCGGCCGGGCGCTGTCCGTTTTGTCCGTCAGGCGTTCGCCGTCTTTCAGGATGGCCATGACATGACCGCGCTCCAGCCCGTCGCTGGTCCCGCGGTTGATCACCACGATCTGGTTTTCAGAAGCCCAGGCCACGGCATTGCCATACACCGAGACGATCTGCCCGGACATGGGCGACGACGGCGCGCGCGGAACATAGCTGCGCAACTCGCGGGGCGGCTCGGGAATCAGCCGGTCGCCGACCCGCATTTCTTCCTTGGCCGCCACGATATCGATGGTGGCCGGCACGATGTCGATTTGCATCTTGCCGTCTTTGTCGCTGCTCTGGGCCGTGGACTCGCCGCGCACCAGTGCGGCTTTGCCGACGTACTGCGCTTCGTAACCCAGGATTTGCTGGGTGGTCGGGTCCTTGAGCGGCGTGGCGTTGCGAAACACCCGGTAATCCAGCGGCTCGCCTTTCTGGTCGCTCAAGGGCTTGCTGCCTCCGCCTGCGGCATAGGCGCTGAGCACATAGGCCCGGTCGCCCCGGCTGAGCAGCACCCGGCCCTCCTGCGTGGCCACGATGCGCGGTGCCTGTGAAAAGGTCAGCTCGTCAACAATCAGCGGCTCGGACAGGAAGGGCTCGATGGCTTGGGGCGCCAGCGTGGGAATGGAGGTGTCGGCCAGCGACTCGTAGCGGGTGCGCGGAGACACCCGGATGGTGTTCATGGCTGCGCTGCTGCTGTTGTCGCCGCCGCCTGCCCGGCGGGTTCGCAAGGTGGCCCGGCCATTGCTTTTGTCAAGGTAGAGCTGCTGGCCGGGATAGATGCGGTGCGGATTGCGGATGTCCTCCAGGTTCATGCCCCACAGTTCGGGCCAGCGCCACGGACCCTTGAGGAACATGCCCGAAATGGCCCACAGGGTGTCGCCCGGCCTGACGGTGTAGCTGTCAGGCGCATTGGGCGCCAGGTCGGCCACCGGAACTCCGGTCCGGGCCACCTGGGCAGCCGTGGCCTGCTGGCCGGGCGTGACGGGGAAATTTTGCGCCTGTACGCCGGCTGAAGTGGCCAGCAAGGCGGCAGCCGCTATTGAAATATGACTGAAGCGAGCAAAAATAGTAGGCATCTTGAAGCTTGTTTGGGACTGGTGGCGCTTACTTTTTGGTACGGATAAGCGCATTTTGTAGTGTTTGTATCCGGAGAAATTTCCAGCGATTCTGTACTCAAGCCCTTGATTAAGCAATGATTAGGGGATTCTGAGAGGATTGCAGCCTTTAAAAATCGGAAAAAGTGGCGAAAATAGCGACTTCTCCCTCATTCCTGCCATGACTCCACTGACTATTCTCCGTTATCCCGACCCGCGCTTGCATACCGTGGCCAGGTCCGTTGCTGCATTTGATGCGCGCCTGCGCCAATTGGCTGACGCCATGTTCCAGACCATGTATGCGGCCGAAGGCATCGGTCTGGCCGCCACGCAGGTCGATGTGCATGAGCGGCTGGTGGTGATTGACGTCAGCGAAGGCCGCAACCAGCCGCTGGTGCTGATCAACCCCGAAATCGTCTGGGCCAGCGCCGAGACGCGCATCGGCGACGAGGGTTGCCTGTCGGTGCCCGGCATTTACGACGGCGTGGAACGCGCGCTGGCGGTGAAGGTGGAGGCGCTGGACCTGGATGGCCAGAAGCAAATTCACGAGGCCGAAGGCATGCTGGCGGTCTGCATCCAGCATGAAATGGATCACCTGATCGGCAAGGTGTTCGTCGAATACCTGTCGCCCCTGAAGCGCAACCGCATCAAGACCAAGCTGATCAAGCAGAAAAAAGACGAAGAACGCGAGGCCGTGCGCTGATCTGAGGCCAAAGGGCTTTCGCCTGGCCGGTGCCGAACGGCGGGGCGACTCTTTAGAATCACGCCCCATGCGCGTTATTTTTGCCGGTACTCCTGACTTTGCCCGTGTGGCGCTTGCTCAACTGCACAGCGCCGGTTTTGAAATCCCATTGGTTCTGACCCAGCCCGACCGCCCCGCCGGCCGGGGCATGAAGCTGCAGGCCTCCGCCGTCAAGCAGTGGGCCGAGAGCCACGCCATCCCCGTAGCCCAGCCCAGGAGCTTGCGGCTGGACGGCAAATACCCTGAAGACGCCGCTGCCGCCCGCGCCGCCATCGAGGCCGCGCAGGCCGATGTGATGGTGGTCGCTGCCTACGGGCTGATCCTGCCCCAATGGGTGCTCGACATGCCCCGGCTGGGGTGTTTGAACATTCACGCTTCCCTGTTGCCGCGCTGGCGCGGCGCGGCGCCGATTCACCGCGCGATCCAGGCCGGCGACCCGCAGACCGGCGTCACCATCATGCAGATGGACGCGGGGCTGGACACCGGCGACATGCTGCTGGTCGAAAAACTCGCGATTCAAGCCACCGACACCACCGCCACGCTGCACGACAAGCTGGCCGCGCTGGGCGGGCAGATGATCGTGCAGGCGCTGGAACTGGCCGCCGCTGGCCGGCTTGAGCCAGTCCGCCAGCCCGCCGAGGGCGTGACCTATGCCCACAAGATCGAAAAATCCGAAGCGGCGGTGGACTGGACCCAGCCGGTAGCCAGCATTGACCGGCACATCCGCGCCATGACGCCTTTTCCTGGCGCCAGCGCGCAGATCGGGCCGGATACGGTCAAGCTCTGGCACTCTGAAATTGATAGCTGCTTATGCCCGCCAGATATGCGAAAAGGCCTGATTTTGTCTGCAAATACCGACGGCGTGCGGGTGGCGTGCGGCGATGGCGTGCTGAAAATCACCGAGTTGCAGCGCGCCGGCGGCAAGCGCCTGCCGGCCGCCGACTTCCTGCGCGGCTTTGCACTGGCGCCAGGCATGCTGTTCGGAAAGTGAGCCCCGGTGTTCCTGCGCGCTTCCTACTACCGCCATCCTGAATTCCGCCAGGGCGCGCGCGACATGTTCGCGGTGGCGCCGGGTTTTGCCGCCTGGGGGCTGATGACCGGCGTGGCCATGGTCAAGTCGGGCATGAGCGTCATCGAGGCGATCCTGATGACGGTGCTGGTGTATGCCGGCAGCGCGCAGCTGGCCGCCATTCCGCTGCTCGTCGCGGGCGCGCCGGCCTGGGTGATCCTGGCCACTGCCTTTTGTGTCAACCTGCGCTTCGTGGTGTTCAGCGCGCACCTGCGCGCCTACCTGATGCACCTGCCCCGCTGGCAGCGCCTGCTGACCGGGTTCCTGACCACCGACCTGAGCTATGTGCTGTTTGTGCGGCGCTTTCCCGCCCCGAGCGACGAGCCGGACCAGCGCCTGGCGCAGCAGGCCTACCTCGCCGGCAATTGCGGGCTGTGCTGGGTCAACTGGGTCGGCAGCAGCCTGGTCGGTGTGGCGTTGGCCAATCTCATCCCAACCGCCTGGGGACTGGGCTTTGCGGGCATCCTGGCGCTGCTCGGCATCTCTTTTTCGCTGGTCACCACCCGCCTGCGCATCATCGCGGCCGTGGTGGCGGGGGCTGCGGCGGTAGCCACGTTCGCCCTGCCGCTCAAGCTCAATATCCTGGTGGCCATTGCTGCGGCGGTCGCGGTGTGCCTGGTGCTTGAAAGAGCAGGCATGCGCGCGGCGGCGTCGTCTCCTGGGGCCGAGCCCGGCGCCGGTCCTGGAAACACACCGTGAACGAGACCGATCTCTGGAGCGTCGCGACCATCGCCGGCATGGCGCTGGTGACGGTGCTCACCCGCTGCTTTTTTTTCCTGTCGAGCAAACCGTGGACATTGCCGGATCTGGCCAGGCGCGGCCTGGACTATGCGCCGATTGCCGCGCTGGCGGCGGTGATCGTTCCCGAAATCGTCATGACGCAGGGCCACCTCATCAGCACCTGGCAGGATGCCAGGCTGTTCGGGACGGCGGCGGGCGTGGCCTGGTTTTTCTGGCGCCGTGGCGTGATGGGCACCATCGTCAGCGGCATGGCGGTTTACCTGGCATTGCATATGGGGCTGGGCTGGTGAATGTGGCCCCCGCCTCCACGATCGCTCACAACGCGCAAGCTCCCTGCCCCCCGAGGGGGCCGCTGCGCCTGCGGCCCGGGAAAGCCGGTTCCGTGGCCCTGACTGGAAGGGACGGGGCCACGGCCACTCGCTGCATGCAGCTCCCTACCGCCGGGGGCCGCCCCTACAATTCTTCCAGCCAGCCGCCTGCCAGCGGTTTTTTCAACCCTTTGTACTTTGCGAGTCGATATGAATTTCATCCGTTTTTCCGATTTGTGCGCCAGCGGCCAGGTGGCCGGCCAGCGCGTTTTCATCCGCGCCGACTTGAACGTGCCGCAGGACGCCAGCGGCGCCATCACCGAGGACACGCGCATCCGCGCCTCGGTTCCGTGCCTGCAGATGGCGCTCGATGCCGGCGCTGCCGTCATGGTCACGTCGCACCTCGGACGCCCGGTCGAAGGCGAGTTCAAGCCGGCCGATTCGCTGGCCCCGGTTGCCAAACGGCTGGGCGAGCTGATGCAGCGCGATATTCCCGTGGTGAGCAACTGGGTCGATGGCGTGGAAGTCCAGCCCGGCCAGCTGGTGATGCTGGAAAACTGCCGCCTGAACAAGGGCGAGAAGAAAAACAACGAAGCGCTGGCGCGCAAGATGGCCGCGCTGTGCGACATCTTCGTGCATGACGCCTTCGGCACCGCGCACCGGGCCGAAGCCTCGACCTACGGCATCGCGCAATATGCGCCGATTGCCTGCGCCGGCCCGCTGCTGGCCGCCGAGATGGACGCCATCACGGCGGCCTTCGCCCATCCCAAGCGGCCGCTGGTCGCCATCGTCGCGGGCAGCAAGGTATCGACCAAGCTGACCATCCTCAAGGCGCTGGCCGAAAACGTCGACCAGCTGATCGTCGGCGGCGGCATTGCCAACACCTTCATGCTGGCCGCCGGCCTGAACATCGGCAAGAGCCTGGCCGAGCCCGACCTGCTGGCCGAAGCCACGGCCGTGATGGCCGCCATGAAGGCGCGGGGCGCCGAGGTGCCGATTCCGACCGACGTGGTGACCGCCAAGACCTTTGCCGCCGACGCGCCCGCCACGGTCAAGCTCGCTACCCAAGTCGAGGACGACGACCTGATCCTGGACATCGGCCCCGAGACCACCGCCCGGCTGGCCGCGCAGCTCAAGGCGGCCGGAACCATCGTCTGGAACGGCCCGGTCGGCGTGTTCGAGTTCGAGGCTTTCTCGAAGGGCACCGAAGGCATCGCCCGCGCGATTGCCGACTCCAGCGCTTTTTCCATTGCCGGCGGCGGCGACACGCTGGCGGCGATTGCCAAGTACGGCATCGAAAAGCAGGTCGGCTACATCTCCACCGGCGGCGGCGCTTTCCTCGAAGTGCTCGAAGGCAAGACGCTGCCGGCATTTGAAATCCTGCAAAAGCGGGCGGCAGCATAATTTTCATGCTTCTTTTTTCATAGCTAATACTGCCCGAGAAATAAGCGCAAACGGCATTTTTTGCTTGTAAAAAGAGGTGCAGGCCGGATGCTTGATGCCTTGGGTGGATGCCGGCCGGGGCCGCTGTTTGGTAACCAATCCGTAACCAGTTTCATGTAAGAATCGGAAACTAAATTACAAGGAGACATCCCTCATGACGCGTCGCGCCACCAAAATCGTTGCCACCCTCGGTCCTGCTTCCAGCGACCCGGTCCTGCTGGAAAAAATGATACGCGCCGGCGTCAACGTGGTTCGCCTCAACTTCAGCCACGGCAAGGCCCAGGACCACATCAACCTGGCCGCCGTGGTGCGCGAAGTGGCCCAGCGCGCCGGCCGCGAAGTCGCCATCATGGCCGACCTGCAGGGGCCGAAAATCCGCGTCGGCAAGTTCGCCGAAGGCAAGGTCATGCTGGAGCCAGGCGAGAAATTCATCCTCGACGCATCGCGCACCGAGCCGGGCGACATCCGGGGCGTCGGGCTGGACTACAAGGAACTGCCGCGCGATGTCAAGGCCGGCGATGTGCTGCTGCTCAACGACGGCCTGATCGTGCTGACCGTCGATGCGGTGCGCGGCGAGGAAGTCCACACCACCGTCAAGCTCGGCGGCGAGTTGTCCAACAACAAGGGCATCAACAAGCAGGGCGGCGGCCTGACCGCGCCGGCGCTGACCGCCAAGGACATGGAAGACATCAAGACCGCGATGAGCTTCCAGGCCGACTACGTGGCCGTGAGTTTCCCGAAAAACGCCACCGACATGGAAATGGCGCGCCAGCTGTGCAACGTGGCCGCCGCGCCCTACAAGCACAAGCCCGGCCTGATCGCCAAGATCGAGCGCGCCGAGGCGATTCCGAAGCTCGAAGAAATCCTCAAGGTCAGCGACGGCATCATGGTGGCGCGCGGCGACCTGGCGGTCGAGGTCGGCAATGCGGCCGTGCCGGCGCTGCAAAAACGCATGATCAAAATGGCGCGGGCCGCCGACAAGGTGGTCATCACCGCCACCCAGATGATGGAAAGCATGATCCTGAACCCGGTGCCCACGCGCGCCGAGGTCAGCGACGTGGCCAACGCCGTGCTCGACGGCACCGATGCGGTGATGCTCAGCGCCGAAACCGCCGCCGGCCGCTTCCCGCTGGAAACCGTCGAGGAAATGGCCAAGATCTGCGAGGAAGCCGAAAAGGCCGAATACAAGGAACTGGGCGCCGATTTTTCGGGCAAGACCTTTGCGCGCATCGACCAGTCGATTGCCATGGGCGCGCTGTTCACCGCCCACCACCTGGGCGCCAAGGCCATCGTGGCGCTGACCGACAGCGGCTCGACCGCCCTGTGGATGAGCCGCCATGACATCCATGTGCCGATCTATGCGCTGACGCCGCGCCTGGACACCCAGCGCAAGATGGCGATTTACCGCAATGTGCGCCCTATCCTCATGGACAGCAGCGCCGACCGCGACACCGCGCTGGAGCAGGCCGAAAGCCATCTGCTGCGCCTCGATATCGTGCACAGCGGCGATGTCTATGCCATCACCTGTGGCGAGCCGATGGGCGCGCCCGGCGGCACCAACATGCTCAAGATCTGCCGCGTGGCCTGATGGGAGCCGGGCACGCTTGAGCCCGGCCGCATTCACTCCGCTGGCGTCAATGGCGTCAGTGCCGAGAGGCGGGACACCGGGGCTGTCGCATGCGTGCGGCTTCGGGCCATCAGCCGGCTGACCGCCGCGTCAATGCCGGCGGCCACCGTCCAGCACAGCCAGGCGGTCCAGAAGGTGTGGCTCATGTAGTGGGCGCCGCGAACCTGTTGCGCCAGGCCAAAAACCAGCCCGGCCACCATCGCCCCGGCCAGCCAGCGCCTGGCGGTTTTTGGCAGGGCCTGCCTGAAGGCAAAAAATCCGCCGACAAAGGCAAAGCCCGCCGAGGCATGACCTGCCGGGAAGCAGCCGCCGGTTCCACCATCGCGCACGCCCCAGGCCCAGTGCGACACATAAATCGCCGCGCCGCCGAATTCCTGCAAGTCCCAGGGACAGCTGGTGTGGCTGTGCAGCTTGATGGTCGAGACGGCCAGCAGGGCGGCCAGCGTCGTCAGGGCCAGTTGCGCCCGGCGCGCCATGGGCAGTTGCCTGAGGGTGCCGGCGGGCAGGAAAATCCCGATCAGCAGGCCCAGCTCAAGCACCCAGGGCCACAGGCGGATGTCGTCGTGCAGCAGGTTGCGCCATAGCCAGTGGCTCTCCAGCGCAAAGCCGCCGGCGGAACCAAACCAGTGCGCCATGACCAGATCAAGTCCTGAAAAGTCCCAGAGCAGCAAGAGCAAAAAGCTGCCCAGTGTCCAGAATAAAAGGCGCGGCCGTGAGGAGAAGGAGGAGGGTGCAGGAAACAGAAGGTAAGACATGTAGGCATCGGGCGGGAACAGGTGGCGCCAAGTTAGCCGCAATGCCTTAAGTCATCCTTAACGGCGCGCAGGCGCCCGAGAAAATAAGTGCGGCGCATGACAATAGGCCTATGAGAATCCTGGTGGTTGAAGACGATGCGGGCATTGCCGTCGGCCTGCGGACCAATCTGCAGCAGCGCGGCTATGCCGTCGATGTGTGCGGCACGCTGGCCAGCGCGTGGGCGGCGCTGCGCAGCGAGCCTTTCGACCTGGTGCTGCTGGATCTGGGCCTGCCCGATGGCGAGGGCGGCAGGCTTCTGGAGCGCGTCAGGCAGTCGCCAGGCGCAGCGGGCAGCCTGCCGGACACGTTGACGCCCATCCTGATCCTGACCGCGCGCGACCAGGTGGCTGACCGCATCTCGGGGCTGAACCTGGGGGCCGACGACTACCTGGTCAAGCCTTTTGACCTCGATGAGCTTGAAGCCCGCATGCGCGCGCTGCTGCGCCGGGCCGGAGGCCGCGCCCATCCCCTGCTGGCGCATGGCGACCTGGTGATCGACCCGGCGGCCCATAGCGTGCTGCGGGCCGGCCAGCCGGTCGAGCTGACGCCGCGCGAATTTGCCTTGCTGCTGCTGTTGCTGGAGTCGCGCGGCCGGGTGCTGTCACGCCAGCAGCTGGAGGCACGGCTTTACAGCTGGGACGATGGCGTGGGCAGCAATGCGGTCGAGGTGCATGTGCATCATGTGCGCCGCAAGCTCGGCGAAAGCCTGATCCAGACGGTGCGCGGCGTGGGCTATTTCATTCCCCGGGAAGACCTGCCATGAAGCCGCCTGCGGGCCGGCAGGCATCACTGACGCGCAGCCTGATCCTGGGTGTGTTGGGGGCGTTGCTGCTGGTGTGGGCCGGATTTGTCGCTGTCGGCTACCGCACCGGCATCCATGAAGCCGACGAGCTGACCGACGGCCACCTGGCCGGAACGGCGGCGCTCTTGCTGGCGCTGGACCTGCCGCCTTTCGTGGAGGCCGCCCGGGAGCCGAACCGCCAGGCGAACCTGGGTGTGGCCCAGCGGTCTTTGGCCAGCCTGAAAAAGCACGACTACCAGTTCTCCCTGAGCGTGCTGGTGCGCGACGCCGCGGGCCATCTGCTGGCGCGCTCGGGCGAAGCGCCGCTGCCGCCTTTTTTGGCGCAGCGCGACGGATTTGCCGACCTGCGGCTGGGAACGCCGGCGACCGCATGGCGCAGTTTTTCACAATGGGATGCGGCGCATGGCCGCCAGGTGATGGTGCTGGTGAAAATCGAGGAGCGCGAAGACCTGGCGCAAGACGTTGCCGCCCAGTTGGCCGAGCCCGGCCTGTGGCTGCTGCCGGTGGTGGCGCTGGCGCTGGGCGCGGCCATTTTGCGCGGCCTGCAGCCGCTGCAGGCGCTGTCCCGCGACGTGGAAGAGCTGGAGGTGGACAAGGCCGAACGCCTGCAGGCCCGGCATCCTTACCGCGAGTTCAATTCGGTGGTCCGTTCCATCAACCGGCTGGTCGGCCAGCAGCAGGCCGCGCTGGAGCGCGAGCGCCAGTTGGCCAGCGAGATCGCGCATGAACTGCGTACCCCGCTGGCCTCGATTGCCCTGCAGGCAGCGTCGCTCAAGGGCGTTTTGCCGGCAGAGGTGCAAGCAGCAGCGCTGCGGCAAATCGGCGCCGATGCCCTGCGCGCCGGCCATGTCATCGGCCAACTGCTGGCCCTGGCGCGCACCGGCCAGTCCGGCCTGCAGCAAGCCCTGGCGCCACTGGACCTGGCGGCGCTGGCCCGGCAGGTGGTGGCCGACTATGCCCAGTCGGCATGGCAAAGCGGCCATCAGCTGAGCGTTCAGGGCGCTGAAAACCTGCACATCCTGGCGCATCCGCTGTTGCTGGAGCTGGCCTTGCGCAACCTGATCGACAACGCCCTGCAGCACACCGCCAGAGGCACGGCCGTGTGTGTCCAGTGGGGCTTTGAGGCGGGAGCGCCCTGGCTGCAGGTCTGCGATGACGGAACGGGACGCGGCAAGGGACAAGGGCCGGATGTCGCCCCGCCTTCGACCGAACGCCTGGGCCTGGGGCACAAGATTGTCGGCCGCGTGATGGATATTCATGGCGGCAGTTTTGCCCGGCATGCGGCAGCGGCGCCGTTTACCCGCTGTTACCGGCTGGCTTTTCAGCCGCTTCCCGGGCTTTCAAACGGTTGGCAGACGGTAGAATGAATGAAGGGGTTACGCTGCGGTTACCGCCCACTGCGGCACAGCGCTGAGTGCGGAGCAGCCTGGCAGACCATCATTTCGACAGCTTTTTAACTTTCAGGGGATTTCCATCATGGCACTTGTTTCGATGCGCGAACTGCTGGACCATGCCGCCGCCAATGGCTACGGCATTCCAGCCTTCAATGTCAACAACCTGGAGCAGGTCCAGGCCGTGATGGCCGCCGCCGACGAGGTCGGCGCACCGGTCATTTTGCAAGCCAGCGCCGGCGCCCGCAAGTACGCGGGTGAAGCCTTCATCAAGCACCTGATCCTGGCGGCCGTCGAGGCCTACCCGCACATCCCGCTGGTGATGCACCAGGACCACGGCCAGAGCCCGGCCATCTGCCAGGGCGCGATTGACCTCGGCTTCAGCTCGGTGATGATGGACGGCAGCCTGGAAGCCGACGGCAAGACGATTGCCAGCTTCGACTACAACGTCGAAGTCACCCGCAAGGTGGTCGAGATGGCGCATGCCACCGGCGTGTCGGTCGAGGGCGAACTCGGCTGCCTCGGCAGCCTGGAAACCATGCAGGGCGACAAGGAAGACGGCCACGGCACCGACGCCGTCATGACGCACGACCAGTTGCTGACCGACCCCGAGCAGGCCGCCGATTTCGTCAAGCGCACGCAGTTAGATGCGCTGGCGATTGCCATCGGCACCAGCCACGGCGCCTACAAGTTCTCGCGCAAGCCCACCGGCGACATCCTGGCCATCGAGCGCGTCAAGGAAATCCACCGCCGCATTCCCAATACCCACCTGGTGATGCACGGCTCGTCCAGCGTGCCGCAGGATCTGCTGGCGATCATCAACCAGTACGGCGGCAGCATGAAGGAAACCTACGGCGTGCCGGTCGAGGAAATCCAGAAAGCCATCCAGTTCGGCGTGCGCAAGATCAACATCGACACCGACATCCGCCTGGCCATGACCGGCGCGGTGCGCAAGTTCCTGGCCGAGAACCCGGACAAGTTCGATGCCCGGGAATGGCTCAAACCCGCCCGCGAGGCCGCCAAGGCGATCTGCAAGCAGCGCTACATCGAGTTCGGCTGCGAAGGCCAGGCCGGCACCATCAAGGGCCAGAGCCTGTCGGTCGTGGCCGCCCAGTACGCCAAGGGCGAACTGGCGCAAGTCGTTCAATAAGCCAACGTCCGCGCCATCCGCTTCGCCGGATTGGCGATAATTCAAGCCCGTGGTTGACCCAAGTCGCACGGGCTTTTTTACTTTCCAAACACGCAGACCCGCATGACCACCACGACCTCCGTACTTCACACCTCGGCCCTGACTTCCCTGCCTTTGCTCGCGCGCGGCAAGGTGCGCGACAACTACGCCGTGGGCAATGACCGGCTGCTGATGGTGGCCAGCGACCGCCTGAGCGCCTTCGACGTGATTCTGGGCGAGCCGATTCCCGGCAAGGGCGCGCTGCTCACGCAGATGGCGCTGTTCTGGTTCGACAAGCTCGGCAACATCTGCCCGAATCACCTGACCGGCGACGCGCCCGAAAGCGTGGTCACGGCCGCCGAAATCCCGCAGGTCGCCGGCCGCTCGATGCTGGTCAAGCGCCTCAAACCCATTCCGGTCGAAGCCGTGGTGCGCGGCTACCTGGCCGGCAGCGGCTGGGTCGAATACCAGCAAAGCCAGTCGGTGTGCGGCGTGCCGCTGCCCGCCGGCCTGAAAAACGCCAGCAAGCTGCCCGAGCCGATCTTCACGCCCGCCGCCAAGGCCGAAGTCGGCGAGCATGACGAAAACATCAGCTACGAGCAGGTCGTCAAGGTCGTCGGCCCCGAGCTGGCCGCGCAGATCAAGCAGCTCAGCATCGCGATTTATGAAACCGCCGCCGCCTTCGCGCTGACCAAGGGCATCATCATTGCCGACACCAAGTTCGAGTTCGGCCTCGATGAAAACGGCACGCTGACGCTGATGGACGAGGTCTTGACGCCCGATTCGTCGCGCTACTGGCCAGTCGAAGGCTACGAAGCGGCCTTTGCTCTAGGTGCGAACCCGCCCAGCTACGACAAGCAGTTCGTTCGCGACTGGCTCGAAGCCGTTCGCATCAACGGCAAACCCTGGGACAAGACCCCGCCGTCGCCGCACCTGCCGCCCGACGTGATCAGCAAGACCGCCGCCAAGTACCAGGAGGCGATGGCGCGGCTGACGGCTTGAGTCAGAGTGCAAGGGCGGTTAAGAAGCCTGTAAGGTATTGATCGACAGGAATGGGATACGGCTGTAAAAGGAAGAAACCAGCCTCTTCGTTTGACTGGGTTATGCAAGCCGCCTGCCAGATGTCAGGTTCCGCTTTGTCAACTCAACAACAGGGATTTCAATGGATTTCGCGAAAAATCAACTTTATATAGACGCTTACTACAAGACTAATCAAGCCCACGTTAAGTTGAGTTTTTGGGCAAGTCTGATAGCGCTCGTTGTTGGTTTGGTGGTTCTTGTTACGGGTATTGGGCTTGCTCTTGCTGGTAGCAATAATGCGGTATCCACAACTACCACTGCTGCAGGCGTTATTACACAATTCATCAGTGCTGGGTTCTTTTTTATCTACAGTAAAAATCTAAAACAACTCAATGTCTTTTACGAATGAAAGGGACTTCCCCGTCCCAAGCGAGCCGCGCCCCGTTGAGGTTGCGGTTGACGGCATCAAAGTGCCACGATGGAGAAGTCAAACTTTTCATCAACTCACCTGGAAGGGGAAATCATGGCTATCGTAACGGTTGGAATTGATCTGGCAAAGAACGTCTTTGCGGTGCATGGCGTGGATGAGTCTGGTAAAGCTGCATTGGTGCGCCCCGAGGTGGCGCGCAGCAAACTACTCGAACTGGTGGCCAATCTGCCCGCCTGCCTGATTGGCATGGAAGCGTGCAGCGGCGCCCACCACTGGGCACGCGAATTTGCCAAGTTCGGCCACACCGTGCGCCTGATGGCGCCCAAGTTCGTGGCCCCCTACCGCATGAGCGGCAGGCGCGGCAAGAACGATGCGGCCGATGCTGCCGCTATATGCGAAGCCGTCACTCGGCCCAACATGCGTTTTGTCCCTGTCAAGAGCATCGAGCAGCAGTCGCGCCTGTTCGTGCATCGCGCCCGCCAGGGCTATGTGGAGGAGCGCACCGCGCTGATCAACCGCATCCGTGGCCTGCTCTCTGAGTTGGGTATCGTGCTGCCGCTCAAGGCCGCTACGGTGCGCCGGGAAGCGCACAAGCATCTGGAGGACTTGCCGGGCTGGTGCAACACCGTGGTGGGAGATGCCTTGAGCGAACTCACTCACCTGGATGAACGCATCGGCCAATACGACAAGTACATCGCCCAGGCAGCAGCCGAGGACCAGCAGTCCCGGCAATTGATGCAGCTCAGCGGCATCGGCCCGACGACGGCCAGCGCCATTGTGGCCACCGTGGGCAAAGGCCACGATTTTGCCTGCGGACGCCAGTTCTGTGCCTGGCTGGGCCTGGTGCCGGGGCAATACAGCTCAGGCGGCAAGCAGCGCCTGGGGCGCATCACCAAGGCGGGGGACCGCTACCTGCGCACTCTGCTGATTCTGGGCGGCAAGGCGGTGCTGGCGGCTGCGAAGAACAAGACGGACCCGGTGAGCCGCTGGGCGCTAAAGGTGCAGGAGCGCCGGGGTTACTGGAGAGCGGTGGTGGCCATTGCGGCCAAGAACGCCCGGATGTGCTGGGCCATGCTGCAGCGCGGGGATGCGTTCAAGCTGCCTGCGTAAGGCAACGCTTTGGCTGCGCATAGACAAAAATTGATACTTCTCACCGTGTGATGCCGTGTCGTTGATGAGTAAAAAGGTTTGGACCTGCGCCGGGGAATGCTCGATAAATTTACGGAGATCAACAGTGCTGGGAAATCAGCGCTGCGCCTCGACTAACGAATGGAGCCCTCGGCGTGCGTCTTTCATCAGGGTCCGCTGCAATAGTTGCAGCCTCGAATGACCGTTTGTAGTGCCGCCGTCCACATGCCTTGCGCGCTCAACAGGCAGCGACATTAATCACCACGGTGAAGAAAAATTGAAGCGTCAGATTCCGTGGTTAATCGCTGGCGCGATTAACCACGGTGGGAGAGTGTTTGACAAAGGTGGGGAAGCCCTTGTAGACAAATTAATTCGCAATCAAGATACTCTTTTTGCATTTAGCCTCATTGGGCACATACCAGACGCTGAGCGACCGAACATTGTTCAGGCCATTATTGGTGCTTTGCTTTCCCGTAGTGGCCCGTCAACAGACA
The DNA here is from genome assembly GCF_040105105.1 of Polaromonas hydrogenivorans. GTDB lineage: Bacteria > Pseudomonadota > Gammaproteobacteria > Burkholderiales > Burkholderiaceae_C > Polaromonas > Polaromonas hydrogenivorans. The sequence goes on along the minus strand of NZ_CP157675.1, from coordinate 4,056,289 downwards.
TTACTCCGGAGTTGATCAGGGCATTTGCTGACGCTAAAAAGTCTAGCGAATCGTAATTTGCACAGGTGCGATGACATTATGTCGGGTGGCGCTGTAACCTGTGAGGCCAGCGCCTCAGTTCAACTAAGCACCACACTGCTCAGGCGCTGCCGATAGCTCGCCACGGTGGCGCTCGCTGCCCGAATCTGGCCGTCGCCACCCTTGCAGGCCCGCTTCGAACCACATGTCACAGCCCGCTAACACCACAAGCGGCCCGTCTTGACCAAAAATAGGCCTCTTTGTTCATCAACCCCGAGGAGACAAGCATGGCGGCTAAAAAGATTCTGATGATTTGCGGTGACTACTGCGAGGACTACGAAACCATGGTGCCCTTTCAGGCGCTGCTGGCCGTGGGCCACACGGTGCATGCCGTCTGCCCGGACAAGAAAGCCGGCGACCACATCAAGACGGCGATTCACGACTTCGAAGGCGCGCAGACCTACAGCGAAAAGCCGGGCCACAACTTTGCGCTGAATGCCTCGTTCGCCGACATCAAGCCCGAAAATTACGATGCACTGGTCGTGCCCGGCGGCCGTGGCCCGGAATACCTGCGCACCTATCCCGCCGTGGTGGCGATGGTCAGGCACTTTTTTGAGGCCAACAAGCCCGTGGCGGCCGTCTGCCATGGCGCGCAACTGCTGGCGGGTGCCGGCGTGCTGAAAGACCGCACCTGCTCGGCCTACCCGGCCTGCCGTTTCGAGGTGGAGCAGGCCGGCGGCATCTATGCCGACATTGCCATTGACGCGGCCTACACCGACAGCAACCTGGTGTCGGCGCCGGCATGGCCCGCCCATCCGGCCTGGATTGCCCAGTTCCTGGTGCTGCTGGGGACGAAGATCACGCATTGACACCCAGCCGGTGCGCGCTGCATGATTCCGGGAGCCGACAGGCTTCCCCGTCAAATCATTCAAGCCGCTGGAGACGAATCATGTGTGAGGTATTTATCAGCGCCGATCCGGCGCTCTACGAAAGCCGTATCCGTTCGGTGCGCCTGCATGGCGTGGCCACGAGCATCCGGCTGGAAAACCTGTTCTGGGATGTACTGGCCGACATTGCCAGCCGCGATGGCATGAGCGTGCCCCAGCTGTGCACCCGGCTGCATGACGAGCTGGAGGCCGAGCGCCAGGGCATCGAGAATTTCGCCTCGTTCCTGCGCGTGTGCTGCGGCCGTTACCTGGCGCTGCAGCTCTCGGGCGGCATTCCGCGCGATGCCTCCATTCCCATCAGCAGCCTGAACGCCAGGCGCGTGCTGGCGACCGAGCAGCGGCCGTTTTCTTCACGGCAGGCGCCGGACTGCGAAACGCCGCAAACGCTGGCGGCCTAGCTCAGCACCACGCTGCTCAGGCGCCGCCGGTACGTGGCCACGGTGGCGTCTTCGGGCGGAATCTGGCCGTCGGCGACCTTGGGCTTGGGCGCTTCCATGATGTCGAGGATGGCGATGTAGGTCTTGCGCGCCAGGCCGTCGGACCAGGCCTTGTCGCGCATCAGGATTTCGAGCAACTCGTCCAGCGCGTCGGTCCAGCGCTGGCCGGCCATCAGCCAGCGGGCTTTGTCGAAGCGCGCTTCAAAATCACGCTTGTTGGCCGCTATTTTTGCATCAAATCGGGCTTCTGCGCTTTCTGCGTCTGCATGAGTAGCTACAAAATCAATAGCATCCATCCAGCGCTTGAGCGAATCGAAGCGCCGCACCGACCCGGTCTGCGCAATCACCGGCGCAAAAGCGACCTTGGCGTCGTCGTCGCGCCCCAGCAGCAAGAGATGCTTGACGTAGTCAAAACGGGCATTGTCATCGGCCGGCGCGGCGGCGGTGGCGTCCTGCAGCCGCTGCAGCACGGCCTCAGGGTCGGTGTCGTCGAACGCCTCCAGCGCCAGGCTTTCTTCGGCGGGCGCGACATGGCGCTCCAGAAATGCCCGGATCTCGCTTTCCGGCAGGACGCCTGCAAAGCTGTCCACCGGCTGGCCGTTGACCATCAGGATGCAGGTCGGCACGCTCTGGATGCCAAAGGCAGCGCTGAGTTTTTCCTCCCGGATGGCATCGACCCTGACCAGTTTGAAGCTGCCGGCATAAGCGCCTTCGAGCTGTTCCAGCAGTGGGCCGAGCAGCTCGCCGGGGCCGGCTCCGGGCGCCCAGAAATCAAGCAGCACGGGAACGGTTTTGGAAGCCTCCAGGACTTCCTGTTTGAAATTGGCAAGGGTGGCGTCGATCATGGTGTTGTGGAGCTAGGGGTTGGACAAGGGGTTTTCAAGCGATGGGCCGGCCGGCGCGCAGCCTTTCGCGGCAGGCAAGACGATAGCACGCAAGCGCTGGCGCGGGGCCTGGCGCGCCGCCGTGGGCGGTGAGGGCGCCAGCCTTTAAAATCAGCGCTTCCAGGCGCACCGCCAGCAAACCTCACGACTTGAAATCTTCTTTATGACGACAACTAACAATCCGGCAAGCCCCCTGGTGGGCGTGGTGATGGGCTCCAGCAGCGACTGGGACACGATGCAGCATGCGGTGCAAATCCTGCAGCAGTTCGGCGTGGCGCACGACGCGCGCGTGGTGTCGGCCCACCGCATGCCCGACGACCTGTTTGCCTATGCCGAACAAGCCGCCGGACGCGGCCTGCAGGCGATCATCGCCGGCGCCGGCGGCGCGGCGCATTTGCCGGGCATGCTGGCGGCCAAGACGATTGTTCCGGTGCTGGGCGTGCCGGTCGCGAGCCGGCATTTGCAGGGCGTCGATTCGCTGCACAGCATCGTGCAGATGCCCAAGGGGATTCCGGTCGCCACGTTTGCGATTGGCAACGCAGGCGCGGCCAACGCGGCGCTGTTTGCCGTCGCCATGCTCGCCCTGCACGACCCGGCGCTGGCCGAAAAGCTGCACGCCTTTCGCGCTGAACAGACCGCTGCCGCACGCGCCATGACGCTGCCTGCGCTATGAGTGCCTTGCCGATTTTCCCCGGCACGGTCGATGCAACCGGCCGGCCCGCCACGCTGGGCGTGATGGGCGGCGGCCAGCTGGGCCGCATGTTCGTGCATGCCGCGCAGCGGCTGGGCTATTTCACGGCGGTGCTCGACCCCGATCCGCAAAGCCCGGCCGGCCTGGTCAGCCATCACCACATCCCTTTCGGCTACACCGACAAGCAGGGCCTGGCGCAACTGGCCGGGATGTGCGACGCCATCACCACCGAATTTGAAAACGTGCCGGCATCCGCCTTGCAGACGCTGGCCGAAAGCCTTCCGGTGGCGCCCGGCGCGGCGGCCGTGGCGATTGCCCAGGACCGGATTCAGGAAAAATCGCATTTCACGGCCAGCGCCGCCGAATCGGGTGTGATGGCGGGCGTCAGCTGCGCGCCCTACGCGGTGATTGCATCGCCGGACCAGCTCCAGGCCGTGCCCGCCGGCCTGCTGCCCGGCATCCTGAAAACCGCGCGCATGGGCTACGACGGCAAGGGCCAGATGCGCGTGAACAATGCCGCCGAACTGGCGGCAGCATGGGCGGAACTCGAAGGCGTCGCCTGCGTGCTGGAAAAACTGCTGCCGCTGAAAGCCGAATGCTCGGTGATCGTGGCGCGCGGCTGGGACGGCCGCATCGTCAGCTTTCCGCCGCAGCTCAATGTGCATGTGGACGGGATTCTTGCCGTGACCGAGGTTTATGAAGGAAATATGCCTCCCGCGCTTGCTGCACGGGCGCAGGCAGCTACTGAAACCATAGCGAACCACATCGGCTACGTCGGCGTGCTGTGCGTCGAGTTCTTCCTCATCGACGACGGCAGCGAGCACGGCGCGCTGGTCGTCAACGAGATGGCGCCGCGCCCGCACAACAGCGGCCACTACACCATGGACGCCTGCGATGTGTCGCAGTTCGATTTGCAGGTGCATGCCATGGCCGGTTTGCCGCTGCCCGCGCCGCGCCAGCATTCGCCGGCCATCATGCTCAATCTACTCGGCGATGTGTGGTTTGACGCGCAGGGCGACGCGCGCACGCCCGACTGGCAGGCGGTGCTGGCCCTGCCCGGCGCGCACCTGCACCTGTACGGAAAAACCGACGCGCGGCCGGGCCGCAAGATGGGTCATCTGACGATCACCGGCGCCGACGTGGCGGGCGTGAAAGCCGTGGCGCGCCAGGCGGCGGCGATCCTTAGCCTGCCCGGATTCGAGGCAGCCTGATGATTCGGCCCGGCACCGACCCGCAGGCGATTATTGAAGCCGCCCGCCGCATCCAGGCCGGCGCGCTGGTCGGCTTTCCGACCGAGACCGTGTACGGCCTGGGCGCCGATGCGTCCAGCGATGAGGCCGTGGCCGGCATTTTTAAAGCCAAGGGCCGGCCGGCCAACCATCCGCTGATTGTTCATGTGGCCGAGATTCGCCAAATCAATGACTACGCCAGCAGCGTGCCAGCGTTTGCCGCCCGGCTGATGCAGGCCTTCTGGCCCGGGCCGCTGACGGTTATCCTGCCGCGCCGCGAAGGCATTGCCGCCGCCGCCGCCGGTGGACAAAACTCGATTGGCCTGCGCTGCCCGGCGCATCCGGTGGCGCTGGCGTTTTTAAAGGCTTGCGGGACTGGCGTGGCCGGGCCGAGCGCGAACCGCTTTGGCCGCGTCAGCCCGACCACGGCGCTGCATGTCGCGCAGGAGTTTGGCGACGAGTTGCTGGTGCTCGACGGCGGGCCGTGCGCGGTCGGCATCGAGTCCAGCATTGTCGATTGCACCCGGGGCCGGCCGGTGCTGCTGCGTCCGGGCGTGCTGACCCGCGCGCAGCTTGAAGCGGCTTGCGGCGAGCCGGTGCTGGACAAAGAGGATATGCAGGCCGCCGGCAGCGCGCCCCGCGCCTCCGGCACGCTGGAGGCGCATTACGCGCCGAACGCCAAGGTTCGCCTGATGGACGCCGGCGCGATGCAGGCCGCCCTCGACCTGCTGGGCGCCGACGCGGCGCATATCGCGATTTATGCCCGCACGCTGTTCAGCATCAAATCGGCCAGGGTACTTTTGCGCCGCATGCCCGACGACGCGCTGGCCACCGCGCAGCAGCTGTTCGCCGTGCTGCGCGACTTCGACGCCCAGGGCGCCAGGCTGATCTGGGTGGAAACCCCGCCGGTGGCCTGCGAGTGGGACGGCGTGCGCGACCGGCTGGGGCGCGCTGCGGCGAGTTAGGCGCAGGCGCTAAGGGCGCTCCAAGCCCCTCAGTTCAGCGCGGTCCGCAGGTTGTTCTTGTAGCTGTACAGCGTCACGGCCGGCTTGGTCAGCTCGCCGTTGGCCGTGAAGGCGATGCTGGCGGTCACGCCCTTGTACTGGGTCTTGCCGATGAAGGGCAGGTAGGTTTTGGGGTCCACCGAGTTGGCGCGCTTCATCGCATCGACCAGCACGTAGGTGGCGTCGTAGGCATAGGGGCTGTAGATCTGGAACTGGCCGGGGAACTTGGCGTCGTACCTTTTCTTCCACTCGGTGCCGCCCTGCATCTTCTGGATCGAGGCGCCGCCGGTGGCGCAGGTCACGTTTTTCACCGAGCCGGCCTTGCTCGACAGGTCGGGCAGCTTTTCGGTGCACATCGCATCGCCGCCAAAGAACTTCACATTCGACAGGCCGAGCTGCTCCATCTGGCGCAGCATCGGGCCGGCCTGCGCGTCCAGCCCGCCAAAGAAAATCGCGTCGGGCTTCTTGGCTTTGATGCCGGTCAGGATGGCCATGAAATCGGTGGCCTTGTCGGTGGTGAACTCTTCGCCGACGACCTCGATGCCCTTTTGTTTGGCCGTGGCCTTGAACACGTCGGCCAAGCCCTGGCCGTAGGCGGTGCGGTCGTCAATGACCGCCACTTTTTTGATTTTCAGCGCGTCGCTGGCAAAAATCGCGAGCGCCGCGCCCAGCGCGTTGTCGTTGGCGATCAGGCGAAAGGTGGTTTTGTAGCCCGGCTTGGTCAGGTCGGGGTTGGTTGCGGACGCCGTGATGTTGGGAATGCCGCACTTGTTGTACACGCTGGCGGCGGGAATGGAGGTGCCCGATTGCAGGTGGCCAATCACGCCGGCCACCTGGGTGTCGCACAGCTTCTGGGCCACGGCGGTGGCCTGGCGCGGGTCGCCGGCGTCGTCCTCGGCCACCAGTTCGAACTTGATCTTCTTGCCGCCGATCACCAGGTTCTGGGCGTTCAACTCGTCCAGCGCCAGGCGAACGCCGTTTTCGGTGTCCTTGCCGATGTGCGCGATGCCGCCCGAGGTGGGACCGGCGTGGGCGATCTTGACGGTCTGCACGTCCTGGGCGTGGGCGGCAAAAGCCAGGGTGGCAACGGCAGCAGCGATAAGAGACTTTGCGGGCAATGGGAAAGATAAAAGCATTTCTAAATCTCTTGGTCAAAGGAAAAATTATAAAAGCCCATTTTTCCCCTGGTTTTCTCCTGGTCAGGGTCAGGGTTGTTGACAACGCCAGCCGCGCCCCCGACTCGTGTCCAATAGCCGCATGCACTCCAACGACGCCATCGACCACCGCCTGACCGATCTGGAAATCAAGGCCAGCTTCAACGAAGACCTGCTCGACCAGCTGAACCAGGTCGTCATCCGCCAGCAGCAGCAAATCGACGCGCTGCTGCGCGAAGTTGCCCAGCTCCGCCAGCAGATTCCGGACGCCGGCAGCGGCGTGTTCAGCCGGGCCGGCGACGACCTGCCGCCGCATTATTGAGCGCGTCCTGCGCTTTTTTCATCAAAATTAATGATGAAATATGGCTTCTGCGCATATCTCATAAGCGAAGGCAGCTATAAATTAAATAGCAAATGAAGGCACTTGCTTGCAGGATGTAAACAGTTGAAACATCCATAGACCATCCACTTGGATGGTTATAAGATGGCGCCATGCCACCTAAAACCGCAAGCCATGCCGCCGCCCTCAAGCCGGCCGACGAAAAAATCACCATCAACCTGGGCTATGTCGATCTCGGCCAGATCGACCTGCTGGTGCAGGAAGGCTTTTATGCCAACCGCACCGACCTGATCCGCACCGCCATCCGCAACCAGCTGACGACCCACTCCGAGGTGGTCAGGCAGGTGGTGGCGCGCAAGACGCTGGTGCTCGGCATCCAGCATTTCAGCGCCGCCGACCTGCGCGCCGTCCAGGCGTCGGGCGAAGCCCTGCAGATCCGTGTTTTGGGCCTGGCCACCATCGCGCTTGATGTCACCCCGGAACTGGCGCTTGCCGCCATTGATTCGGTGGTGGTGCTGGGCGCGCTGCACGCCAGCCCGGCCGTGAAGGCGGCACTGGCCGGCCGCATCCGTTGATTTTCCCAACCGTTTTCCCGAAAGGAAACACCATGAACCCGAACCTTGAACGCATCATGTCCGAAGCCTCGCGCCTGGCGCAGGGCGCCATTCAGCAAGCCCTGGCTTCGGCCAGCCAGCGTCATGACGACAGCGGCGCGCCTTCGCTGCGCCTGCTGGCGGCAAGCCCGAAAAACCCCGCCAATCCGATGAACAACCCTGCTTTCCAGAACTCCATGGCCGAGGCCACCCGCCTGATGCGCAGCGGCAACCTGCAGGCGGCCACCGCCGCCATCCAGGCCGCGCTCGGCGGCGCCGCCGTGCCTGCAAGCGTTGACGACGACCTGAACGTCATCGACGTGGAGGCGCATGAAGTCGGCCGCCAGGCGCCGGCGCGGCCACAGCAGGCCCAGACCGTCAAGCCCGGCCCGTCCGGCCAGTTCATCAGCGGCAGCCACACCGAAGGCGCGGCCGGCACGCGCGAGTACAAGCTCTACATTCCGCCGGCCTCCTTTGCCGAGCCGCTGCCGCTGGTCGTGATGCTGCACGGCTGCACGCAGAACCCCGACGACTTCGCCGCCGGCACCAAGATGAACGAGGCGGCGCTCCAGCGCGGTTTCTACGTGCTCTACCCGGCGCAGACGCAGCACGCCAATTCGTCGCGCTGCTGGAACTGGTTCAAGCACAACCACCAAAAGCGCGGCCGGGGCGAGCCGGCGCTGCTGGCCGGCATGACGCGTGACGTGATGAGCCGCTACAACATCGACCCGCAGCGCGTCTATGTGGCGGGTCTGTCGGCCGGCGGCGCGATGGCGGCGATCCTGGGCGACGCCTACCCCGACCTGTTCGCGGCTGTCGGCGTGCATTCGGGCCTGCCGACCGGCTCGGCGACCAATGTGCAGACGGCGCTCAGCGTGATGCAGACCGGCGCCGCACCCGGCGGGCGAACCGCCGCCAGCCCGCCGACCATCGTCTTTCACGGCGACCAGGACGCCACCGTCAACCCGGCCAATGGCGAGCATGTGGTCGCCGCCAGTGCGGGTATTGCCAAGCCCGAGCAGAAGCGCGCGCGCAGCCCCAACGGCCGCGACTACACCCAGCGCATCTACAAACAGGCTGATGGCCGGGTCGTGGCCGAACACTGGGCCGTGCATGGCGCCGGCCACGCCTGGTCGGGCGGCAGTGCGCAGGGTTCGTACACCGATGGAACAGGCCCCGATGCCAGTGAAGAGATGCTGCGCTTCTTCCTGGCGAACACGCTGCCCGCGAAGCATTGAGGGGCCGCATCGCTTGATGCCTGGGCGCCATTCGCAAGACCACCTGTCTTGGTGTGTGTTTTAAAAGTCAGTAATCGCCCTAACAGGCCGCTGAAATACCTCAAATCGAAGTTCGCCGGTTTTCAACCCCACCCGATAATCTGAAGCAGTCCCTTTTCTGACCCGATACCAACCCAGTCCATCCATGCGCGGAGCCGACACCTTCACCGAAAGCCCGTTCACGCTGCATCGCCTGGAAGACTTTGTGCCGGCCGACCATCCGTTGCGCCCGATACGCCAGATGGTCAACGCGGCGCTGGGGAAGATGGACGATTTGTTTGCCGCAATGTATGAGGCGCACAGCAAAGGCGGGCGGCCCAGCATTGCGCCTGAAAAGCTGCTGCGCGCCATGCTTTTGCAGGTTTTCTACAGCATCCGTTCGGAACGCCAGCTCATGGAACAGGTGCAGTACAACCTGCTCTACCGCTGGTTTATCGGGCTGGCGATGGAGGATGCGGTGTGGGTGCCCACGGTGTTCACGAAAAACCGTGAGCGCTTGCTTGAGCATGACGCAGTGATTGAACTGTTCAACCATGTGCTGCAAAGCGCCGACAAGCAAGGCTGGCTCTCGGGCGAGCACTTCAGCGTGGACGGCACCCTTATTCAGGCCTGGGCGAGTCACAAGAGCTTTGTGCGCAAGGACGGCAGCGACGGCGACCAGGGAGACGGCAGCTTCAAGGGGCAGACGCGCTCGAACGAGACGCACGAATCGAGCACTGACGTTGACGCCAGGCTGTACCGCAAGGGCAAGACGGCCAGCGAGCTGCGCTTCATGGGCCACACGCTGAGCGACAACCGCCACGGGTTGATTGCCAGCGCCGTGGTCACTCGGGCAGACGGCTACGCCGAGCGCGAAGCGGCCAAGGTCATGGCGCGCGATGCCCGGCAAGCCCTGCCGGACGCGCAAACCGCCCTCACGCTGGGAGCCGACAAGGGTTACGACGCGCAGGAGTTCATCGAGGCGTGCCTGGCGATGGGCGTCACGCCGCATGTGGCGCAAAACACTTCAGGACGGCGCTCGGCCGTGCCCGATGCGATTGCCCGGACAGACGGTTATGCCGTCTCGCAGCAAAAAAGAAAGCTCATCGAGCAAGGCTTTGGCTGGGCCAAAACGGTAGGAGGGATTCGCCAGGTGATGGTGCGCGGGCTTGAGCGCGTGGACCAGATGTTCGTGCTGACGATGGCTGCTTACAACCTCACGCGTATGCGCACCTTGGGACAAATCCGTCTGCAGGGGCAATAAGTGGATAAAAAAGGCGACAGGAGCGATTCAGGTCGCCAGCCGCAACGTCAAAAGGCACTGTGATTTTCAAATATGAAAAATAATCGCAAAAACAAACCACTTCGAGCCAGTTGCTGCGCCTGCGCAGTCAGTATTTCAGCAGCCTGCTAAAGATGATTTGAGATTTAAGAAACTCGTTTTTATTCTTTTGAGTTTGGACTCCAGTTATTTAAAGTTCATTTCATTGACACCGGCTGCTGGCCATGCCCATCGAAATGGCGGCTGATCCGGGTTTTCCTCAACCAAACTCTTGGAAATGGCGAATGTCCTCTGAAACAACTGAACTGGTTTTTCCTGTGGCGCTTGAAACGGTGCGCGAAGCCGCGCGGCAAGCGGGTCTTTCCTATGCGGGTGGCGTGCCCCCCGGCGTTGCGTGGCAACTGTTTTCTGAAGGCCATGCGCTTCTGGTGGATGTTCGCTCGGGCGAAGAGCGCAAGTTTGTCGGCCATGTGCCGCAAACCCTGCATGTGGCCTGGGCCAGCGGCACCAGCCTGATTCGCAACCCGCGCTTTGTACGCGAGCTTGAGGCCAAAACTGGCGGCAAGGATGCCGTGGTGCTGTTGCTGTGCCGCAGCGGCAAGCGTTCGGCGCTGGCGGCAGAGGCTGCGGCCAAGGCCGGTTTCACGCAGGTCTTCAGCGTGCTGGAAGGCTTTGAAGGCGAGATCGACGAGCAGCAGCATCGCGGCGTGGCCGACGGCTGGCGTTTTCACGGCCTGCCCTGGGTGCAGGACTGAAAAAAGCGGGAATGACTCCGTATCACCCAACTTTTCAGGAAGATCACCTTGGCTGTTTTTGACATTCACGAGATTGTGGGCGCGCTCCATGCGGTGCGGCAGGACTGGCGCGAGTCGCAAAAGCGATCGCGCGAGCCGGGCGGGCGCGAATTTCCATCGCGTGATGCGCTGGCCCAGGTCATTGAGGCACTCAAGGGCGCGTTGTTCCCGATGCGGCTCGGGCCGCTGGACCTGCGCCAGGAAAGTGAAGACATTTATGTCGCCCATACGCTGGACTCGGCGCTGCACCAGCTTTTGGTGCAAATCCGGCTGGAGCTGACCTACAGCGCACGCCATCAGGGGAAAAACGGCGATGCGCTGGAGGCCGAGGCACTGGCTGCCGCGCGCAGTTTTGCTGCGTTGCTGCCAGCCATCCGCAGCCTGCTTGACAGCGACGTTCTGGCGGCCTACCACGGCGACCCGGCTGCGCGCAGCGTGGACGAGGTGCTGCTGTGCTACCCCGGTGTGCTGGCCATGATTCACCACCGCCTGGCGCACCAACTCTATCGGCTGGGCCTGCCCTTGCTGGCACGCATCGTGGCCGAACTGGCGCATGGCCAGACCGGCATCGACATTCATCCGGGCGCACAAATTGGAGCGAGTTTTTTCATCGACCACGGCACGGGCGTGGTCATCGGCGAAACCGCCGTGATCGGCCAGCGCGTGCGGCTGTACCAGGCCGTCACGCTGGGTGCCAAGCGGTTTCCAACCGATGCGGCAGGCAACCTGCAAAAAGGCCTGCCGCGCCATCCGGTGGTCGAAGACGACGTGGTGATTTACGCTGGCGCCACCGTTCTGGGCCGGGTGACCCTGGGCCGCGGCGCCACCATAGGCGGCAATGTGTGGCTGACCTATGACGTGCCCCCGGGGGGCAACGTGACGCAGGCGGTTTCCCGCGAAGCAGGTCTCAGCAACCCCGCCAGCGAGGCAGGGGATCGCCCCCTGGCATGACCCCCACGCTGATCGAGTGTTTTGGCATTGCCCTTCGCCAGTCGCGCGAGGCAAAGGGCTGGTCCCAGGAACAACTGGCAGAGCACTCCAACCTCAACCGGTCCTATGTCGGCGAGATTGAGCGCGGCAGGGCGATTGCATCGTTGGCGACGGTCGAAAAACTCGCTCTGGCCCTGGGCGTCAGCCCGTCTGCGCTGGTCAGTCGCGGCGAAGCGGTCAGTCACTCCAATGTTGTTCGAGGTATCAGGTTGATGGCTATAGCATGTTGAAGCCTGCGCCGTGACCCTAGAAACTCCCTGCCATCGAGCTGTTTAACTTTTTTCGTTTGTTTTCATTTTTTTAGGGAATTTCATATGTCAGCAACAGTGGGCGGAACCACCGCACTTGGAGATAGCGCCGCACGGCAACTTGCCAATGCCACCAAGACCACGGCGCAGCTCGAGACCATCTCGCCGCGCTGGCTCACGCATTTGCTGCAATGGGTGCCGCTGGAAGCCGGTATTTACCGCCTCAACAAGGTCAAGAACCCCGAATCGATCAAGGTCAAATGCACCGCGCGCGAAGAAGAAGGCCAATTGCCACGCACCTTTGTGGACTACGAGGAACATCCGCGCGAATTTTTCCTCAATGCCGTCAGCACCGTGCTCGACGTGCATACCCGCATCTCCGACCTCTACAGCAGCCCGCACGACCAGATCAAGGAGCAGCTGCGCCTGACGATTGAAACGATCAAGGAAAACCAGGAAAGCGAACTCATCAACAACCCCGACTACGGCCTGCTGTCGCAGGTGAGCGAAGAGCAGCGCATTTTTACGCTGACCGGCGCGCCAACGCCCGACGACCTGGACGAGTTGCTGACCAAGGTGTGGAAGGAACCGGCGTTTTTCCTCACGCACCCGCTGGCCATTGCTGCTTTCGGCCGTGAAGCCACGCGCCGTGGTGTGCCGCCACCGACCGTGAGCCTGTTCGGCTCGCAGTTCATCACCTGGCGCGGCATTCCCTTGATTCCTTCGAACAAGGTACCCGTGGCCGACGGCAAGACCAAAATCCTGCTGCTGCGCGTGGGCGACAAGCGCCAGGGCGTGGTCGGGCTGTTCCAGCCGGGCCTGACGGGCGAGCAGGGTCCGGGCCTGTCGGTGCGCTTCATGGGCATCAACAACCACGCCATCGCGTCTTACCTGATCTCGCTGTACTGCTCGCTGGCCGTGCTGACCACCGACGCGCTGGCCGTGCTCGACGATGTCGAGGTGGGCAAGTACCACGATTACGCTGATACCTACAAGTAATCCGACGTGAACACGCCAACTACTTCCCTCGCGCGGGCGCCTGAAGCACCTTTTGACCCGGCGATTCTTGCGCGCATGGCCACGCAGCTGTTTGCCGCCTTGCCGGGTGAGGTAGCTGCACCGGCAGGTCTGCATTCCGCCGGCGGCCTGCCTTCGACACCGCCGGCATCGTTGCCTGGTTTTCCGGCGACGCCACCGGGCGTGCAGGCGCCGCTGCAACTTGCTCCTGCGGGTTCGCCCCTGGCCAGCCCGGCGGGCTTTGGCCCCGGTGTGCCGGGCACCCCGATTCCGCAGGGCCAGATACCGGGCGCCAACTTGATCCCGGCATCCCCTTCGCAGGTGCTGTCGCTGGGAAACCGTGCGCCCGCGCTGCTGCCGCATGCGGTAGCGGGCAACGGCGTGCCCGACAAATTGGTGAGCGCCGTGCCAGCCTACGAACCGCGCCTGGCCGGCGCGACCATCGGCGTGCCTGAAGCGTCCGGGGTGCCTGTGCCGCACGCCGCGCAGAGCCCGGCCGTGAACGATGTTCCGTTCTATTTTCTCGGTGACAAGCACGGCCATCCGTCACCCGGTGGGCGTGATGCCGGGAGCGTACCGGCCGCTGGCGGCAGTCTTGATTCGCTGGCTACCTTGCCGTTTGAGCAGCCGGCTGTTCCCGCCTTGGCCGCGCCTGCCGCGCCGGTCCATGCGCCCGAGGCCACGCCTCGTGAGCCGAAGTTCTATTTCGTCGATTCCGTGGTGCTGCCCAGTGGCTATGTGACGCCGGCCAAAGCAGCGCCGCATGCCGTGGAACCGCTGGCGGGCCGCTCGGCCCATCCGGCTTTCGATGTGCAGGCGGTGCGCCGCGATTTCCCCATCCTGCAGGAGCGCGTCAATGGCCGCCAGCTGGTCTGGTTCGACAACGCCGCCACGACGCACAAGCCGCAGTCGGTGATTGACCGCGTCTCGTATTTCTACGAGCACGAAAATTCCAACATCCACCGCGCCGCCCATGAACTGGCCGCGCGCGCCACCGATGCCTACGAAGGCGCCCGGGAGCGGGTCAGGAAGTTCATCAACGCGTCCGACGTGAATGAAGTAATTTTCGTGCGCGGCACCACCGAGGCCATCAACCTGGTGGCCAAGAGCTGGGGCTGGCAGCATGTCGGGGAGGGCGATGAAATCATCGTCAGCCACCTGGAGCACCATGCCAACATCGTGCCGTGGCAGCAGCTCGCCGCCGCCAAGGGCGCGAAGCTGCGCGTGATTCCGGTCGATGACAGCGGCCAGGTGCTGCTCGATGAGTACGGCAAGCTGCTCAATGACCGCACAAAAATCGTTGCCGTGACCCAGGTGTCCAATGCGCTGGGCACCGTGGTTCCGGTGAAAGAGATCGTGGCCATGGCCCATCGGGCGGGCGCCAGGGCGCTGGTCGATGGCGCGCAGTCGGTCTCGCACATGCGTATCGACGTGCAGGACATCGGCGCGGATTTCTTCGTGTTCTCCGGCCACAAGGTGTTCGGCCCGACCGGCATTGGCGTGGTCTGGGGCAAGCGCGAGGTGCTGGAAAGCATGCCGCCGTGGCAGGGCGGCGGCAACATGATCGCCGACGTGACGTTCGAGAAAACCGTGTTCCAGCCGATTCCGAACAAGTTCGAAGCCGGCACCGGCAACATCGCCGACGCCGTGGGCCTGGGCGCGGCCATCGACTATGTGAGCCGCGTGGGCATCGAGAACATCGCGCGCTATGAGCATGAGTTGCTGTGCTACGGCATGCAGCACCTGGGCGAGATCAAGGGCCTGCGCCTGATCGGCACCGCCAGCGACAAGGCCAGCGTGATGTCTTTTGTGCTGGCGGGTTACACCACCGAGGAAGTGGGCCATGCACTCAACGACGAGGGCATCGCCGTGCGCACCGGCCACCACTGCGCGCAGCCGATTCTGCGGCGGTTCGGGGTCGAAACCACGGTGCGGCCTTCGCTGGCGTTTTACAACACCTTTGGCGAAATTGACCGCCTGGTCGCCGTGGTGAAGCGGCTCGCAGGCCAGAGACGCGCGGCTTAAGGTTTTTTGCGTAGAGGGGTGGCAGGCCAAGTTGGTCTGCCACTACTTTTTATGCTCTATATCGGCTTCTTTTTACTGACAAAAAGGGCATGTTTCTCCAAACCAGTCAGCTCCTGTTCCGAGTCATCTGAACCAGGAAAGTCAGGGCGATGACTGACTTTTAAAACACGGACTTATAGAATGGCGCCCCTGCCATCACTACCTGTCTGCCCCGCCATGAACATCACGGTCAACGAAGAACTGCTTGCCTACATCGACCCGCTGACCCTTGACGAAAACGAAGCCCTGGAGCGCAGCCTGCTGGCCGAGGGCTGCCGCGATGCCTTGGTGCTGTGGGGCGATATGCTGGTCGATGGCCACAACCGCCACCGCATCTGCACCCGGCACGGCATCCCTTTCAACACCGTGCAGAACACCCGCTTCAAGTCCCTGGACGATGTGCATTTGTGGATGATCGACCAGCACCTGGGCCGGCGCAGTGTGTCCGATTTCCAGCGCGGCGTGCTGGCCCTGCGCAAGAAGGACATCCTGACCGCGCGCGTGCAGCCAGCGCCCGGCGAGCTGTCGGCTTCTGTTGCCGAAGCTGTTTCGGGGGATCACAAGCCCGAGCCGGTGCCCACCCGCGACGCCATCGCCAAGTCGGCGCGCATCAGCAACAACACCATCAACCAGATTGAAAAGATCCAGAAGTCGGCCGCGCCCGAACTGGTGGCGGCCGTGAAGTCGGGAACGATTTCGATCAACGCGGCAGCCACCGTGGCATCGCTGCCGTTTGACGCGCAGGTGGCGGCGGTCGCCGGCGGCAAGAAAGAGCTTCAGCAGGCCGCGCGGCAGGTGCGCGAAAGCAAGGCCGTGGCCCGCACCGAGCCCGAATCGCCCGAAGGCGTGATTGCCCGGCTCAGGCAGACCATCACCGAACTCAGCGCCGAGAACGCGGCACTGAAAGCTAGGCTGGCTGGGCTGAATTCCTGATGGGGCCGCGCGAATTCACCCAGCGCATGCCGGCCGTGATGGCCAGCACGACCGCCACGTAAAACACGATCTGCATACCTGCCGGCTGTGCTTCGTAGCCGATCAGTCCGTGCAGCAGGGTGCCGGCCGCCGAGGTCTGCGACAGCAGGCCCGAGGTGTCCCACAACGGTGCGCCAAGGCTGGGCAGCAGATCGGCCTGGATCAGGAAGCGGGCGGCCTGCGAAGCCATGCTGGCGGCCAGCAGCAAGACAAAGACGCCGGTGATCGAGAAAAACCAGCGCAACGGAATGCGCAGCAGTCCCGCGTACAGCAGGCCGCCGACCAGCAGGCCCGCAGCCAGGCCGCTGAGTCCGCCGCCAACGGTGTTGCGCAGCCCGTCTTCGCTGCTGGTGGCCAGGCCGTAGAGAAACAGCACCGTCTCCGAGCCTTCGCGCAGAACGGCGAGGGCCACTACCATGAAGATCACGGAACGCTCGCGGCGGCCGTCATGGATGGCGCGCGCGGTGTTCTTGGCCTGCGCCGCCATTTCGCGGCCATGAATCGACATCCAGATGTTGTGCCAGGCCAGCATGCCCACGGCCAGGATCAGGATGCCGGCATTGAACAATTCCTGGCCCACGCCGCTGGCCATGTCGGAAATCAGCCCCATGCTCGACGCCACCAGCGCCGCGCCCGCGAGCCCGGCCAGTATTCCGGCGGCTATCCAGCGCCCGCGAGAGGCAATCCCGAGCGTGGCGGCGGCCATGATGCTGATGATCAGCGAAGCTTCCAGTGATTCACGAAAAACGATGAGGGCAGCGGCGAACATGGCGGGCTCCTGGGGCTTGGGGGCTTATCAGTTTGAGAGGAAAACCCCGGCCTTCAGGCCGGGGATGGACAGCGTGGACGGCGAAGCCGTCCCTGTATTTGGTTTGCATTTGAATTCTATTTTGGTGCATGATGAATGTATGAAGCGGACAAACATCTATCTGGCCGAACCGTCGGTTGCGAAGCTACAAGAGCTGTCAAAATAAACTGGTCTTTCAGTTGCTGAGTTAATTCGTCGCGCTATCGACGGTTTCTTGAACAAGAAAAAATGAAGCGCCTGCAAGCCTTTAAATTCGAGTTGATGCCAAACGGTGAGCAGCAGCGCGACATGCGCCGCTTCGCCGGGGCGCGCAGGTTTGTCTTTAACCGGGCTTTGAAAATTCAAAAGGCCAACTACGCAGCAGGCGGCAAATTCATCGGTTACGTCGATATGGCGAACCGCCTTCCTGAGTGGAAAAAAGAGTTTGAATGGCTCAAGGAGTCGCCTTCGCAATCCTTGCAACAGTCGCTTAAAGATTCTGAGCGAGCGTTCAAAAACTTCTTTGAAAAACGCGCAGACTTTCCACGTCCCAAAAAGAAAGGCCGTGGCGAAAGTTTCCGTTTCCCGCAAGGCTTCAGGATCGACCAGTCCAACAGCCGCATCTTCTTGCCCAAACTCGGATGGATGCGCTTTCGCAACAGCCGGGACATTCTTGGCACGGCCAAAAACATCACCATCAGTCAGTCGGGCGCAAAGTGGTTTGCCAGCATCCAGACTGAGCGAGAAGTCGAGCAACCTATTCCAGCGGCCACCAGCGCCATCGGCATCGACGTAGGCATAGCCCGCTTTGCCACGATGAGTGACGGCAGTTTTGCCCTGCCGCTGAACAGCTTCAAGAAGCATGAACACAGGCTCAAAAAGTACCAACGGCGCATGAGTCGCAAAGTCAAATTCAGCAAGAACTGGCACAAAGCCAAAAGGAGGGTGCAAAACATCCACACCCGTATCGGCAACGCCCGCAAGGACTTCCTGCACAAGAAGACAAGCGCCATCAGCAAAAATCACGCGATGGTCGTTATCGAAGACTTGCAGGTTGGCAATATGTCCAGGTCGAGCAAAGGCACTACCGAAGCATCGGGGAAAAACGTAGCAGCCAAGTCCGGGCTGAACAAAGCCATCCTCGATCAGGGTTGGTTTGAGTTCCGGCGGCAACTGGAGTACAAGCTCGCTTGGAACGGCGGCATTCTCATTGCCGTTCCAGCGCACTACACCAGCCAGACCTGTCCGTGCTGCGGGCACATAGCCAAGGCAAACCGCCAAACGCAAGCGAAGTTTGAATGCGTCGATTGCGGCTACCAGAACCACGCCGATGTCGTCGGCGCAATGAACATATTGGCGCGGGGATACCGCGTTGCAGCCTGTGGAGAGGACGGCTCTGGCCTTGTGCGCAAGCACAAGACGAAACCAGCCTCGGTGAAGCAGGAACCCACCGAAGTGACTATGCACGAAGAAACTCATGCGTAGCACCGTAGGAATCCCCTTCCTTTAGGGAGGGGAGGATGTCAATTGACGACGATGGTGCCTTGCGCGGCGGCATCGTTCTCGTGGTATTCCTCGACGAACGGATAGCGGCCAGGCTTCAAGGGGCCAATGTTGATCGTGCCGGTGGAGTTGCCCGCAATGACTTTCTCGCGGCCCAGCGGCTTGCTTTCAAACTCCGCGGGGGTGGCATCCTTGTTCACCACCAGCAGCTTGATTTTTTTCCCGGCGGGGAGGGTGATTTCCTTGGGCTCGAAGGCGTGATCCTTGATCGTCAGTGTGAATTCATCGACGGCGGCAAAAGCAGTGGTTGCAGCAAACGACAACAGG
This sequence comes from Polaromonas hydrogenivorans, assembly GCF_040105105.1. Taxonomy (GTDB): domain Bacteria; phylum Pseudomonadota; class Gammaproteobacteria; order Burkholderiales; family Burkholderiaceae_C; genus Polaromonas; species Polaromonas hydrogenivorans. The sequence goes on along the minus strand of NZ_CP157675.1, from coordinate 4,037,752 downwards.
GCAATGGACAGCAGGCGTTTCATTTTGACTTCCCAAATTTAATGATAATGGTTCTCATTATAAATGGCGAGTTCGTGAAAGCGTTGACCTTGATCAATATGCGGTCGGGTGCGCCACCTGCCCGGCGGCCATGCGCGATAGACTGGGTTCACGAGCCCCGCCCGCAACCCAAGGAGTGTCCATGTCCGCCATGATGAAAGCCGCCGTGTTTGTCGAGCCCGGCCGCATCGAGATTGCCGATAAGCGCATCCCGGATGTCGGCCCCAACGATGCCCTGGTGCGCATCACCACCACCACCATCTGCGGCACCGACGTCCACATTCTCAAGGGCGAGTACCCCGTCGCCAAGGGGCTGACGATTGGCCACGAGCCCGTGGGCGTGATCGAAAAGCTCGGTAGCGCGGTGCAGGGCTACAGCGAAGGCCAGCGCGTGATTGCCGGCGCCATCTGCCCCAACTTCAATTCCTACGCCGCCCAGGACGGCGCGCCTTCGCAGGACGGCAGCTACCTGATTCCCCTGGGGCTGTGCGGCTGCCACGGCTACAAGGCCACCGCCGGCTGGCGCTTTGGCAACCTGATCGACGGCACGCAGGCCGAGTACGTGCTGGTGCCCGACGCCCAGGCCAATCTGGCGCCGATTCCCGACGGCCTGAGTGACGAGCAGGTGCTGATGTGCCCGGACATCATGTCCACCGGCTTCAAGGGCGCGGAAAACGCCAACATCCGAATCGGCGACACCGTGGTGGTGTTCGCCCAGGGGCCGATTGGACTGTGCGCCACCGCTGGCGCCCGGCTGCTGGGCGCCAGCACCATCATCACCGTCGATGGCAACGACCACCGCCTTAGCATTTCGAAAAAAATGGGTGCCGACGTGACGCTCAACTTCAACAACTGCGACGTGGTCGATGAAATCATGAAGCTCACCGGCGGCCGGGGCGCCGATTCGTCGATTGAGGCGCTCGGCACGCAGGCCACCTTCGAGTCGGCGCTGCGCGTGCTCAAGCCCGGCGGCACGCTGTCCAGCCTGGGCGTGTATTCGAGCGACCTGAAAATCCCCCTGTCCGCCTTCGCCGCCGGACTGGGCGACCACACCATCAGGACTGCGCTATGCCCCGGCGGCAAGGAACGCATGCGCCGGTTGATGAATGTGGTGGCATCCGGCCGCATCGACCTGGGCGTGATGGTCACGCACCAGTACAAGCTGGAGAACATCGTCGCCGCCTACGAGCTGTTTTCACACCAGCGCGACGGGGTGCTCAAGATCGCGATCAAGCCGTGAGCCGGGTTGAAAGAATCAGCCTGCGAGGAGCGGCTAAGGGGCTGAACTTGCACCGTCGCGGTAAAACGCTTCGACCTGGCCTTTGAGCTTGATCAGCAGCGGGCGGCCCTTGCGGTCCAGCGTCTTGCCGGCGGCCACCTTGATCCAGCCTTCGCTGATGCAGTATTCCTCGACATTCAGGCGCTCCTTGCCGTTCAGCAGAATCCCCACGTCACGCTCGAACACGGCGGCGACGTGATGGGGGCTGCGCGGGTCAACGGACAGGCGGTCGGGCAGGGCGGGGAGTGAAGTGGCTTCGTTCATGGGTATCTTTGTGAGTTAACGCGAATAGCGCGAATGGGGGTCGATTTTCCATGATCCGGAACTTGTCCCCGTCTCAAACCTTTTTCAGGAAGCAGGCCTTGAGCATGAAGCTGCCGGCGTCCATCTTGCAGTCCACTTCGTGGTCGCCGCCGACCAGGCGGATGCTCTTGACCTTGGTGCCCATCTTGAGCGTGGTCGATGAACCCTTGACCTTCAGATCCTTGATCAGCACCACGGCGTCGCCGTCGGCCAGCACGTTGCCGTTGGAATCCTTGACCACTGCCTCGCCGCTGTCGTCGGCGTCAAGGGCGGCTGCGGCCATGGGCCACTCGTGGCCGCAATCGGCGCAGACGTAGTTTTCACCGTCCGGGTAGGTGTTTTCCATCGTGCATTGGGGGCAGGCGGGGGCTGTGGTCATTGGGTTGCTCGATTCGCGGAAAGTTTTGATGGGTTCCGAGTATCCGCCATGGCCGAAGCCGGGCGCCGCCTGCCTTCACCGTCCCGCCGGCGCCAGCGCATCGGCCAGCGCCTGCGTGATGTCGGCGCGCAGCGCGGCCCACGCCACGCCGCCCTCGATGACAAAGCGCTGGTTCACCTCCAGTTCAATGCCGACATACTGCTCAGGCGCATGGCGCTTGCGCAGCAGCGCGGTCAGGCCGTCGCCCTTACCTTCGTACGGGTAGTTGCGGCGCAGCTTGAGTTCGGGCCGGCGCTGCTTCAATGCGCCCAGCCAGCGCGACGCCAGGACGCCTTCGCCGGCGCGCCTCGGGTCATACAGCCAGGCCACGTCGGCCTGCCGCACCACGCCATGGAGTTCGGGCGTGAAACTGTGCGACGCGACATGCAGCACGCGCTGGCCTGCGGCAATCCGGCGGGCGACTTCCGTTTCCACCGCGTCGCGGTGCGGCCGGTAATAGCGTGCCGCGATGTCGCTCCGGGTCGAACGCGCCAGGCTGCGCGTCGCTTCCGAATGCAGTTGCCGGTGGCCTATCGAGCGGTTCAGGTCGATCAGCAAGCGGGTCGTGGTGGCCGCGAACAGCGGCGCATCCAGCGCCTGGGCCATCTGCTGCGCGAGTTCCAGCGCACCCGGATCCCAGCCGCGATGCGTCTCCAGCAGGGCTTCATGGTCCGCGAACAGGGGCGCGTAGTCCGCCGGCACCTCGTGCCCGCCGTGCTCGCAGGTGATGATGAGCACGTCGCCGGGATTCACACCGTCTGCACCGCGTTGCCGTACACATCGACCTCGTAGGTCGTGACCTCGAATTTCTTCAGCGTGTTCGGGCCAAAGCACATCGAGATCGGCACGTCGCCGGCATCGCGGCCGCGCGCCATCACCACGCGCCCGATGCGCGGCGTGTTGTGGCGCGCGTCAAAGGTGTACCAGCGGCCGCCCAGAAACACCTCGAACCAGGCGCTGAAGTCCATCGGGTAAGGCACGGGGGGAATGCCGATGTCACCCAGGTAGCCGGTGCAGTAGCGGGCCGGAATGTTCATGCAGCGGCACAGCGTGACCGCCAGGTGCGTGAAGTCGCGGCACACGCCGGTCCCTTCGCGCCAGCCTTCGACGGCGGTGCGCGTGGCGCGGGCCGCGCTGTAGTCGAAGCGGATGTGCTGGTGCACGAAGTCGCAGATCGCCTGCACCCGCGCCCAGCCCGGCGGCGTCTGCCCGAACTGGTTCCAGGCGAACTGCAGCAGTTCGCTGTCCACCTCGCAGTAGCGGCTGGGCAGCAAAAACTGCAGCGTTGCGGGCGGAAGCTCGGTCGGGTCATGCTGCCATGCCGCCAGGTTCACCTCGTCAGGCAAGCCCGAGTCGCGAATGACCGACGCGCTGTGAAAGCGCACCTCGCTGACACCGGCCAGCGCATTGACCCGCCCGCACTGGTTGCCGAAGGCGTCCAGGTATTCGTCCACCCGCAGGGCGGGTTCGACCATGACGACCTCCGGCGCCATCAGGTCATCGCGCCGCGACGGATGCACATGCAGCACATAGATGAGCGCCATGGGCGAGGTGATGGCAAGCTGGATGTCGAAACCGATTTTGATATACATAGGATGTGCGCAGCCAGAAAAGTGGTTGGGGCGTAAAGGCATGTTCCCGGTTCAGCCGGGTTCATTGCCTTAAATGTGCGGGTCGGCGCGTGACGGCGCTATCGTCGCTGGCGCCGTGCAGGCGTCAGAAACAGGAGATTGTTGGGGTGGGAAAACCCTAGGTGGCGGAAAAATGCCGCAACCGCTTCCGCATTCAGCCATTTCCGGTGTTTGACACGGAAAGCGGACACGCATGAATCGTGCCCCAAGCCTGTTCGGGCGCGTTATTTGGCTGCGGATCGCCGCGGGCCCGGTGGCCGGCCATACGCCAGCTTCATGCCCAGGATCATCAAGGCCAGCGCCAGCGTGAGGGTGTTGGCGATCACCATCGGCCAGGCGCCCAGCAGCAGGCCATAGGCCAGCCACAGCGCCACGCCGACAGTGAACGCGCTGTACATCTGCAGCGAGACGCCGCTGACATCGCGGGTCTTGAAGCTGAGCCAGGCCTGCGGCACGAAGCTCGCGGTGGTCAGGCATGCGGCCAGCGAGCCGATGAGGTCGGTCAGGTTCACCGGCTGCCTTCCTTCACGGCCCAGTCCACCAGCGCTTCGAGCGCCGGCCGCGCCGCCGGTGCGTTGGCGTGGTTGACGATGCCGACCACCACCAGCCGCCGGCCGCTGGGCGTGTGCACATAGCCCGCCAGCGCGGTGGCGTCGCGTAAAGTGCCCGATTTCAGGTGCGCCCAGCCCTGCGAGACTTGCGACCGGCTGCGCTTCAAGGTGCCATCGACGCCGCTGATCGGCAGCGAGGCCATCAGCTCGGGCATGGCGCCCGAGACATAGGCGGTCTGCAGCATGCGCGCCAGGCCCTGCGGCGTGACGCGTTCCAGCCGCGACAGGCCCGAACCGTTGTCCAGCACCGGCATGTCCGGGGCGTTGCCCGGCCCGCCGTTCTGCGCACCAAAACGGCCCTGCCACCAGCCGCGCACCGCCTCGCGCGAGGCCTCGTTGCTGGCGCCGCCCGGCCGCTGCAGGCTGAGCGTCAGGAACAGCTGCTGTGCCATCACGTTGTTGCTGAACTTGTTGATGTCGCGGATGATTTCGGCCAGCGTTGCCGATTCCATCTCGAACGCCGGCGCCAGGCCGGGCGGGGCCGCGCCATCCTTGACCCGTCCGCCCAGCGCGCCGCCCATTTCCTGCCACAGGCCGGCAATCGCCCGCTGCGCATAGCTGGCCGGGTCGGGGTAGGCGATGGCCCAGACCTTCTCGCCGCAGGCCGCCGGGTAGCTGCCGGTAAAGACCATGCGCAACGGGTCGGCAAAGTCGGGCTGGAGCTGCGCCCGGTAGTCGCCGCATTCGCTCAAGGTGGCGCGGCCGTTGCTTCCCGCCGACAGCGGCACGCTGGCCTGCATCTGCACGCCGGCGAGCGGCGGGTCGTAGCTGATGCTGGTGCTGCCGCTGCCCGGATTCGGCGAAAAGGTCATCACCACCGACTTGTAGTTGAGCAGCAGCGCATCGGGCTGCACGTTGTATGGGCGCAGCGCCTCGCCGTCGAAGTCGCCGGGGTTTTGCGTTGACGCGGCAAAGGCGCTGCGGTCGAGCAGGATGTCGCCAGTGATGGTCTTGATGCCCAGGCCCTGCACCCGGCGCAGCAGCAGCCACAGTCGCTCCATCACCAGCTTGGGGTCGCCCCGGCCCTGGATGATGAGGTTGCCGGTCAGCACGCCATTGGCCACCGGGCCGTCGGCATAGACCGGCGTGCTCCAGGTGTAGGCCGGGCCGAGCAGTTCCAGCCCGGCATAGGTTGTGACCAGCTTCATGACCGAGGCCGGGTTCATGGCGCTGCCGGCGCGGTAGCTGAGCAGCGGCGCGGTTTTGCCGTTGATCGCCGGCGCGGCATCGACGACCACGGCGGCGAAGGCCTCGCGCGGCACCCTGGCGCGCGCCAGCAGGGCATCGACCTCGGGCGGCAGGGCCTGGGCGCCGGCGGCCAGGCTGGCCAACGCTGCCAGCAGGCCGGCGGCCAGGCGCGCGGTGAATCGGGTCGGGAAGGGGTTGAAAAGCATGCGGCAATTATCGGTTGCAGGCCGGGCGCGCTGGCAGGCCGGATAATCGCTGGATGCGTGACGCCGACCGCTTGCGGGCTGGCGCGGCATGCCGATTGAATGACTATGATTTTGATAGCTGCTTGCGCTTGATCAGCATGCGTAAAAGCCTTATTTGATGCCTAAACCTCTTAAATTCCTCGCGTTTGACACCAGCACCGACCGCATGTCGGTCGCCGTGACCGACGGCGCGCGCGTCTGGCAGCACAGCGGCCCGGGCGGCGCGCAGGCCTCGACCACCTTGATCCCGGCGATTCTGGCGCTGCTGGCCGAGTCCGGCATGGGCTTGGGCGAGATGGAGGCGATTGCCTTTGGCCGAGGGCCGGGTTCGTTCACCGGCCTGCGCACGGCCTGCGCGGTGGCGCAGGGCCTGGCCTTCGGCGCCAACCACGGCGCGGGCATTCCGGTGCTGCCGGTTGACACGCTGATGGCCGTCGCCGAAGAGGCGCGCTTCCAGCAGGCCGGGGCTGTGGCTGCGGGCGATGCGCCTTTCACCATCACCGCGCTGCTCGATGCCCGCATGGACGAGATGTATGTGCAGAGCTATGAATTCAGGAGCGGCGGGTACATGTCCATCAAGGACTGCGAGTTGATTCGGCCCGAAAACCTGGTGCCCGGGGCGTCGGCGCGGCTGCTGGCCGGCAATGTGTTCGGCGTCTATGCCGGCCGTCTGCCCGCAGGCCTGGCCGCGCTGCCCTGCGTTGAAGCGTTTCCGACCGCCACCGCGCTGCTGCGGCTGGCGCCCGCGCTGGCCGCCGCCGGGCAGTGCATGGATGCGGCCCTGGCCCTGCCGCTGTATGTGCGCGACAAGGTCGCCCAGACCACCGACGAGCGCGCGCAACTCAAGGCGGACGCCCAGGCCGCCCTTGCCGCGCCGGTTATCCCGCTTCAAACCTGACGGACAGCCTTATGAATGCAGCTTTCCAGCCCCTTGAAGCCCGCTTTGAATCCATGACGCCCGACTGGCTGCCGGCGGTGCTGCGGGTCGAGCACAGCGCCTACCCGCAACCGTGGAGCGAGCGCAATTTCCTGGACTCGCTGCAGGCCGGCTACCAGGCGCAACTGCTGACGGCGGGCAGTGCGCAAAGTCCCGAGCTGCTGGGTTATTTTGTCGCCATGAAGGGCGTGGACGAGGTGCATCTGCTCAACATCACGGTGACGCCGGCCTGGCAGCGCCAGGGCTGGGCGCTGGTGATGCTCGACGCGCTGGGCGTCTGGTCGCGCGGGCAGGGCGCGCTGTGGCTGTGGCTGGAAGTGCGGGTCAGCAACGCGCGCGCGCGGTCGGTTTACGAAAGCCACGGCTTTCGCCATGTCGGCACGCGCCGCAACTATTACCCGGCCAGCGCGGCATCGCCCCGGGGCGAGGATGCCATCGTCATGAGCCTGGCCCTGTCAGTTTTTTGATGAAAAGTCTCCCACCATGAGTATGAACCTCGACCCACGCCAGCGCGCCATGCTGCGCGAAATGGGGGTGCGTGTCTGGCAGCCG